>JAZLJP010000170.1:0-19644 GCA_045617985.1 Kiritimatiellia bacterium
CCGAGGCGAGCCGCCGCGGGTACGAGAGGCTGCTCGGGCGCCCGTGGGAGGAGGCCCGGGCCGTCATGGAGGCGATCTTCACGTTCAGGGACACCGCGCTCCGCGTCCCGAGGGGGGAGGACGACAAGGCGATGAGCGCGGCGCTGGCGGTCCGCCTCCGCGTGCCCGCGTTCACCCGCGGGGTGTACATCGGCCACGACCCCTCGCTCGCGCGGGCGGCGGCGGACGGGCTGCCGCGCGACTTCCCCTGTCCGTCGTTCGCGAAGGCCCTCGAAGACTGCGGCAGGTTCGTCTGGGACCGTGTGGCGTGAGCGCGCGGGAACGGCAAATGGAGGCGGCAATGAATCGGGTGGAACGAATGTTGAGGGGGGACAGTCCCCGCGGAAACATGTGATCCACGGGGACTGTCCCCACAAAACGCTCCGATACGCGCCCAGAGAACCGTGCCTGGGGCATGAGGCAGATTTCACTCTTTGCGCATGAAGATGCGAATGCGGCCCTCGCGCGTGTTGGCGACATCGGAATAGACATCCGCCGTGCCATCCGCATTGAACACAATGCCGGAGAGAAACGCGCAATCGACCAGCCCCGGCGTCTTCGCCTCGCAGGGCGGGAAGAGCGAGCGCGTCGCGAAGAGACGCAAGTCGCTCACCTTCCGCGTCTCCGGATCGAGCACGAACGTGGCGCTCGTATAGACCGCCCGATTGACGCCATCGACCTTTTCATTGAAACACAAATGAATCGCCGCGAGGATATTCCCGTCCGACCGCAGATAGGCCATGTTGCCCCCGCACCATTCATCGCCGGAAACCAGTCCGTCGATCACCTTGGCGTTCGCGAGCTTGTCGGGACGGAGCTCGTCGAGTCCGTTGATGACGGTGAAACCGATGCGGCCACGTCCACATGCGCCTCCTTGCGGACGTGTGAAGACGCCAATCCGCCCGTCTTTGAGTTCGACCAGGCGCACGTCCTTCTGGTGCGGGGCCGGAGTCGTGAAGTATTCGAGATCAAGCGGCCCCTTCCCGCGGTCGCGATAGAACGCATAGGCATAATCCGTCACGTGGCCATTCACTTTCGTCACGCGCGTTCCCGCCAGAACCAATTCGCCCTTGATGAAACAGATCGACGGGTCTTCGATTTCAAGCGTGTCGAATTCCAACACCCGTTCCCAGAGGTCTTTCTTCGTCTCGCGGAAGAGCATGGTCACGCTGCTCGCCCACTTCGCCCGCGGCTCGACTCGCCCGAACATGTACTTCGCCCCCTTCCACTCGAACGGAATCGAGCAACTGTACACATCCCATCCCGGCCTGACGCCCGTATAGGTGAGCAAGGTCGATTCCAGCACCTTCGGCGGATGCGCCTCGAAGGCCGCCTTCATCTCCTTAACCCCGCCCAACACCATCGTCGGCACCAGTGCAAATCCCCAAAGAATCGTTTTAATTTTCATTATCTTCACAGCCTCACCTTATGCTCATACAATCGATGGTAGGGCGGTCGCCCCGCGCCGACTGCGGCGGTCGCGGGGCGACCGCCCTACCGCGTTTTCAATCACCTTGATCAACACGCTTCATTCCAATGGCCCATCCAAACCGAAATCTTCAGTTTCCCGCGATGGGGGTGATTTCAAGCTCGTCGATCCAGACGCCTTCGATGGACGTTGTTTCACCCGCCTTCGTATCGTAGAACCCTGGACCGATCCAGAAGTAGTCCGACCCTTCGGGCGTGATCGTCGCGATGTCGTACCACCGGTATCCCGGCTTCACCGCCGTCACCTTCGGGCGACAGCCGCCCTTCCCCTGGTTGCGGGCGCCATTGTAGATGCCCGACCAAAACGCTTCGCCCGTCTTACCGGCCTTCGGCTCCACGCGCAGATGCACCCGCACGCGGTACTTCACGCCAGGCGCGAAAACGACCTTGCTCATCGGATAGGTCACGCACCATTCGTAGTGCGTATTCAGGATCTTGATCGCCTTCCCGCCCTTCGCGGCCGGATCATCCACAAGCTCCGTATAGGTACGGAGGGGGCGCCGCGATTGGATCAAGTCGTTCACGCCGAGGACGAGGCGGTTCCCTTCCACGCGCTTCGGCATCGCGGGCTTTTGCGCAAGAAGCACGTTCCACTCGTTCGTCACCGCGTTCCGGCGGCTCTCCGAAAGGCAGATGTCCTTCGCCTCGTCCATGCGCGCGATGAGGGAACGCGCAAGCGCCTGGGCGTCCGTCCATTTGGCGGCCGGCTTCCAATCCGGCACGAACGAATAGGCCGGCGCCACGAGACGCCGCCGCATCCGCTCAAGGCGCGTATAGTCGGTGCCGAACGCGCCCATGCGCACGTTGTAGTTCGCAACGGGATCGTCCTTCGTCGCCGCGATAGCCTGTGCCCAGAGAGCGGCCGCCCTTTCGAGAAACGCGTCCGAAAACGCGGGGCACATCACGTCCTCGTAAATGCCGGACGGACGCTTCGGATCGGCCGAATACGCGCGATGGATGGCATGTTCCTCTTCGAAGTAGGCCCGCACGAACGGCGCGCCCTTCCCGTAGTAGCCCGGGAAGAAGTCGTCGAGGAGCGGCTTGATCGGCAGATCGGGCTTCCACATCCACTTCGCAAGGAGCCACGCCTTGAGTTCGCCGAAGGCGCCATGCCGCCCGAGCTGGGCCCCCTGTTCGAAGAGGCACTTCACCTTGTGGTCGCGGAAGAACTTGATGTTGCCCTGCAGCGCATAGACGTTCGAGAGCGGATAGGTGTAGTGGCGGAAGTTCGTGGTGTAGTCCCACACGTAGAGCATGTCGGTTTGCGACGTCCATCCCTTGATGTCGTTGCAGAACTTGATGTTCTGCGGGTAGGGGCTCTCGGGAATCGGCCGCGCGAAATCGCACTCGATCGAGCAGAGGCAGGGAATCACGTTGTGGCGGAGGCGCGTCTTCTTCGGCGGCTGGCGCGAGAACTGGTAGGCGAGCGTTTCGATGAGAACGCCCGGGAATTCCTTTTCCACCTCGGCCGCAACGGCATTCACGAACCGCACCACCGTGCCGGCGTGGGAACCTTCCTCCTCGTCCACGGCCGCGCAGTTCGGGCACTGGCAGAAATTCCAGTTGTCGTTCTGGCTCACGCCGTAGAAACGCGCGCCCGGATCCTTGCGGATACGCTCCTTCACGCCTTCGACAACGATCTTCAGCACGTCCGGATTCGTGAGACAGAGCTGCAGATACCACTGCCGGCCGCCCGGCGGCGGATTGACGCGGCGCGCGCCGTTACGGAAGGCGTAGTATTCGGGATGCGTCTTGCCGTACTTCTCGATCGGCACAAGACGGTCGAACGTGTGACAGCAGCCGAGGCCGCCGCCGAAGCGGTACGAGTCGCCGCCAAACTTGGGTTCGATATTCCGCCAGGTGCAATTGCAGCGGATGCGCGCGGCGTATTCCGTGTGGGTGATGACGTCGTACCAGAACGGCAGACGCATCTCGAACGCGGGCGTTTGCGTGTCGTCGAGTTTCGCCGACACCGAAAATGCGTCGCGCGCGGGGATCTTCTCGCACCAGCTCGCATACCAGCGGCAGCCGCCGAAACGCTCGAGGAGCTCGTAGACGCCATAGAGTGCGCCGCGCACGGAAGACCCCGCGATCGTGAGCGCCTCGCCTTGCACCTTCAGCTGGAACCCGTCCTCGCCAAGCGCCTTATCGGTGCGCGTGACGATCTGCACGCGCTTGGCCGGGAGCGGTTGGTCGTCCGAGACGATCGGGAGCATCACCCCCGTCATCCGCGCCGTATAGCGCTGAAGCTCTTCCGCCGCATAGCGCTGCGAAGGCGACGCCGCCTTCGGCACCACGATCGTATAAGCCGCCGCCGCGCCACGCGCCGCGAGGGTGAGTTCCTTCTGTTGCGGCGCTGCCGCGCCCCAGGCGCCGCACGCCACCGCAACGGCGAATCCAATGCTGCTCATCAGTTTCATAGCGTTCTCCTTCATGTTAAAATTCATTCGTCAAGCGGGTCGCCGTTCCTCACGGAAGGGAGATGGCGATGTTGACGGCGTTCTTTCTCGAGTAGGAGCCATTGGCGTTGTGACGATTCACCATCACGGGCTTCTTGGCCTTTTCATCCCAGTAGAGAAGCGTTGTCGAGCCGCCGCCATCCACGTTCAGCGCATCCACCGCGCCCGCATCCGCGAGGATGTCGCAGAGGTCGGCGTAGGAGGCGCCGAGCGACCACTCGGGCTGGCGGCCGTCCACGGTCATCACAAAGAGCCACCGCTTGTTCGCCGAAAGGCCATAGGCGATCCGCGGATTGAGTTCGGCGTGCTTCGCCACGCACGGCCGCCGCACGCCATCCTTCATGAGGATGTCGAAGCCCGAGTGGGCCACTTCCACCTCGTCGTAACGCGCGGCGGGGATCGCCTCCGTAATCTCGCAACGGCCGCCCTTCCAGGCGACGAAAAGCGGATTCGTCTTGCGCCTGTGGTCCGAAATCACCACGCCGCCCGAAATGTTGAGCCCCGCCGGATCGCCATAGACATGCGTGTAGGGCGAGCACCACGGCGACCAAGGCGTGGAATTGAACGCCACGATCGCCCGCCGCCCGGCGGCGCGTTCCTGCTGCATGAACACGCTTGTCCGCTCGCGGCGCGTGCGAATCGTCCCCTTCGGGAAATCGGGCATGGGCTTACCCCAATTCGCGTCCCGCCCCGTTCCCGAGAAACGCAATCCCGGCGTTTGCAGATCGATGCGCATCACGGCGACCTTCATGAGCCGCGGCCGGGTGAGCGCAAGGCGCACGAGCCGCGTTCCCGTCTGCACGCACTCGGCCTTCGACCAGTCGATACGCTCCGCCGCCGCGGCGAGCGTCGCAAATACCGTAAGAACCGTCAACAAACCTGTTTTCATGTTTTTCAACCTTTGAATTTGAACTTGGAGACAATGGCGAGAACAATCAGATAGGCGACCGGTACGACGAGGACGGCGAAGATGCCGTCGATCATCCAGGCCGCGCGGGCGAAGCCGAGCGCCGGGGCGACCACGGCGCCGCCCGCCACCATCATTACCATGAGCGCGCTCGCTTCGTCCGTTCGTTCCGGCTGCCGCGCGAGGGCAAGTCCGAAACAGATGCCGAACACGTTCGCAAGGCCAAAGGACGCCACGAAGACCGCAATGAGGAAACACGTTGTCAACTCAGGGGACATGGCGCAAAACGCCACCGCAAGGCCCACGGCCGCCGTGCCCACGCACCACGGGAAACACCGCACGGGCTTGACGCGCGCAAAGACGAACGCCCCCACGAACGTGCCAAGCGTCTTCGCGATGAAAAAGACCGTTGGCCCCATCCCGGCCTTGTTCGCCTCGACCTCATACCGCGTTTTCAGAATGTCCGGCACGCCGATATTGAACCCCACATCCGCCGCCACCGCCGCGAAGACGCCGAGCGCGAGGAGAAGGATGCGCCCGTCGCCCAGGAGCGACAGCGCCCCGAGGAAACTCGCCCCCTGCCCGCCCCGCTTCGCCTCGCGCGGAATCGGCACCGCGACAAGCGAGACGAGCGCAATGACCGTGAGGATGCCGTAAATCGGAAAGAGGAGTTTCCAGTTGCCGAGTTTCACGGAGGCCGCCCATACGAAAACAGGCGTAAGGGCCGCGCAAATCGCCTTCACGAACTGCCCGAACGAAATCCGGCTCGTGAGCTGCTCGGGGGCCGTGACATTGGAAAGAAGCGCCGGCAGGGCCGCCTGCAAGATCGTGTTGCCGATGCCGAGAAGCGCAAAGACCGCGTAGTAGATCCACACGCGCGATCCCGGCCCCGCCGCAAGCCCCAGGAACATCGACGCCGCCGTGAGCGCGAGCGAGAGAAGGCACGTGTTGCGCCGCCCGAGACGACCGGACATCACCCCCGCCGGTACCGAAATGACGAGGAACCAGATGAAGATCATCGAAGGCAGGAACCCGGCCACCTGCGGCGAAAGGTTGCATTCGCCCGTCACCTGGTTCATGATCGTACCCACGATATCGGCAAAGCCCATCGCGAAGAAGCCGAGCATGATCGGCACGAGCGCGAACGACGTACCCGATTTTTGAGTTTGATCCGCTGCCATTTTCATTTCTCCTCTTCGTTCCTCACACATTTGCGCTCGCGCTGGCGATTTCCCCGCCCGCGAGCACCGCTTCGCCATCCGGCGAATAGAAAACCGCGCTCTGCCCCGGCGCGACCCCCGCAATGCCTTCGGGGAACGTGCACACCTCTCCCCGTAGCGTCGCGGGCACCAGGCGCCCCGCGCTCCGCACCTTCACGAGGCACGGCACCGCGTCCTCGCGCCCAAGCGGCGCACAAGCCCCCCACACGACATCCTTCACCACAAGCGACGTTTCGATGGCTTCGTTCTTTCGGCCCACCACCACGCGATTGCGTTCGGCATCGAGCGCCACAACGTAGTAGGGCTCGCCCGCGCCGCCGATGCCCAGGCCCTTGCGCTGGCCGATCGTGTAGTGCCAGAAGCCGCGATGGCGGCCCAGTGTGCGGTCGGAGCGATCGACGATGTCGCCCGGGCGATCCGCCGCGCCGATGAGATCGTCCGTTCCGCCCGTGCAGAAGTCCTGGCTATCGGGACGATCCGCCACGCTGAGCGCGCGCGCGCGCGCTTCGGCACGTACCTCGTCCTTCGTCAATTCCCCGAGCGGGAAAAGCGTCGTCGCAAGCTGTTCCTGCGATAGCCGATAGAGGAAATAGCTTTGGTCTTTCGCGACATCCCGCGCCCGGAGGAGCGCGCAGCGGCCGTTTCGTCCGACGATTCGCGCGTAGTGGCCCGTTGCGAAGCGGTCGAAATCAAGGCCCGATGCGCGCGCAACGCGCGGGAGAAGCCCGAACTTCACGCGCGCATTACATCTGACGCAGGGGTTCGGCGTACGGCCCGCGAGATAGGTCTCGCGGAAATAGTCCACCACCTCGCGCTCGTAGTCGGCATTCAAATCAAAGACGCGAAACGGGATCGCGAGCGCGGCGGCAAGCTGCGTTGCCACGGCGATGTTCGCCTCTTCGCCCGGCCCGAAGCAGGAGCCATCGGCCCCGCCCGCGTAGCGGCCCGGCTTCCAGAGGCGCATCATCACGCCCGTCACCTCGTGGCCCGCCGCTTTCAGGCGCGCCGCCGCGACAGCCGAATCCACGCCCCCGCTCAAGCCCACTGCGATCTTCATCGGTCGCTCCGTTAGCGGCACGCCTTTTCCACGAGGTCCGCCACCTTCGCTGCCGCATCGGGTGTGCCAAGCGCCTTCATCTTCTCGGCCTTCTGGGCGAGAGAGGCAGGCGAATCGATCTTGTGAAGGATGTAGTTCGCGAGCGTACGCGGCGAGAGCTGGTCCTGCACGCCTTCATCCGCCGCACCGCGCTTCACGAACGCAAGCGCATTGAAATGCTGGTGATCGCGCATGGCACTGGGAAGCGGAATGAAGAACGCGGGCTTGCCCACAAGCGCGAGTTCGAAGCAGGTGGAGGCCCCCGCCCGGCAGACGACGAGGTCGGCAGAGGCAAACGCGCGCCCCATCTCGCGTTCAAACGCCTGCACGCGCGCGGGGATGCCGGCTGCCGTGTAGCGACGCAGCACTTCGGCCTCGTCGGCGGCCCCCGTCTGGTGGATGACGAAGAACTTCTTCCCGTCCGCACGCTTTCCAAGTTCCGCCTTCACGAGCACGAGGGCCTGCGTCATCAGTTCGTTCACGCGGTGGGCGCCTTGGCTGCCCCCCGTCACGAACACGCAGAACGCATCGCCCGACACCTCGTCGAATCGCGGCTTGTTCGCGATTTCCGTCCGCACGGGGAGGCCCGTGAGCACCGTCTCGCGTTCCTTCAGATGCTCCGCCGTCTCTTCAAAGGAGATGGCGACGGATTTCGCATAACGTGCGAGGAAATCGACCGCCCGGCCAGGCACCGTGTTCGCTTCGTGAAGGACAACCGGCACCCGTCGCGCACGGGCGGCGAGAACCGGCGGCAGGCTCGCGTACGAACCCATCGCAAGAAGCGCATCCGGGGCGAAACGCTTCATCTCACGCCGGCAACGCAGGATCGAAAAGAGGTTCGCAACCGCATTTTTCGCGTTGAGCGGCTTCGCCCCCGTGGAAAACACGTTGCCGTTCCACGACTTCATGACCGTACCTTCAATCGACCGGCCCGACGCCCAAACAACGACTTCGTGCCCGCGCGCCTTCAATTCCCGCGCGACCGCCAGCCCCGGGAACGTATGCCCGCCAGTTCCGCCGCAGGCCACGACGATCTTTCTCTTCTGTTTCGCCATGATTCAACCCTTCCGAAAAACTCACCACACGGAAATGGCCCCGAGGGCGTCGCGCAGGATGCTTCCCGCCGCCGCCTCGCGATTGTGCCGCCCGGCGCTCCCGAGCACCACCACGATCACGCGCCGGCCGTTTCGTGCGGCCGTGAGCGCGATGGACGACCCCGAAACGGCCGTATAGCCCGTCTTGAGGCCATCACATCCTTCTACGGGACGCGCACAACCCTCTTTATCGCGGCTTCCCGGAAGGAAATAGTTGTGCGTTGCCAGAGTGAGCGGCTTTCCCGCCCCGTCCGTCACCGTATGAACCGCACACGACGTATACTTGAGCGCCCCCGCCTGTTTGACGATCCGCTGGCAGAGCTTTGCAATGTCCGCCGCCGTTGACGTATCGAACCCGCGCTTCTCCGTGCGCGCCGGCGGTAAACCGTTCGGCGAAGCATAGCGCGTTGCCGTCATACCGAGTTCGTGTGCCCGCAGATTCATCCGAGCGACAAAAGCTTCCACCCGATCACGGCCCTTGGCATCATCGGGAATCGTCCCCTTCCCGCCGCTCCGCACCCAGGCCGCATGCTCGGCGAGCACGATGGCCGCATCGTTCGCGCTCTTCACCATGATCGAATAGAGCAGATCTTCGATCGTCATCGTCTCGCGCGGCTTGATGCCCACCGAACTCGGCTCCATCGACGAGGCATAGGTGCTCGCCGCCGCGCGATCCTTGAGCGTGTAGCGCCCTTCCTTCACATCTTCGAGGACAAGAAGGAAGGTCATCAGCTTCGTCACGCTCGCCGGATAGGAGGCCCTGGCGTCATGATCGGCAAAGAGGATCCGCCCCGAGACGGCATCGATCGCCACGGCGCTGCGATACGGCACGAGCGGGCCCATCCCCGCGGCGGCCGACTTCCCCGTTTGGGGAGGCGTCTTGCGCGTCGATGCCGCCGGCGCCTTCGCGGCCGGTTTCGTACGCGTTCGCGCAGAAGCGGCGGGCGCCGTCCGTTGCGGCGTCGCCCCCCCGATGAGCGCCCCCCGCTTGATCGGCGGCAGAGCCGAGCACAGGCTTGAAAGCGCAATGGCGGCTACCGCTAAAAGTCTTGTCACGATCGTCTTCATCGTACGCACCCCGTCCTTCCCGTATCCCTCCGCACCCCCATCATATTGATATCCGTCGAAGAGGCAAGAGCCCATACGACGCGCTTCTCCGGCGTCACCTCAAACGCCGTCACGTGCGAGGCATCCGGCGTACCGTTCGCCCACGTGCCCACAATGAGATTACCGTTCTCGCCGAGGTCGAGCGCCGTAAAATTCGCCACCTTCAAGTCGGGCAGGTCCGCCGGCGCAAGCTGCCACACCACCTTGCCTTCGCGCGTATACTCCGTAAGGCCCGTCACATGCGAAACGACCGTGTTGCCGTTCGGCCGCCGCACCGCGTCGAACACAAAGGCGGGCGCCTTCACCGACCAGATGCACTTGCCGTACCCTTCGTATTCGCGCACCGTCTCGGCGCCGGCACAGCACACGAGATAGGTTCCGTATCGCCCCCGCCCGATCTTATGGACGGAGCGGATGCGCCCGTGCGGCGGCGGCAATTCGCCCTTTGCGTTTTTCGCGTCGACGGCAAAGCGCGCCACGACCTTCGCCGTTTCGGGATCGAACTCCACGACTTCGCTCGTCGAGTTGACGCCCATCACGAACGTGCCGTCGTCCGTCGGCGCAAAGCAGAGTACGCCCCCCCCCGTCACATCGTCCGGGCGCCACACGAGCTGCGGATTCGCCCACTTTTCCTGCGACAGCGGCACACGGTAGAGCGAACCGTTCGAATAGTAGACGTAACGCCCCCGCCGAACGACCGAGTGGATGTTTCCGCAGCCGCGCTTCTCCCATGCCACGGCGCCATCCTCGTCCACGAGAAGCGCGCGATCCGTGCCCGCCGCAAGAACGGCAAAGGGCATCCTGCCGCACACGCGCAGCGCGGCCGCCGCGTCCCGGCGCTGGAATTTCTCGGTTGGCCCGAGAATCTGCACGGCGCGGCCACCCGCCTCGTCGAACGCCTTGCGAAGGGCCGCACGATCCGCCGCAGAGGGTTCGGCGGCAAGGCGCCAGTAGTCGATCTCCTCCGCTTCGCCCGTGGCGATAAGCGCCTTCGCCTGTTCGAGCGTGCCATACCCGCCCACGGCACGATGCGGCAGACGCTCGCGCGAACGCGCCCCGGCGGCGCGAATCGCCTCCAGCTCGCCCGGCGGCAGCGCCGTCGTACAGCCCACGGCGAACGCGAGCGCCAAAAGCCCAAGAACGGATTTCATATTGCCTCCTTGCTTATGCATAACTATGCATCCCCGTGAAGATCCGCGAGAGGTTGATCCAGGTGAGCGTGAGAACGATCATCACCGCACCCGCGACGAGGAAACCCTGTTGGGCCCGCGGCGAAAGCCGCACGCGTAAATGGAAATACGCCGCGTAGGCGAGCCACGTTGCGAGCGACCACATTTCCTTCGGATCGAACTGCCACCAGTGGCCCCAGCACACCTTGCCCCACGCCGCGCCGAGGACGAGACCGAACGTGAGGAGAAAGAACCCGATCCCCACGAGCGAACGCCCCACGCCGAGCGCCGCACGCACGAGGAAGATGTAGCCGATCACGTAGGCGCCCACGTGCGGCACGAAGAACGGGCTCTGCAGGGCCGGCATCAGATGCTTCACCTTGCCGTCCATCACGAAGCAGACGGGAATCAACACGAGCGCCTGCAAAAGCGAATCGACGAGAAGCGTGCGCAAGCGCTCCTTCTCCGCCGCGCCCCGCGCTTCGAAGAACGTGCAAATCGGGATGATCGCCGCCGCGCACATCAAAAATTCATAGAGGTTCTGAAGCGGCGGATGGCCCGTCGAAAGCCCCCGATGGACAAGCATCGCAACAACGCCCGCACACACCGCGCCATAAGCCGCAAAGAGCGCCCGGCCCCCTCGGGGAGGACGCGCCTGGGCGCGTTCGCCGCCCCGTTCGCCGCGCCTCTTCACGAGCATTCCCAGACCATAGAGAAGCGCCCCCAGAATCAGCAGCACCCCCCCAACCGTCGCGAGCGGCAGGCCCACATCCTTCACGCACAGAAGGATTGTAAAAAAGAGCGGTTCGCCCGTATGGGGATTTGGCATCTCCTCGAACGAAGACTGGTAGACCCACCACCCCTTTTCAACGAGCGGATGGTTCACGGAAATCGTCGCCGGGCGGGTTGTCGTGGTGCCCTCCTCGTCGGTCGTCTCCATCGTCGCCGTGCTTGTATACTGGCGCACCGTGCCCGTATCGGGCCAGCGGTCGATGGTGAAATCCTTGAGCTCGAGCACGAACCCTTCGCTCGCCGCCGCACCCTCCTCCGCCACGCGGCCCGCCTGGCCCGCACGGAGCTGCAGATAGCCGTCGCGAGGGCCGGCGAACTCATTGAACACCCAGCCTCCGAGCACAAGCGCGAGCCCCAGATGGAGCGCAATGAGCGATGGCCGGCGCCATACCGCCTTGAACGCGAGGGCGCTCGCCGCGAACACGCCGAGCGCACCCACCGTGCCGATCGCCGCATAGTACTTCATGAAGTCCAATGCGCGATCGGCCCCGCAACAGGCGAGGGCCACACTCGCCACCGCGCCGCCGAGCAGCACGGCGGCGGCGATCTGAGCCCAGCGCCTCACAGTTTCCAGCCGTTGTGGTGCTTCACCACCGTCATCGCCTGGGCGGCGTCGTTGCCGATCACGCGTTCGGCCTTGGGATCCCACTTGAGGCCCGAGATGCCGAGGCGCTCGCAGATGTTCGCGAGCTGCGCGATCGTGATCGAGCGGTGGCCCACTTCGCACGGGCAGGCCGTACGACCGCCGGAGTAGATGCCGTCGATGAAGTCCGCCTCATGGCCCACGCCGCCGCGCGGCGCGTAGAGGTGCACGTCGCCGGCGCGAAGGTCCTTCCTCTCGTTCCACTTCTTGAGGAATTCAGGGCGCTTCAACACGCCGCGGGTCACGAAGAGATCGCCCTTCGTACCGTGGAAATTGAGGCCGTTCCTGAACTTGTCCGAAACATGCGCGCGGAAGCCATTGGCGTAGACGACGTCGAACGAGTAATGCCCCGCCCAGTCGAAGTAGCGGTCGTTCACGTCGCGGTCGTGCGTCATGTTCTCGATCGCCACCGGGCCGGACGTTTCCGTGCCGAGGCACCACTGGAGGATGTCGAGGTGGTGGGCGCCCCAGTCCGTAATCTGGCCGCCGCCGGTGTGGCTGTTCCAGCGCCAGCTCATCGGCGCATGGATGCCGGGGATGAAGGCGTTGTTTTCCCAATGTTCGGCCGGGCCCTGCCAGAGGTCCCACATGCCGTCGGGCTGGAAATAGGCCGGCGCCTTCTGGTGCGTGCAATCCGTCGTACGGCCCCAGATGCCCTTGTTGCCGCCGGGGAGGCCGATGTCGCACGTCTTGCACTCGCCGATATAGCCGCTCGCCACAAGTTCGCACGCCACGCGGAATTCACTTGCGCTACGCTGCTGCGAGCCCACCTGGAACGTCACGCCCGTTTCCTTCGCCACGCGCGTCATCTCGATGCCTTCGCTGATGCCGAAGCTCATCGGCTTCTGGCAGTAGACGTGCTTGCCGGCCTTCATCGCGGCGATCGCGATGAGCGCATGCCAGTGGTCGGGCGTTGCGATCAACACGGCGTCGATCGTGGGATCGGCGATCACCTCGCGCCAGTCGGCCACCATCCTGCAGCCCGTGCCCTTGTAACGGCGGTTCACGATATCGCGGAACGGTTCGCGGCCGCCCGTCATCTTCGCGTTGTAGCTGTAGCGCTCGGCCTTCAGCACGGGGTCGCACACGCAAGTCACCTGCACGCGCTTATCCATCAGGAACCCCTGCATGTTGCCCTCGCCCATCGTACCGCAGCCGATCACCGCCAGATTCACGCGCGCCGACGCCGACGGGCGGTGGGCCTTCGCGTTCCCGATGTTGAAGGTCGTCGCGCCGCACCCCACGAACGGGGTCGCACCGGCGGTCAACAGAGCCGCCTTCACAAAATCTCTTCTTGACGTCATTTCCGAATTCTCCTTTGGTGTTGAAAATCAAAATCGTTTCATTCCGCAAGCGCGCCCACGAGATCCCGCACGGCGGGAATGCCCTTGCGCGCGCAGTAGGCGGCAATGCCGTCCGTCACGCGCGCGGCCGTACCGGGATCCGTGAAAGTGGCCGTGCCCACCGCAACCGCCGTCGCGCCCGCCAGGAACAGCTCGATCGCGTCCTTCGCCTCATAGACGCCGCCCATCGCGAGGATCGGCAGTTTCGTAAGGCGATAGACGTCATAGACGGCCTTCACCGCAACGGGATGCACGGCGCGGCCCGAAAGGCCGCCCGCCCGGTTCCCCAAGACGGGACGCCGCGTTTCGATATCGATCACCATCGCGGGAATCGTGTTGACGAGCGCGAGCGCATTCGCGCCGCCCGCCTCGCAGGCCGCCACGTACGGGCGGAAATCCGGCACGTTCGGCGCGAGCTTCACGATGAGCGGCAGCGTGGTCGCCGCGCGCACCGCCGCCGTCACCTTTTCAAGAACGGCCGGATCCTGGCCGAACGTGTGCCCGCCTTCCTTCACGTTCGGGCAGCTCACGTTCATCTCGAGCGCCGCAATCGGGCTTTCCGCCGTCGCAGCCGCCGTAAGGCGCCGCGCGACTTCGGCGTATTCCTCCACCGAACCGCCCCAGATGTTCACGATCATCGGCGGCACATTCGCTTCGCCCACGACCTTGCCCACCGTGGTGCGGTAGAACGGCACGTAATGTTCCACGAAGGCCTCCACGCCCGGCCCCTGCAGGCCGATGGCGTTCACGAGGCCGCCGAACACTTCCACATGGCGCGGCATCGGGTTGCCGTCCCAAGGCGAAAGGCGCACGCCCTTCGCCGTCACGGCGCCAAGCTTCGTGTAGTCGA
This sequence comes from Kiritimatiellia bacterium, assembly GCA_045617985.1. GTDB lineage: Bacteria > Verrucomicrobiota > Kiritimatiellia > RFP12 > UBA1067 > RUG572. The sequence continues at coordinate 14,208 of JAZLJP010000170.1, forward strand.
GCGCGCCCACGTACTCCGGCCCGTAGCCGAAGGTACCGCTCGCCGTGGTGACGGGCGTACGCATCGCGAGCCCCCCGAGGTTCACCGAAAGATCGATCGCCCAAGTCGTCTCATTCGTCATTTCCGCTCCTCCTCACCACACGATATCCTGCGCCGCGAAGACGGGCCCGTTCACACAGCAGCGCGCGTTGAAAACCGTGCCATCCGGCAGGCGGAGCTTCTGAATGCACGCGAAACACGCCCCCACGCCGCACACCATGTGGCGATCCATCGAAATCCAGCCGGGCGAATTCGTGCCCGTCGCGCGCTGCGCAACGGCCTTCAGGAGGCCATCCGGCCCGCAGGTGAAGAGCTCGAACTTTTCACCCGCCTGCCGCAGTTCGATAAGGACGTCATCCAGCGGATCGACCACGAAGCCCTTCGCGCCCGCGCTGCCGTCGTTCGTTGCAAGGCGCACCTCCACGCCGAGCGCCGCAAAGCGATCGAGCGCCAGAAGGTCGTCTTTCGTGCGGCCGCCTTCGAAGAGGATGGGCTTCAGGCCCGCAGCCACCATCCGCCGCGCAAGGAAGTGAAGCGGCGCGACGCCATAGCCCCCGCCCACGAGGAGCGGCACGCCCGAGCAGGTGAGCGGGAAGCCGTGGCCGAGCGGCCCGAGCACCTTCACCGTTTCTCCGGCCTGGGCTTTCGCAAGCGCTTCCGTGCCGCGGCCCACGATCTTGTACATCACCGTGACCGTACCAGCCTCGGCATCGGCGTCGAACACCGAAAACGGCCGTCGCAAGGCGCTCGCCTCCAAGGCCGGCACCTTCACATGCACGAACTGCCCCGGCACCAGCGCCGCAGCCAGTAGCGGCGCCGAGACGACGAGGAACCGATAGCCCGGCCCCGCCGCTTCGTGCGAAACGATTTTCGCTTCTTCGTCAGTCAACATAAATTCTCTTCACCTTTTCGATTGATCCTCTCGCGCACCGGTCGGCGCGCGCGTCGTTCACCGATAATATTAGCAGAACAGGCCGCCGCCGTCAATGTCTAAACATTCTCGGGATCAGTAGATCGGTTCGTATTCGCCCTTCGTCACTTTCTTGAGGCACTTGAAACCGGCCCGCTTCGCCCGGTAGTGCAAATCGGTTTCGGAGCGCCCAAGGCCCGGCGCCTGGATGACGCGGAAAATCGTCGCCCCGCAAGCCGGGCAGGTCGTGAGCTTCGGGTCGTTGATCGACTGCATGATCTCGAACCCCTTCGCACACTTCGCGCACCCCGTCTCCGGCGCCTTCGCCTCGTAAACGTACATCGGCATTTCTTCCTCTCCTTATTGATAACGCGTGAGGAACGCCTTGAGCTTCGCCTCAAGACGCGTCTCAAGCCATGGCGTCACATGCCAGAAATCCCGCAGGTCCAGATACTCGGAAACCGTCCCCCCCTGCCCCGGCTTCACGCCGTACTCCGCGCGCAGGAGGATGTTGCGCGCCGTCGCGTCGGGCGAGACGAATTCCACCACCTGCGTCTTGAAGCCGAGAATGCGCAGAATCATCGCGCGGAAGGCGTCGGTGAGAATGTCGCACATCCGCTCGCGCAGGATCCCGTGATGCAGCACGCCCGCAAAGGCGGCGTTCGCGTTCGAGCCGATCGTCTTCTGCAGCTCATGCTGGCAGCACGGCGCGGAAACGATGTAGCGCGCCTTCCATTCGACGCCGCGCGCGAGCGCCTCGTCCGTAGCCGTATCGCAGGCGTGAAGCGAGATGACCATGTCGGCACGAACCGCGTCCGCATGTTCGCCCGAGGGCGTGTTCGACTGGAGGGCCGAGGCGAGGTCGAAGGTTTCGAGATCGGCCTCTACGAAGAGCACCTTATCCGCCACGTCGAGCTGCTCGGCCATCTTCTTCGCCGCGCCGATGACGTCCGCACGCCGGTCCACGCCCACCATCGTCACCGCCGGGAACTTGAGCGTGTGGGTGAGATAGAAGTAGAGCGCGAGCGTGAGGTAGGCCTTGCCGCAGCCGCAGTCCACCACCGTAAAGGACTCTGGTACGGGCGTCGCCGTTTTCAGCACGTCCGCGACCACTTTGAGGAACTCGTTCACCTGATCGTATTTGCCGCGCAGGGAGGCGCGGATCTTGCCCTCGCCGTCCGCAAGGCCGATGACGCGCAGAAGCGCCGCCGAATCGAAGGAGGTGAGGGGCGTCTTCTTCACGCGGTCGTGCGGCTGCACGACGACGGCGCGGTTCATCTCCGCGCTGCGCGTGGCCATCACGTGGCCCTTCTTCGTCACGCGCACGTGAAGGTCGCCCTTCGCCGTCATCAAGTGGAGGTCGCGCGCGCCCTTCTGGGCGATGATCTCCTCAAGGCCCTCCGCCGCGCCGTTCGCATCGAAGTTCTTCACCCGCACCTGGCCGTCGTCCACCATCTCGGCCTGATAGCGCGTTTCGCCGCCCAGCTCTACGGGACGCATCGAAATGCGGAACGTGCTCCCGCCGCGCCGCACCGTCTGCACGATCTTCATGAAGCCTTCGCCGAGCACGCGCGCGCGGATCTCTTCCGCCAACTCCGCATCAAGTTCGCCTTTTTCCATATCGTTCTTCCGTTCGCTTACACCTGAAACCGTTCTGCAATCTCCCGGCCCACCGTCTCGTAGCGCCAGCCGGAGGCAAGGGGATTTGCGCCGTCGTCGGGATTGTCCACCCAAGCGACCACCGTCGCCCTGCTCGCGATCACCTGGGGATCGACGTGGATTTCCGCCGCCCGTTCCCGCAGGAACGCGATCGCCTGGTCGGCCGCGTCCATGACGGCCGAGAGATAGCGCGGATGCGGGTCGAGCGGCCACGCCTCTTCAGGCACGGCAAGCCCTTCCTTCACCGCCGCGGCGAGGGCCGCCGCGAAGAGGTCGCGTTGGGCGCGATTGCGCAGCCGATGGCGGAAGCGAAGGCGCCCCGCTTCCGCGACGCCCGCTGCGGCGATTTCCACGAGCGAGGGATCGTCCGCCAGCCAGCTCCGCGGCAGATTCCATTCCACCGCCTTCGCCTCGCGCGTTGCAACAAGCGCGCGGAGAATCGCAAAATGACGCCCCGTCAGGCGGGTCCGCCCGCACTTCACGCGCTTCCAGAGTTCGTTGAAATCCGGGTCGCCGTAGGCGGCCGGATTTTCGTAGCGGAGCATGTCCTCCTCCATCCACGCACGCGTTCCCAGCGCATCGGCACGCGCGAGGAGCGCCGCGCGCACGTCGCCGAGATAGCGCACGTCGTCAAGCGCATAGGCGAGCTGGGCCTCCGTGAGCGGGCGCTGCGTCCAATCCGTCACCGTCTCCGTTTTCGGAAGCGTGACGCCCGCGATCTCCGCCACGAGCTTCTGCAAGGAAAGCCCTGCGGACAATCCCGCAAACGCCGCCGCGAGCTGCGTATCGAACACATTCACGGGCTTGGCAAACGTGTAATGATGGAGATGTTCGAGATCCTGATGCGCATCGTGGAGGATTTTCACCGTGTTGGGATCCGCGAGGAGCTCCGCAAGCGGAGTTGGGGCAAACCCCAGCTGACAATCCACCGCCCAGCTCGTGCCGTCTTTCGCCCCCAATTGGATGAGTGCGAGGCGCGGGCGGTACGTCGCGCGCCACACGAATTCCGTATCGAGCGCCGCCACGCCCTCCGCCCGCAACCGGGCGCAGACATCGGCGAGTTCCTGCGAAGTGCGAATCATGCACGTTCCTTATTTCGTCTTGTTCTCGAAAATCACGGGGCCGCCCCATTTGCCGGTCGTCACGAGGTCGAGGTCTCCATCGCCGTCCATATCGGCGCACACGATGTTCATGCCCGCGCCGATGTCGTCGTCAAACGAGATGACGTACTTGCGGAATTCCGGATTCGGCCCCGGCGTGAAGTCGTAGTAGTACACGCCCAGCCGCCCGTATTCATCCGGGTCGCCGCCGTTGTGCGCCATGAAGCGCTTGCCGGTGACGATCTCCGGCACGCCGTCGCCGTCGATATCGGCCCAGGCGAGATAGTGCGCCTGCGTCCAGGTCTTGTCGATCGTATGGCGCTTGAACTGGATTTCGCCCTTCTCGTCGCGCGCCTTGAGCTGCTCGTACCAGAAGATGCCCCACTTGTGCGCATCGCTCACGAGAACGTCGTTGAGGCCGTCCTTGTTGACGTCGTAGACGATCAGGTTCGAGGTGTGCCCGAGTTCCTTCACCGCCCACGGATGGCGCTTCCAGGTACCGTCTTTCATCTGTTCGTACCAGGCGGCCGGCGCGAGGATGTCGTTGAGCCCGTCGCCGTTCACGTCGCCGCAGCCTCGTCCCAATCCATCGCGGGAATTGGAAACCGTCCTCGCGGCGAAGTGCCCGCCGAGCGTGCCGCCCTGCCCGAGGCGATAGAGTCGCACCACGTGTGTATCGGGAAGAACGTCCGTCGCCTTGCCGTCGCCGTCGAAATCCACGAGCGTGCCCGTTTCGATGTTGCCCGGCTTCTCGATCACACGGTCGGCCCAGATGCCGCCTGCGGGGAGCGTGTTGCGGCACCACCATGTTTCCTGCGAGAACCAGTCGCCGCAGACGACGTCCATCTTCCCGTCGCCATCCACGTCGAGCGGCAGGTTCATGAAGTCGTGGGCGTAGCCCTTGCCCTCGTTGTTCACGTTGGTCTTCACCTCGCGCACCTTGAGGGGCTTGAAGTCCGGCGCAAGATAGAGGTTCGGGCCGGCGATGACGTCGGGCCTGCCGTCGTTGTTGAAGTCGGCGACACCGCACGCCTCCGAGCGGCACGTGCCGATCCGGTTCACCTTGAACTGCACGCCGCCCGCGCGGCGCGCGATTTTCATGACGGCCTTGCGCGCTTCGCGCCGCTCCTTCTCGTCCTTCGCCTTCACGGCCGCCGCCAGGACGGCCGCCTGTTCGGCCCAGCCGCCCTGCTGGCCGAGATTGCGGAACGCCGCGCGGCGCACCGCCCCATCCGCATGCGAGAGGAACGGCACAATCGCCGAGGCGTGGCCGAGCGCGTTGCGCTGCGCCATCACGTCGAGAAGCTTCGCCGCGAAGGCCGCGTCGCCCGCGAACGCGCCCACACGCGCGGCGAGCACGGCATCCACGCGCACGTCGCCGAGCTGGATGAGCGCCCGGCGCGCCGCTTCCTGAAGCGCCGCATCGCTCTGGCGCATCCACCCGAGGAGCATCTCCACATCGTCCACCGTACCGACCGCCCCCACGCCGAAGAGCGCCTCTTCACGCACCGCGGGATCCGTCGCGTAGGCGAGCGCCTCGGCGAGGAACGCCGGCGCGGCCGCGTTCTTCACATGGACAAGCGCCACGAGAACCTGCTTCAGCGCCGCCGGCGGCAAAGTCGCAATCCACTGGCTCCGTACGGCGGCAAGGCGCTCGGGCGGCAGAAGCGCGAGCGCCTGCGCCGCCCCCCCGCCCCGCGGCGCCTCCGCCCGGGCGGGGCCTTCCCGG
>JAZLJP010000171.1:0-9709 GCA_045617985.1 Kiritimatiellia bacterium
CGGGGGTGGGGGGGGGGGGGGGGGGGTGCGGGGGGGGTTGGTGTGTGGTGTGGGGGGTGGGGGGGGGGGGGGGGGGGGCGTCGTTCAGACTTTCGGGGATCGAGGCGAGAGCGGCCGCGTCGAACGTGCCGCCGCAGGACGCCATCAACGCCGCAAAGGCCTTGCCGATCTGAATGAACTTCGCTTCCTCGCCCGAAAGCGCAGGCGCGGCCGGAGAGGCGGCTTCCGCCGCCTTCTGCATTTCGACATCGGCCGGAATCGGATCCTTCGCCCCGTCCGGCTGTGCACGCCACGCGAAGTAGCCAAGCGCCACTTCCGGGAAGAGGCAGTAGCTCAGGATGTCCTCTTCCGCCTGAATGAACTTCGCCGGAATCGCCGCCGCCGCCGCCGCGAGGCCGGGCTGGAGAAGATCCGCCGGGCGGCAGGTGATCGGCTTCAAATCGCCCATCAGCTTCTTCTGCAGTTTCTTCTCGATCGGCGCGGGCGTACGGCCATAGTAGCCGGCCGCGTAGTGCTTCGTTTCGTCCGTCACCATCGAATAGCGCTTGCCCGAAAGGACGTTCAGCACGCTCTGCACGCCCACGATCTGCGAGGTGGGCGTGACGAGCGGCGGGTAGCCCATATCCGCACGCGTCTTCGGAAGTTCTTCCAGCACCTCGCCCAAACGGTCGAGCGCGCCCTGCTGGGCGAGCTGGCTGCGGAGGTTCGAAATCATGCCGCCCGGAATCGCGTGCACCAACACGCCCGCGTCCACGGGCTCCACCTTACGGGAGCTCGCCGGCTGGCGCGTCGCTTTGAGCTCCTTGAAATAGGCATTGATCTCGGTGAGGCGCGCCAGGTCAAGCCCCGTTCCGAAGCCCTCCGATTCGAGGATCGAAACGATCGACTCGCACGGCGGCTGACTCGAGAACGAACTCATCGTGGAAATCGCGGTATCCACGCACCCGGCGCCCGCTTCGACGGCCGCCATGTACATCGCCGCAGCCATGCCGCTCGTCATGTGGGAATGAATCTGGATCGGAAGCGCGGGGCACGCCTTCACCAAGGCGCCCACGAGCTCGCGCGCCGCGCCCGGGGTGAGAATGCCCGCCATATCCTTGATCGCAAGCGAATCGATGCCCATCGCCTCCTGCTCTTTCGCGAGCTGCACGTAGGTTTCCACCGTGTGGACGGGAGACGTGGTATAGGAAATCGTGCCCTGCGCGTGGCCACCGTACTTCTTCACGCTCGCGATGGCCTTTTCAAGGTTGCGCGGGTCGTTGAGCGCATCGAAAACACGGAAGATGTCCATGCCGTTTTCGCACGCGAGCGCCACGAAACGATCCACGATGTCATCGGGGTAATGCTTGTAGCCGAGGATGTTCTGGCCCCGCAGCAGCATCTGCAGCGGCGTCTTCTTGCAAACCGCCTTGATCTGGCGCAGCCGTTCCCACGGATTCTCGCGCAGGAAGCGCATGCACACGTCGAACGTGGCGCCGCCCCAGCATTCAAGGGAATAGTAGCCGGCGTTGTCGATCGCCTCGGCGATCTTGAGAATGTCGTCCGTACGCATGCGCGTGGCCCACAGGGACTGATGGGCATCGCGCAGCGTGGTATCGGTGATTCGAACTCTCTTCAGGGCTTCTTTTTTCATAGGTGGATATTATAGCATAAAATGGACGAACAAGGGCCGAAATTCCACAAGGTTCTTGGTATCGGTTCTTGGTATCAGGCACCAAGGACCCGAACGCTCACTTTTCTACGGGGGCAATGGCAAAGCCGTCGGCAATGACCCAGCCGAAACTCTTCTCTGCAACGAGGCGGAGCGTCGCGCCGGGGATGAGCTCGAAGGTGCCGATCGAGCGCCATTGGCCGCACTTCAGCATTTGGTTGCAGACGAACGACTTCTCCACGGCGCCCGAAACGACCTGGAACGCAGTTTCGGACTTTGCCGGCATGTTCCATTCGTAGGGAACGCGCATCATGAGCCGATAGCGCCCCGCCTTCTCGACAGGCAGCGGATAGACGGCATCTCCCGACTTCCCCGGCACGAAGCGATGCGCCCAGTCGCCCACCTGTTCGCCGTTGCTGTTGCGCCAGATGTTCCATTTCCCCGCGAACGTCACGCCCTCCGTCTCGTCGTCGACGATCCGCCAGGCGGCATGCGCGGGATCGGGGTTGCCCGGGAAGTCGCCGCCGAGCCGCCGCTGGAGTTCGCGCACGTGCCCGCCCTTCCAGATGCCGCGCGGCTTGCACCCCTTCTCGCGGCAGAGAACGGCCGCTTCGCCGGCCGCCACGCCCAGCTGCGCGAGCGTATTGATCACGCGCGGCGAGCCTAGGCCCACGTGTGTGCAGCTGAAGCAGCGGCCCGCCATGAAGAGGTTCTCGACGTTGCGCGAATAAATGCTGCGATAGGGAATCCAGTTACGGCCGTAGTGCGGGCCCGTGCAGGTGGTGAGGAAGTCCACGCCCTTCTTCGCGTTGTCGTAATGGAGGTCGATGCCCCAGGAGGTCGAGGCGATCGCGTCCTCGAACTTCGTGCGCGAGACGATGTCGTTTTCATTGAGCACCCAGTCGCCCATCAAACGGCGCGACTCGCGCTTGCCCAGGAGGAACGGCAGGAAGTCCAAGACGGCGCGGCTGTGCGCGGGGGTGCGCTTCGCGAGCGAAAACGCACCGTAGGTCGCGAGCAGGAGGCGGTCGCGAATCCATTCGCCGTCGTTGATCATGTCCTGATGGATGCCGTATTCCCAGTTCCATTCGCCGTTCACGGCCTTGATGCCGCACGCCCACTTCTCGGCCCACGGCGCGGAAAACGGAACATCCGTGTTCGCGCGCGCACTCGTCCACATGAGCGACGCGCCCAGCGTATCGCCATCCGCCTTCACGGGGGCGGACTTCTCGTTCGCCTCGCTCCGCGCCTCGCGGCCCATGCGCCATTCAGCCCCGGCCCACACGCCGAGCCAACCGTCGCCCGTCGCGTCGCAGAAGAGCGGCGCGCGGAATTCGATCACGCGGTTCGCCTTCCAGTCGAGCGCCTTCACGCTCCGAATCGACGTACCGTCCTTTTCCGCCCCGAAGGCGCGCGTACAAAGCCAAAGGTCGATGTTCGGCTCGTCTTCCACGATGCGCATGCGGTGGGCGTCGGAAAGGACATGATTCGCATCGCGGTTCATGAACCAGCCGCGCAGTTCCCGCACGAGCGGATAGCGCGCTTCGCCGCCGCTCCACACGCGGATTTCGGCGGACCCGTTGCCGCCGAGCATCGGGCGATCCTGGACGAGCGCCACCTTGAGGCCGCGCCGCGCCGCCGCCACGGCCGCGCACGTTCCCGGCAGGCCGCCGCCCACCACCACGAAATCCGCCGTGACGACTTCCGCAACCGGCTGCCGCGCGGGCGAAAGAGCCCCGGCGGGGCGCGATCCGTCGTTCACGAAAACGATGCCCGCGCACCGGCCGTCAAAGCCGTCCTGGTCGATGAGGCGGAGCCGGGCGGCGCCCTTCGCGAGCGTCACTTCGCCGCCGTCTTCCCAGGCCCATTCGCTTTGCCCTACGCCGAAGGTCTTCGCAAGGGGCTTCCCGTTCACGCTCACCTTGAAGGCGCCCGCACCGTCCACCCACTTGCGCGCGCGCACCCACACGCGCCAAACGCCTGCGCTTGGAATCTCCGCGCGCGTTTTCGCATCGGCCACGCGAATGCCGCGGCCGTGCGCAATCAGATAGGGCGAGCCCATGACGTCCATGAACTGGACGTCGAGCCCCCAGCCGCCCGCATCGAAACACTGCGGGAGCACGTCAACGCGTTCCCCCCAAACGCTCCCCACGAGCCCCGCCGCCAAAAGAAGAACGGCAAACGTCTTCCGCTTCATTTCGCCTCCTTAACGCTTCAACGCCTTCAACACGCTCGCCGCCACCTGTGCGGACTCCTTCTCGCGCACCGCCGGCTTGTGGTGGTAGACGTCGCTCCAGTTCGCGTTGCGGTCGAACGGGTCAAGGAGCGAGAACAGATCGTCCACGTCCACGACGCCGAGCGCGGGATCCTTCACCACATCCGCTGCCGCCGCATTGAGCTTTCTCACAAAGGCCGTCTTCGCGGGATCCTTGAGCGGCGTCGAGGTGCACCACACGATCTTCGCCTGCGGCTGCTTCGCGCGGATGAGCTCGAGCGTACGCCGGAGCGACGCCTTCCACACGGCCGGATCGGCCGAGAACGAATGGAGGCCGTTGTTGAGATGGATCACGTCGTACTTCGTGACGCTCAAATAGAAGTCGAGCAGCTTCGAATAGGCCGGCGTGGTGCAGCAGTAGCTGCTCACCCAATAGCTCACGTTGACCTTCCCCTCCAGGCGCCGCGCCACGCCTCCCCAATAGCCGTTGCAGATCGAATCGCCCACCAGGAGAACGCGCGGCAGATTCTTCTTCGCATCCGTCAGATGGAAACCATAGCCGATCGACCAATCGATATTCTCATACGTCATGGCCGCCGCGGGTTCGGCCCCGGCAAAGAGCGCCGCCAGGCACCCCAGAACAAAAATCGCAAAACCTTTCTTCATTTTCTCTTCCTTTCGCTCGCGCGCTGTTTTTTTCAGGCAAGAAGTATAGCCCTTCGGCAGAAGATAGTCAACCGAAAAACGCTTTAGAAAACGAGCGAGCGGAAGAGGTCGGTCATGTCGTTGATCTCATCCGAAACGCCTCGCCCGCCGGTCACCGTGCGAATCGCGTCATCCCAGCCCTCGGGCGGCATCTTGCCCGTTCCGATGTTATCGAAGGCCTTCATCACCGTCTCGTAATGGCCCTTCGCCGCCTCTAGCCGCGCGAGATTGTGCGCGTCGCCCTTGGTGAGCGCCTGCCCCTTCTTCGCGAGCGCCGCCTGCGCCTCCCGAAGCGCCTTGATCTTCACGTCGAGCGCAGGGAGAAGCTTCGTCTTCATGTCCTTCGCCGTGCCGCGCACCGCCTCGCGCACGTAGACGAGCCGCGGGAAGTCCTTGCCGCCGAGCATCTCGTCCGCCTTGAAGCGCGTGACGTCAAACGCCTGCTGCGCGTCGGATGCGTTCATCTTCGAGAGGATCTCGTCCATGTTGTTCGCGTCCTTCGAATACTTCAGGATCTCCATGTTGCGGTAGGCCTCCGCGTGCTGGTGCGTGGTGATGTTCTCCCACGACTTCTGCGCGTCGAAGCCCGTACTCTGCTTGTAGATCCGGTTCCAGCTTTCCGTCGCCTCACGCCGCCATTCGTGAAGCGAGACGCGCTTGCCGTTCTTCGTGATCACCATGCCGGGCGTTTCCTTCAACCCCCAGTCCGCGTCCATGCCCACCGTGCCCTTGCTCGAGGCGTTGCGGAACTGCATGATCTCCTGATCGTTGAAGCCCTTCGCTTTCATGTCGGCGTAGAACTTCGTCTTCACCGTCTCGTGGATCTTGCCGAGGGTGCCGTCGAACGCCGCGCCCACCTTCTTGTAGGCGACGTCGTACTTGAGGCAGGCCTTCGCCGTGGGGTTCGCGTTCACGCGCGCCGTCGCCTTCGTGAGGTCGCTCTTGATCTTCGTGAGTTGCTTATCCGTCATATTCGAGAGATCGGCCTGGTTGAAGGCGTTCTGCGCCCGAATGAACTCGCCGATCTCGCCCTTCGCCTTCTGGACCTCCGCCTCGTACGCTTTCGCGTCGTCCGCAACACCCGCCTTCACCCGGACGGAGGTGGAGACCTTGCCCTTGCCGCCGAAGAGATCGCGCACGTCGGTATTGAGTTTGTCCTGGACCTTGCCCATGAGGAACGGCACGCCCTTGTTCATGAAGGTTGACCAGGCGGCCTCCTTCAGCGCGCCTTTCCAACCGTTCCCCTGATAGCCGTTGTAGGCACTCAAGGCGATGTCCACGGCATCCGAATAGAAGCAGACGGCATTCTTCGCAGCGCCTTTCACGCCGTCCTCGACAAAGCCCGTCCCGAGCTGGTAGGCAAACGAGAGAGCACGCGGCGCACCGCCCACGCCGCCCATGGCCAGCACGATGTCGCAGCCGGTCTTCAGCGTCGTGGCCTGCCGCAACCGCTCCTCCCTGTCGGCGACGTCCGACTCGGCCATTCCCTGCGCATATTCGAGCCGCCCCGTGTACTTCTTCTCGAGCGCGTCACCGAGCAGGATCCACCGTTCGGCGTCGAGCGGATCCTCCGCATTGATCTTGTCCATGATGCGGTCGGTCGCGTCCCATTCGGCGGCCGGCATCTTGCTCATCAGGAACTCGACCCGATGCCGTGCGCGGTTCAACCGCTCGGCCTCCTGAATCTGCCGCAGCGTGTTCTCGCGCTGCTGGATCTGGCACATCTCGTCGAACGGCGTACGGGATGCGGTGAACGTGCCCGTCTCCTCGGCGCGGATGCGATCCTGCTCGTAGACGATGTTGCTCCGCTCGCAGACGAGCTGCCACTCGAGCGCCGCGCGGCGCAAGGGATCCTTCTCGCCGGCGGGCTCCTTCTGGAGCCGCGAGATCGTCCCTTCGATGAAGGCGATATTCTGCTTGTAGAATGCGATGCGCTCCTCTTTTGCCTCAGGCGTGTCGGGCGCGTCGTCCGCCAACGGGAAGTCGCCAAGAGCGAAGGCGACCTCTCCGCCAGAGCGTTGAGCGGTTGATTGAGCAGTCTCGGCGGGCGGGGTTCCCGTGCGCCATTCGTAGATCCAGCAGGTCTGGCTTCCGCATCCACGGAAATAGATGCAGATTTTCTCCTTCGCGCGTCCCTTGCGCATCTTCAGGTTGAAAACGTCGGAGAGTTCGCGAGGACCTTTCGTGCGCGTCGAAGCGGAAACGTCCAATCTCTTGGCCTTCGGATCATTCTCCCCCACGGCGCGAACGCGGCTGCGCGTCACGCCCCCGACTTTCATGCCGGGAATGTCCGTGAACACCTCCACACCATCGGACCAGTAGAGGTAACTCGACGCCTTCGTCTTTATCGAGAGGCAGAATTTCAGTGTTTCGCCCCCCGAGATCACCCGCGGCGGTGCCGCTGAACACGTCGCCTCGAACGAGCCCTTCTCGTGTTTGTCGCCACCGTCGAACGACAGGGCGTGCGTAAAATGAAGTTCCGAACCCGAATAGAGATCGACGCTGAGCGACCCCCACTGGGGATCCTTCTTGCGAGCATCCTCCCCTTTCTCGAACTTCGTCTCGATCAATTCCCAATAACCGTTGGCGTTCGACGCCGTCTTCTCATTGAAGGGTCGCGGTCCAGCGGTTCCCTTCACGCCCGCGGATGCGGTTTCGGCAGGGGCGTCGGGCGCACCACCCGTACGCGCCCCCCAAAAGTCGCGTACGGTCGCCCGCGCCGACTTCCGTACCGCGTCATCGCGCGCCGCGAGCTTCTTCGGATCGGGCATCTCGCCGAACGCGTCCAGCTGATTCTGCAACGCATTCATCCGCGCCTGGGCGGTTTTCATCGCCGTCAGGTTCTCCGCATACGCGCGCATCTGCTCGCGCTCGGAAACGGCGTCGCCGAAGGCCTGTGCGCAGGCGGCCTCGCGGAGCGCGTCGTCGCAAGCGACAACGCCCGCATCGATCGCCGCCTTGAGCCGCATCTCCTCCGAGATGATCGGCGAAGCCTTCTTGAGCCAGGCGAGAATCTCCGGCGCGGGATAGTCCGCGACGGCGTTCCAGCGCTTCTCGAACGCGGCGTTCGCCTCGTCCGACATCGGCCCCACGAGCTCGCGCAGCGATTCGCGCACGTGCGCAATCGCCGCCTTGCGCATTGCCGCGTTCATGAAGTCGTCCGAGACAAGCGGCTTCACCGTCGGCGCCTTCGGCGCGGCTGCAACAGGCGGCAACGGCGGCAGATCGACGGTAGGCACGGCCGTATTTTTGACAGCTCGTTTGTAGGCTTTCGCCAGATCCTCCCAATTCGGCATGTCGTCGACCGGCGGCACCTTCGCAAGGTCCATCTTGACGAGCGGGATGGTCGGCTCCGCATTGCCGTCATCGGGCGGCAGCAAGGTGATCTGGCGCAGCATCGCCCGCACGGTCGCGTCAAGCCCGCGGTTCGCCGGCGTACGCAGATAGAGTACAAAACAGTAGCCCTTGACGACAATCGGGCCATAGAAGAACGAACAGCGCCGTCCGGCAAATTCCGCCTCCTCCAGCGCACACGCGAACCAGGTCGTCCCGGAAACTTCGGCGGTAATCACCTTGTCCTTTTGAAACACCCCGAGAAAACCTTCAACCGCCTTGACCGCCTGCACGGGAATCGGCGAAGACATGACGCCACCGCCTGTTTCATTCTGCAGCATCAACGAGCCGCCGCCCGGCAGCGGAAAGGAAACGGCATTCTCGTATCCCTCGCCGTCGACGACCGCCTCCCGGCGCGGCGCGAACGAATCGGGAATCCGCATGAGACCGTACTCGAGTGCATACGCGGAAAAGGCGGCAAGGCCGCACCAAAGGACAATTGCCAGTTTCTTGGAGAGTCTCGTCATTGCGCGTTTTTCCTTCCCTGCTTACGCCGTCCGCGACCTTTGGCGTTCACACACCGCTCGGCGATGAAGGTGAACACCTCGTCGAAATCCACGTCTTCGGCATAGATCTGGTTGTGGTTGAGCCGTGCGTCGAGGTAGATGACGTTACGCGCCCAGCCCCCCGGCGTATACGCCGTACAGCCAGCCCAAAACAAGGTCGTTTCCATCAAAGGAGAGTGAAGGATTGAATCTCTCATGCCGTCATTATGACAAATTCAAAAGGAATCGTCAAGTAACAGTTTTAAAAAAAACAGCCTCCCCCCACAGTTTGTCATTACCCCTTTGGAGACTTTTTAATGATATTCGATCTATCGTTCCAAACCCCCGTTTCAATTCACGCCCCCGCGTGGGGGGCGACGTGATATCCACTCTCCGCAAGCGCGGTAAACGCGTTTCAATTCACGCCCCCGCGTGGGGGGCGACTTGATATCAATCGGCTCCTGCAGATTCTCGTCGCGTGTCAATTCACGCCCCCGCGGGGGGGGCGGCAAAGCGAGAGCGCGGGAGCGGGGGAGAACGAAGTTTCAATTCACGCCCCCGCGTGGGGGGCGACTCGACACGCCGATAAATTGCAGTTGGAAAAAATTGTTTCAATTCACGCCCCCGCGTGGGGGGCGACGATCGACAAGCCATTGAGCACCAAGCGCGCCTTGTTTCAATTCACGCCCCCGCGTGGGGGGCGACACAAGCGGGCCGCCGTTTGGATTTATCCAAGCGTTTCAATTCACGCCCCCGCGTGGGGGGCGACCTTCAAGGACCTTGAAATCGTCCCGCGCACGGCGTTTCAATTCACGCCCCCGCGTGGGGGGCGACCCGACGGAGTACTGCGTGAGCGCCTCCGACAGGTTTCAATTCACGCCCCCGCGTGGGGGGCGACCCATGCGGAAATCGGGACAGACATGACGACGGCTGTTTCAATTCACGCCCCCGCGTGGGGGGCGACACCAGAATGGCGGGATTTCCATCATTTTCAATTTTGTTTCAATTCACGCCCCCGCGTGGGGGGCGACGTCGCGTAAGACCAACATTTTCTGCGCGTGAGGTGTTTCAATTCACGCCCCCGCGTGGGGGGCGACGCGGCGAACGCCGTGCCCAGGACCTGGTGCATCGCGTTTCAATTCACGCCCCCGCGTGGGGGGCGACAGAAAAAGCTCCGCAAGGAACTTGAACGCGATAGTTTCAATTCACGCCCCCGCGTGGGGGGCGACTTGCGACACGGATATATCGAGTTGCCCGATT
>JAZLJP010000172.1:0-4201 GCA_045617985.1 Kiritimatiellia bacterium
GGATGCCTTGTGGAAGGTCTTGACGGGGAAACTGGAGATCAACAAGGGCATGCTGATGGAAAATGTCGTTGCGCAGATGTTCAAGGCTGGCGGACGGGATCTCTACTTCCACAAGACCAACGACCGCGAAGATGGAAGCAATCGCATTGAGATCGAGTTCCTGCTTTCCAAGTCGCGGCTGACCGCTCGCCACAATGTCATCCCCGTGGAAGTCAAGAGCAGCAGGGATTACACGACGGTCTCGCTCGATCGGTACAAGGCCAAGTTCCCCGGATATTGCGCTGAGCGAATCGTCTTGCATCCCGGCAACGCCGATTTTTCGGGCGACATAATCCGTTTGCCGCTCTACATGGCGCAGCTGCTTGTGGCGTCCTGCCGCACCGAGCCTTGACCGCGCACTGTCCCTCGGTTGCCCAAAATCGTACATCGTCGCGCCGTTTGCCGACAAGGAGCTTGCGCCGGAGGCGGTTTCGCACACCCGCGCCCCGCGTCAAAAGGCCGAAAGGGGTGCGATTTTAATTCGTTGAAGAAATGACCGTTCATCGTCATGCTGCCGAGCGGATTTTCGCGATGAGTGCGCAGACGCACGCGGCGTTGTGGTGCCGCCAGTGCATTCCGGCCTGCTTGCACCGTCTGGCGACGAGGATTCGCGCGGCGGCCTCCGCGTGCGCGGACGAGATGTAGTATCCGTTCGTCCGCAGCCAGCCGTAGCGCATGCTGTCCCTGCGCCTGTCGATGTAGTCGATCGCGCCCCGTGCCGTTTCGGATGCTTCGAGCTCGCTGCCGTAGAGTCGTTTGATCCGGTCCGCGACCGAGCCTCCGCCGTGGCGGAACATGATGCGCCTGGAAGTCGCGTACTCCCTTTTCCAGTCGGGGATGCCGAGGTTCTCGCAGCAGAGGCTGAGGTACTGAAGCGCGTGCATGATGTCGTTGGTGAACACCGCGAAGGGCAGGGCGTCGCGCATGGCCTTCTCGAGCGCCCCTTCTCCGTCGGCGACGCACTGGACTCTCGGGACGGTTCCGGATCCTCGCGAGACGGCGTGTTCGTGCAGGAGGCTCGTGAGTTCGCCGATGCCCTTGTCGGTGACCGCGTACGAGAACGACCCCCTGATGGGGATGGGGGCCCCCTTGGCGGTGACGTTCGCGTACTCGCAGGCGCTGACGACTCGCAGCTGGCGGGATTTCGCGTCGCCTCCGTTCTTGCCGCGGACGCCTTGCGTGTCCGCCTTCGTGCAGGGCGGGTTCGTCCCGTCGGCCATCATGGCGAGCGTGCGCGGGACGCGTCTGGCGTCCTCCGGAGTGCGCAGCTGCGCGTCAGTGTAGTCGCGCACGTCCTTCCCGGGGTTGCGCTGCTCCGCGAGCGCGTCCTCGCCGACGGCAAGCGTCTCGCTCCGGATTTTCGATTCCGAGACCCGTCCGCACGCGAGCAGGGCGAGGACTTCGCGGGTTTCCCCGAACGACCCGAGCCCGACGCCGAGCCGCGAGACGGTCTCGGACGCGCCCGGCGTCATGTTGCGCCTCACCCCGAACGCGGCGAACACGTCCAGTTTCCCGTCCTTCGCCCTGCGGTAGGGGAAGCGGACGGTCGTCCACCCCTCGCAGGAGAGGACGTCCTTCTCGCGGATGCTGTGCACTCCGCCCCGCCCGCCCCTGAATGCGACGGAGGACATGACTTCCCCGACGTAGGCGGCCATGTCCTCGGACGCGGCCTTCCTGAGCTTCCTGTCGAACTGCGGAAACTCGGCCCGGCGCTCTTTCGCGTTCATGCGCTCGAGCCCCTCGACGAGCGCGGCGACGCTGACGAGGCGGGGACGCGGAAGGATCAGCCTTCGGAGCTTTTTTTTAGAGCGGAGGACATGCTCGCGTCCGTCACGAGGCGGGAGTATTCGGCCTCGAGCCTGCGGTACCTGCGCCCGTTCTCGACGAGCTTCCTCACCCGGGCGACGGCGTCCTGCGGGACGTTCGCGCACTTCTGCTTCCCTCTCGCTCCCCGGCTGGTGAACTTGAAGTGCCTCGCGGCCTTCCTCCTCGTCCCGTCCTTGAGCGTGTAGTAGTTCTGGCTGCTCGTGATCGAGCCTTCCGCGAACTCGGTGATGGACGACATTTCCGCTGCGATTTCGCGGATGCGTTTTTCGATGTCAGCTGTCTTCATGATAATGCCTATACGGTATGGGCACATATTATACCATAAATTCTGCCGCGCGTGTGGGACTTTTTCAATGTTTTCGCATGGTTGGGACAGTGCGGTTCGAGCGAAGGGACGGGGGAGTGCCGCGAGTGAGGAGAGAGGGTTTGCAAGCGTAGGAGGGGCGTTGTACGCAGCCAGTGGCTTTGTCGAGGCAGGGCAGGCTGAACGAAGTTCGTTGTCTTCGGTGAGAAGCGCAAACCCGAACGACGAGACCGAGCGGCAGCTCCCCCGGACCGTAGCGGCGGACGGATGCGAGGTTTTCCGCTCAGGAGGTCAACAGTTTACAATCGCACCCGGCCGAAAGTAGACCCTTGTTTTTAGCGGAGTAGTTTTGCTATAATAAGACCACGTGCCCCACCGGGTGAATCTGCTGCGAGGCAGATCATTCTATCGGTGGGGATTCTTATTCAATCGAAAGAATGTCGCAATTATCTTCCTTACCCCTGCCTACAAACTACACGAAGGTGTATGAAGACGAGAACGCTCTCGTTGCGAAACTTATTGCGAGAGGTCTTGTCGTTGACGATGAAAATGAATTGCGGCAGATTCTGCGTGTTGTCGGTTATTATCGTCTGACAGGATATCTTTATCCGTTTCGCAAGGCCGGTTCAGAAGATTATGAGGGTGGCACGACATTGGCAAGTGTTTGGCGGCTTTATTCGTTCGACCGTCGTCTGAGATTGGTTGCGGCCGATGCGCTTGCTCGGATTGAGGTGGCCGTTCGAGCGAAGACGATGGAGTATCATACTGCGTATTGCAATGGTGACCCTTTTGCCTATTGCAAGCAGACGGACATGCCGGGATTGAGCGGCCAGTCGTTTGTGCGCTTTGTCGATGCTGTTGACAAGGCGGTTCGACAGGCCGAACGTGCGAATAATCCAGCCGTCGTTCATCATGTGGCGCTGCACGGCCAGACGAAAGTCCCTGTTTGGATGCTGATGGAGAATTTGTCCTTCGGTGACGTCATGGTTTATTACCGCGGTTTGCCCAATGCCGTCCAGCAAAAGGTGGCCAATGACTTTGGCATTTGGCCCAGTGCATTTCGCGGTTGGTTGAATTTGCTCCGCAACGCCCGCAATATTTGTGCACATCAGGGGCGTCTCTGGAATCGGAAAATCAATTCTCCGATTTCCTACAGTTTCGGGAACAATGTCGATCTTGCCGATCTTTACGCCTGTTTGTCTGTTCAGTCCGGCGTTTTGCACACGACTCTTTTTACCGTCTTGTCGCTTTGCGCATGGATGTTGCGCTCGATTCGTCCGCAGTCCAGATGGACTTCACGCGTGAAAGACCTCTTCGCGGATTATCCCGAAGTGCCGCTCTCGGCAATGGGTTTCCCCGTCGACTGGCAGAAGTTCGCGCTTTGGAAGTAGTCTGCGGTGGATGGTTCCCCGTCCGCCGCCGGAGGCGGTTTATGCGCCCGCGTCCCGAGGTGATATTTCTTGCGCAAAAGTATCACACTTGGCTTGAGCATTGTGGTATAATGACCACTGTCGTATCAGATTCAGCGGTTGAAACCTCAAGAAAGGATTCATCAAGATGGCAAACACGGTTCGTCGAGAAAGGTCGGGTGCGGGGAAGTCTGGATTCGTTCGTTTGGCGCTTTGTGCGTCGTTCGGTGCGATGGTCTGTGCGGCCTTCGCCGATGCGACCTGGCAGGGCACTTCATTTGACTTGAACGCGGACTGGTCCGCCGAGGCGAACTGGGACGGCGGCGTGCCGACCGGAGCGGCCGTGGCGACGATCGACTATACCGGCGGGAATACGACGGAAAGCCATTTTCTCGGCCTGACGCCGCCGGTTGACTTCACCGGCACGATCAAGGTAACCTATTCGACGGTTGACTGGGATACGACCTTCCCCAACACCCTGAAGCTGACCGTTCTCGAAGGCGCGACATGGTCCGTCTCGGGCAACGGCATGTTGTACGCGACCGAAGGACTCTCCGCGCGCATCGCGTCGGACTTTACCGGCGTGATCGTCGTGCCAGAGGGCGACTCGTTTACCGTTCCC
>JAZLJP010000173.1:0-2908 GCA_045617985.1 Kiritimatiellia bacterium
GGAGGCGCTGGCGATTCTGCAGACGGGAAAGGAGCGGCTCAAAACGACGCCGCGCGCCGACATGGACGGCTTTGTGCCGTGCGAGGTGGACCGTGCGCGCGAGGCGCGCTATCAGAAGCGGCTCGCGGAAGAGCGGGCCGTATACGAGGCGATCCGCACGGGCGTCAAGCGTTACGACGCCCGTCCGGCGCAATGAAAAACTCTTGCCGTATTACGCGGCGCGTAGTATGATATACGTGTGATTTCATCGTTCAGGGACAAGGACACGCAGATACTATAAGGAGAATGGCTATGAGAACGAAGAATCTGATTCCTGAATTCGTACCGCCCAGATCTGTCGTGGTGTTTTGATTTGTGGATGTTGAAGGGCTTGCGCACCATGCAAATTTGACTTAGTAAGTAAAATTTGCATAGCCATCTTGGGGCTGAATGTGATATAATTACGGCATGATTTTGAGAGATATAAGAGTTAAGCTGGCTGAATTTGCACGGAACTACCCTGTCGTGGCGGTGGTCGGGCCGCGGCAAAGCGGCAAGACAACATTGACGCGGATGGAATTTCCGCGCCATGCGTATGTCAATCTTGAATCGTTGCCTGACCGTGAATTCGCTGCGACGGATCCCATTGCGTTTTTGCGGCAGTTTGAAAAATCCTCGGTCATCATCGATGAAATTCAGCGCGTGCCGCAACTCCTGTCTCAGATTCAGGTGTCTGTTGATCAGGATTCGCGGTGTGGACGTTTTGTTTTGACCGGATCGCAGAACTTCTCCATGATGAAGGCCGTTTCGCAGAGCTTGGCGGGGCGGACCGCGATTTGCACGCTGTTGCCGTTTTCGATGTCCGAGTTGGGTTTGAAGCTGAAGAAAAGGACGGTGGACGAGGTGATGTGGCGCGGGTTCTATCCGAAGCTGCATGTGAAGTCCGTCAATCCGGCGGACGAACTTTCGTTTTATGTTTCCACTTATCTTGAGCGCGACGTGCGGGAACTTGAGAATCTCCGGAACCTGCGTACGTTCTCGATCTTTCTCCGACTGGCGGCTGGGCGAACGGGGCAGGTGTTGAATGTCTCGTCTCTTGCCGCAGATGCGGGGATTTCTCCCAAGGTGGCCACGGATTGGCTCTCGCTGCTTGAAGCGAGTTATGTGGTGACCTTGCTCGAACCCTGGCATGCGAATCTCAACAAGCGTCTCGTGAAGGCTCCGAAACTCTATTTCAATGACGTGGGGCTCGCCTGCAACCTGGTTGGCATCTCCGAACCCGGACAGCTGATGGCGCATCCGCTTCGTGGTGCCTTCTTTGAGACGATGGTTGTAGATGAATTTTTGAAACGGCGTGCCAATGTCGCGGGGCATTGGAACATCAACTACTACCGTGATTCGAATCGAAACGAGATCGATCTCGTCATTGACCATGCCGGGAAGGTGGGACTTTACGAAGTCAAAAGTGGGGCGACGTTCAGTTCGGATTGGACGAATACGATGGATCGGCTGTCCGATCAGTTTGGGGCGGACGTTTCGCGGACGGTCATTTACGGAGGTGAGGAAAGTCAGTCGCGGAGCGGTTTCGAGTTGAAGTCTTGGCGGGAACTGTAGATACGATGAATCCTGTCAGGCCTTGATCCCGTCTTTCGCCATAAGTTTTCCTCCGTTCAAGGAATGAAATTGAAAAAGTTGGAATTGTCGCAATGTTGGGGATGACATGTTGCAAACAACTGGCCCAACGGGCGTCCCGCCTGTTGAGACGTGGGTTCCCAACGGGCAAGACGCCCGTTGTCCCAGTTCCGCCATCACCAAACATGCGACAATTTTTTCTTTCCGTTGTTATTCCAACATACAACGGAAAGAAAAAAGTGCATACTATGCGCCGTCGGGAGAAAAGGCGGATTTGGCCGTGTGGCTGGACCGACCTGGAATCCTCAAGACGAAACGAAAGAAACAAGAGGTGCACGATGAACAAGAACACCACATGCTGCTGTAAGACGATCCGCTCGGTCTCGCATCTCAATATCCAGTACGCCCACCGTTTCTACGGGTTCAAGGGCGAGGCGCAGTATCTGCACGGCCATACCGGCGGACTGACGCTGGAGGTCGAGGACACGGTCAATCCCGGGGTCAACATGGTCTTTCCGTGCAACGAGATCAAGAAGACCGCCTGGGACATTCTCAAGAACTTCGACCACGCGCTTATCTTGCGTGAAGACGACCCGCTTCTTGACGCGGTTCTCTGCGTCTATTCAAAGCAGGGCATCCGCGATGGCGCGCCCACGAACACGATGAAGGGGCCTGCGTTCAAGACGGATCTCTGCACCGCGTATCCCGAGTGCCGGCTCGTGGTCACGAAGGAGACCATGACCGTCGAGGGGTTCATCAAGATGGTGTATGAGCTCTTGAAAGACAAGCTCAACATCGTGAAGATCACATTTACGAGCGGAGACAACACGGCGACGGCCGAGTTCCCGTCCCGCATGACGGTGGATCGGTGCCCGTGGTGCGGTATTGCGCTGAAGGATGGGGGCTGTCCGAAGTGCGGCTATCGTCGTCCGAAAGGCGAATGACAAACCAAACGAACAGGAGGTGTAAGATGAACAAGGTGAAATACGTGTGCAAGATCTGCGGCTGGGTGTATGATCCCGCCGAACATGATAACGTGGCGTTCGAAGACTTGCCGGCTGACTGGCATTGTCCCGTCTGCGGCGTTGGCAAGGAATATTTCGAACCGGTCAACAACTGAGTTTATCGGCAACGCGAACAAAGAGGCAATTGCAAAACCTTCCCGTTGGAAACGGGGCGCTCGGTGATCGCCCCACCGATTGACGGTAGGGGCCGACCACCGGGCGGCCCGCAAGAGCGAGGTTTTGCAATTGCCTCTCTTGATGGATTCTGCGGTATCAGCGTGCGAAAACGGCCA
>JAZLJP010000174.1:0-37948 GCA_045617985.1 Kiritimatiellia bacterium
TGCCGGCGTGTGCGGATGGTGCGTGTTCCGCCGAGGCGGCGGGGGCCTTCTCCGTTTGGGCGCCGGTACCGGAGACGGCGGTGGAGCCGATCAAGATGGGGGAGCGCCTGAAGACGCTTGACGGCAAGACGGTTGCGCTTGTGGGCGGCAGCTTCATGGCGAGTGTCACGCATCCGGAATTGAAGCGCCTCATCCTCGAAGAATTCCCGAAGGCGAAGGTCTATCTGCTCGGTGAAATCGGTTCTGCCGGGCCCTACCCGCGCCCGGGCGTGATTCGGCGCGAGAAGGATGCCTTTCAGGCGCGGCTGAAGGCGTGCAAGGTCGATGCCGTCATTTCGGGGAACGGCGGTTGCGGGCTTTGCACGCCGAAGGAGGCGGGTTCGTGCCTCGCGGCGGAGGCGATCGGCATTCCCTCCGTGATGATCGCCGCGCCGGGGTTCGTGAAGCAGGCGAAAAGTACGGCGAAGGCGGCCGGGCTTCCCGTTCTGCGCGTGGCCGAGTATCCGGGCGCGTTCGCCTCGCAGACGCGGGAGGAGCTTCTCGAGAAGACGCGCAAGGTCCTTTGGCCGCAGGTCAAGGCTGCGCTGTTGACGCCGATTGCCGCAGGCGAGGAGACGGGCGCGGGCGAGGTCGAAAAGACGATGGTCTTCGAGTCGCTCGATCAATTCCTGCGCGTCTTTTGCGCGTCGGGCTGGACGGATGGCCTGCCCGTCGTTCCGCCCACCGAGCGGCGCGTGGCGGAAGCGCTCGCGTTTACGGACCGCGCGCCCGACGAATCGCTCGGCGCGATTCCCACGGCCCAGCGGGCCGTAACGGTGCGGCATGTGGCGGTGAACGGCGTGATGGCGGGGTGTGCACCCGAGCATCTGCCGATTCTTCTCGCGTTCGTCGAGGCGATGAAGGCGGGCGACTTCCGCCGCACGCTCTCTTCCACGCATGCCTGGACGCCCTATTGCTGGCTCAACGGCCCCGTCGCGCGTCAACTGGGGTTCGATTGCGGCCAGGGTGAAATCTCCGAAGCGAAGAACGCCGCAATCGGCCGCTTCATCAACCTCGCGCTCATCAACCTCGGCGGCTACAAGGTGAAGGAAAACCGCATGGGAACGTTCGGCTATCTCATGCCGTGGTGCCTGATGGAGGACGAAGCGGCGGCGGTCAAGGTGGGCTGGAAGCCGTATCATCTGCAGCAGGGTTTCGCGCTCGACGATTCCACGATCACGGCCGCCTCGTCGATCAACTGGGGGAACAACCTCGTGCCGGCGACCACGGAGGCCGAAAAGATCAAGGACATGATCGCCTGGGACGCCGCCGAAAAGTCGCAGATGGCCGTGGCGAGCGGCATGCCGCGCGTCTATCGCACGTTCTTCTTGACGGAAAGCGTGGCGGCGAATCTCGCGCGTGCCTATCCCTCGAAGGACGCCCTCGAGAAGGCGCTCGTCGAAACATCGCGCATTCCGCTCGGGCAGCGTGCCTTCGCCAACTACTGGGGCAATCCCGGGAGCGCGTTCGATCCGGAACGCTATTCGATCGCAGACCATGAGGAGCGCGTGGCCGACAACGAAAACGCGCAGGAAACGGCAACGCCCCCGTGGCTCTTCTGGACGGGGATCAAGCGGATGGAAACCGTTCCCGCGATGGAAGAGGTGAAAAGCGCCTTCATCGTGACGGGCGACCCCTCGCGGAACAAGGAGCTCTGCGTACCGGGCGGCGGTTTTGCAACCGTGCGCATCGAGCTACCAAAGGCGTGGGATCGGCTCGTTGCGGCGCGCGGCTACGAGCCGCTCGCGAAATTCAAGATCAAGAGCGACATGAAACCCGATACGCCCCGTCCCCGCCCCCGCCCGCCCTCCCTTGGCGGTGCGAGAGGCGACTGGGGCCCAAGACGCGGCGGCTACTATGGCCCCCGCGGCGGCGGCTACGGTCCAAGAGGCGGCTGGAGGCGTCCCCGCCCGTGAACGGTTGAAGAGAATTTTTCCCTTTGACGGGATGACGGGGGATTTGTTAAAATCATCCTGCGCCTTGAACACGGGGTTCGAGGCGGGAAGATGTGATTTTGGTTCGGAATCGATTCAATCCTTTTAGAAAGGAATTTCAATGCGCGGTAGAATGTGGTTGATGGGTTTCGCAGTTGCCGGCGGCGTGCTGGCATCCGGGCCTGTGGTGTTTCATTCGCCGGCGGAGAACGACCGCGGGGCGATGATGCTCGGTAACGGCGAGGTGGGGGCGATGGCGTGGGTCTCGGCGGACGGCACCCTCCACACGCGTCTCCAGCGGTCCGATTCCTGGAACGAGGCCGCCTGCCACCTCAAAGTGGGGCAGATCGACTATGTCACGGGCCGTGCGGTGGCGGCGGGGAGTTTCCGCCAAACGCTTGACCACAAGGCGGGCGAGCTGACGGCCTCGTGGATTTCGGGCGGGAAACCCGTGAGCGTGGCCTACCGCCTTCAGCAGGGCGTCGACTTCGCCGTCTGCCACGTCACCGGGGCGCCGGGCGTCACGGCGAAGACGGTCAACTGGCGTCTCTATCCCGGCGGCACGAAGGCGATTAAGATCCACGGGCCGAAGAACGACGCATTCTCGCTCAACAACGAGTTCGCCGAGGCCGCGCGTTTCGTTCCGAACGGCAGTTTCACGGTGAATGCCGATCGGCTTTTGCCAGACGGCTGGTACCATGAAAACCGCAAGGAGACGGTGCGCGAGATGATGACGTACTACGAGCGCTGGCAGGCGACGGGCGACCTGGGAAAGAGCGATCTCCTGTCGAACCGCGTGTTCGGCGCGCTCACCAAGGCCGATCGCGCGCTCGATGAGGCGCTCTTCGTGACGGCCGTCACGTGTTTCCATCCGTGCCCCTCGGCGGCCGCGTGGGAGGCGCAAACGCGCCGCCTCATCGCGGAAAAGGGCTGGACGCTCAAAGAGGAAGCGGCCCAGCGGGCGCGGCATCGCGCCGCCTGGAAGGAATTCTGGAGCCGCAGTCACATCCGTCTTTCGCCCTCGAGGAATGCGGTCGGGCGCGCGCCGGCGCCGCTCTGCGTCAATCCGAAATTGCCGCTTTCGTATGGACGCGATTCGAAGGGCGAAAACGTTTTCGCGGGCGAGCTCGTGCCGTCTCCCGAGAACGTCTTCACGACGAATCTCATTCGCTTTTCAGCGGCCTTTACCACCACCGAGGCGAAGAAGAGCCAGCGCCTTGTCGATAACATCACGCCGGGCGGTGCGGACGGTTTTCTCGTTGACCTCTATCAGGAGCGTATCCGCTATCTCATGGGGTGTCAGGCGCTCGTCCATCCCAAGCGGATCTCCGCTCGCGAACGGCACACGGTTGCCGTGACGGTGAAACGCGAGGGGGAGATTCTGCTCGTCGTCGACGGCGAGGCGCTGCGCGCCGAGCGTCGGGACGGGCCGATCTCGCCGGCGCGCGAGTGTGCGCTCGTGGAACAGGCCTGGGAACTGCAGCGCTACACGACGGCGTGCGCGGGCCGCGGCAATTGGCCGATTCGATTCAACGGAACGCTTTTCACGGCGGAATACAAGGGCGACCCCGACTACCGCCGTTGGGGCGACGGCTACTGGTGGCAGAATACGCGCCTTCCCTACTACACGATGCTCGCGGCGGGCGATGCGGATTTGATGCAGGGGCTCTTCAACCTCTACGTGCCGCTTCTCGATTTCAACCTGCGGCGCACGCGCAAATACCTCGGGCATGGCGGCGCGTATTTCCCGGAGTGCATCGAGCCGTGGGGCGACCATTTCATCTACGTGTATGGCTGCGACGAACCATGGGAAAAGCGCAAGGACAAACTGCAGGAGAAGGGGTGGCACAAGTACGAATGGTCGGGGCAGCTTGAGCTTTCGCTCTTCCTGCTCGACCGGTGGGCGTATACGCAGGACGATGCGTGGTTCCGCCGCGAGGCGCTCCCGTCCATCCGCGAGTACGTGCGGTTCTTCGACGAACATTACAAGGTCGGGGCGGATGGCCGCTACGACTGGCAGCCCGCCCAGGCCGTTGAAACCTGGTGGGTGTGTACAGCGTCGATGCCGGAGGTGGCGGGGCTCACGGCGGTGACGGAACGGCTCCTGGCGCTCCCGAAGGGGCTTTTGGCGGATGAGGATCGCGCGCTTTTCGCGAAGATCCGCGCGCGCATTCCCGCGCTCCCCACGCGCCGGCTCGCGAACGGCGAGAAGGCCTGGGCGCCGGCGGCGGCTTTTGCCAAGAAGAGCAATTGCGAAACGCCGGAGCTCTACTGCGTGTTCCCCTATCGGCTCTGCTCGTTTGAAAAGCCGAATGCCGCCTTGGGGCGGAACGCCTATGCGGCACGCTTTGACAAGCTTTACTTCGGGTGGAGTCAGGACGAAGTCAACGCCGCCTATCTCGGCATGGCGAGCGAAGCGCGGCGCCATCTTGTCGAGCGCGTGGCGCACCATCCGGCGAAGGGCTATCGTTGGCCTGCGTCGTGGGGGCCGAACTTCAACTGGGTGCCGGATCAGGACGAGGGGAGCATGATCCAGTGCGCGCTACAGGCCATGCTCCTGCAGGTGGAAGGCCGGAAGATCTTCCTCGCGCCCGCGTGGCCGGCGGATTGGAACTGCTCGTTCAAGCTCCATGCGCCGTTCAAAACGACGCTCGAGGGGCGGATTGAAAACGGCGAAGTGCTTGACCTCGTGGTCACGCCGCGCGAACGCGCGTGCGACGTCGTCATTGGAAAACCGCAGCCGTGCGAGGCGCGGGCGGGGAAGTGAAAAGAAGAAGCTCCTTTAAACGAAAACAGAAAAAACAGGAAAGACGGACATCATGAAGAAACTCATCTGGTCGGCGGTGTTTGCCGCGATGGCAATGTGTGCGGCGGGCGAAAACGCAAAGACGCCGATGGATATCGATTTCAAGTTGGCGGCCGAGCGCCGGTTCCAGTTGGACGCCGTCATCCCGCTCTCTCCGGATGCCTACTGGCCTGGCGCGCAGTATACGGCCACGGTGACGGCGTTCCCGGCGGCGGTGCGCTTCGTGACCGTGCAGGGCGAGGAAGTGTTCCGCTACGAGTTGAAGGGCGGCGAGGCGCGTTTGCCGGCGCTGCCGTTCGATCTCGCGCTCATCGTGGCGGGCAACAGCCGTGTGACGATGTTCACGCGCAAGAACGGCGACGTGAAACTACTGGGGCTTGCCGATCCCGTCAAGGGGTGCGACCTTCGGCAGGAACGCTTCACGCGCGAGTTGCGTTTCCGTGCGGAGGGCGGCGCGAAGAATGCGAAGGTGGCGCTCACGGCGGGCATCGGCCAGGCGGATATCCGTTTCGTTACGGAAGGGCGCGAGAATCGTCCGTACGTGGAAAACGGCCGCTTCTTCTTCACCTTCTCGTCGCGCGCCTGGGGCACGGTGCAGGGCATCATGAGCATCGACCCGCATCACCCGGCCGACCTGCGTTTCGAGGGCGTGCTCTTCTTCGATTATGGCGATGGCCTCATCCGCAACGATACGAGCAGCGACCTCTTCCATGACGTGGAGGCGAATGAATGGCGCGCCTACGCCAGCAATTTCTCCACGGGCGTCGGCGCGTGCGGCACGGGCAAGCGCGCGCCGGGCGGGGTGAACATTGCGCGGTGCAAAACAAATCCGCTGCATGGCGTGAACGTGATAAAGGTCTCGCCATTGAATCTGCCGGGCATGAACGAGGATCCGGACGGCATCTGGGATGCGAAGGCGGGCAAGTGGCGGCTCCTCCTTTCGGAATTCCACAAGGGCATCAAGGCCTCGATGTGGGAAGCCGACAAGTGGGAAGGGCCCTTCAAGCGCATCGCCGGCCCCGTGTCGCACGACTCCACGGGCACGACGATTTTCCCGATGGGCGACCGGCGCTACGTCCTTTCCGGCAGTTCGGAGCGGGCGTGCTACGTGTATTCGTATCCCGATCTGCGCATGCTCGGCAAGCTCAAGTTCGATACGCCGCCGTGGCCGACCACCGGCAAGGGCGGCCCGCATGGCCGCGTGTGGCCGGCCGTTGCGGAATTCTCCCGCAACGGCAAGCCCGCCTACCTGATGGTGACGATGGACCGCATCAATTTCCCCGACATGCCCAAGCCGAATTGGACCTACGGCAAGTTGATGATCTACGTGGGCGAGTGAGGGTACGCACGGTTCTCTCCCTTCACATCGGCGGCGGATGAATTTTCAAGCCTCGGCTTGACGGCGTTCGGGGATTGTGCTAGACTTTCCGCGTTGTGTGAAATTCATTCAGAAAGGAACCGAGAATGAGATGTGTTGGGAAAATCGTGGTGATGGCGGCCTTGGGGGGCGCAACCATGGCAGTGGCGGATCCGGTTTGCGATACGGCCAATCTGATCCATCGTTGGAGTTTCAACGGCAATCTGGAAGATTCCGTCGGTGGCTTGACGGCGACTTCGTCTGGAATCGTGCGTTGGGATGCCGAGGTCCAGGCCAATGCAGCGCAGATCCGCACCTGTGGCAACGGGCACGGCACGGCGTGGGTCGATCTCGGAGCGGGGCTCGTCCCTGCGGAGGGCGGTTCGGCGACGTTCGAAATCTGGGCGACGCCGCTCGTGGCGCAGAACTGGTCGCGCATTATCGATATTGGCAACAGCGATCAGGACTACGTCTGCATGACCTGGACGCAGGGAACGACCGTTAATTCCGACCGTGTCGATCTCCATGTTGCCGGTGCTTCGATCTTGACGTTGGACAATGCCCTCCAGCCCGTCCTTGGTCGTCCTTACCACATCTCGCTCGTCATTACACCGGCAGACGACGGCAAGTCGACGCTTTCTGTTGCGCTCCGCGATACGACCACCGGTGCGGTTCTTCGTTCCGGTTCCCAAACGACCTCGGCAGCGTGGGGCACGGCGACGGTTGCCGGATACGCGAAATGCTACCTCGGCTGTTCCATGTACACCGGCGATTCGGATGCGGACGCATTGTACAACGAGGTGCGCGTCTGGAAGACGGCGCTCACCCCCGAACAGCTCAGCTTCAGCGCGCGTTTGGGACCGGATGTTCTTCCTGACAACGACATTGAAGGGGATGCGACGCTCGCACTCACCAGTGACAATGGTTCCGTGAGCGTCAATGGCGCCGCCGGAGTCGGTTCTGGTTCTGTCACGCTCTCCCGCAAGACGGATGCGACGTTGGTTGCAACGCCGGCAAACGGCTACAACTTCCTTCGCTGGACCGGCGACACCGGCCGCATCATCTCGGGGGATGTGACTTCTCCGGAAATCATCGTTTCGACTATGCCGGGGGATTTCTCGCTGGTCGCCGAATATGAATCGCAGGCGAATGCCGTCTATGCGAAACTCGAGAACAACGCGTTCACCTATCTGACCGCCAACAAAAAGACGGCGCTTGAACCCGCCGGCGGCATGAACGAGGGCATTACCATTCTCTTCAACAGCGACTCCGAATATCAACAGCTCAAGACGAAGTCTGCCGATGTCGCGAAGTCGGCGGGAGTGCAAGTTGATGGGGCGGTGAAATTGGGCGAATCCTGTGATTGGACCGAGTTGGACTATTCGCTGGGTACCGGCGTGGTTGACATCTACGGCAAGTCTCTCTCCACCAAATCGGTGAAGGGCGGCAGCGGCACTTCTTCTGCCATTCCCCTCGCCAACGCCGATTTCCAGGCTGACTGGGTGGTTAGCGGTGAAAGGAACCGGACGGCGCCGAAGGGCTGGGAGGTTGGCGGCGGTGTGTGGTTGCTGAAAAACAACTCAGACATGGGAGATAACAATACCAAGAACGGTTCCGTCTGGTGCGTGACCGATGTCAACGGCTACATCCAACAGAAGTTCTCTGTCGGTCAAGCCGGCGCATTGACGGTGAATTACAGCAACTCCAGTGCCGTGGGTTACTATATTGCCAACAGCAGCTATGCAATCAAGATCGATGGCGTGAGCGTCAAGAGCGAAACCAACATCCATTGGCAGCCCAGCGCGCGGTCGTTCACCACGTATGTCGGCGCCGGCACGCACACCATTCAGTTCACCTGTACCGGCAGCAGCACGGACGTCAAGGGCATCGAATGGGACAACATCTCGTTGTCCTTTGTCCCCGGGGGATTCTACACTTCCAGCGTCAGCGGTATTGTCAATGGGAACTTTGAAGCGAATCCTGTCACCTCCGGCGCTGTCATCTCGCAAGTCCCCGATGGGTGGACAGCCAGTGGTGATGTGCGGCTTCTGAAGAACAATACGACTTATGGCGACAGCAATGGCGCTCGAAATGGTTCGGTCTGGTGTTTGACGATGCTCAACGGTTATATTGAACAGAAATTCCGCCTGGACAAGGCGGGCAGCATCACCGTGAATTACACCAATGCCAGTGCGGTTGATGCCTATGATCGCCACAGCAGCTATGCCATCAAAATCGACGGCGAGGTGGTGAAGTCGGAGACTTACATCGATTGGAGAACCGGTACCAGGTCCTTCACCACGGAGGTGACGCCCGGTGTCCACACCATTCAGTTCACCTGTACTGGGAGTGATAACAATAGCATTAGGGGTATCATCTGGGACAATATCTCCATCAGCGGCATCCAGGGGGGAGTACTGGATTTTCAAATCCCCGAAGATCCGACGACGGCCAACAAGGGCCTTGCCAATGGGAACTTTGAAGCGAATGCCGTCAGTTCCGGGGCTGCCATCTCGAAAATTCCAGACGGGTGGATTGGCGGCGGCGACGTGCGACTGATCAAGAACAACACCCAGTTAGGTGACGTCAGTCAAATGAAGAACGGTTCGGTCTGGTGCGTGACCTTGCCTGACGCTTACATCGAGCAGATGTTCCGTACGACAACGGCGGGCAATATCACCGTAAGTTACAATAATTCCAGCGCCGTGGGTGCTTATCAAGCCAACAGCAGCTACGCGATCAAACTCGACGGTGAGACGGTGAAAGCGGAGACCAACATCCACTGGCAACCATCGGCCAGGTCCTTCACCGCGCAGGTGACACCCGGCCTTCACACCATTCGATTCACCTGCACGGGTAGCAGCTCATCCGTCAAGGGTATCGTTTGGGATAACATCTCCATCAGCGGCGCTTCCGGCGCACTGGAGTTTCTGTCTCCGACGGTCAACAAGGATGTCGCGATTACGGGAGGGGCGAACCTGACGGTGGTGAAGTCCGGCGCCGGTACTTTGGTGGCGGGCAAGTCGGGCCAGTCCTATTCCGGCGGAACGCTGGTCAGGGATGGAACGTTGATGGTCGGCAACAATTCTTCGTTGGGAACCGCAAGCGAGGTGACCGTTGACCCAGGGGCCATCCTTGAACTCAATGGCGTATTCGATCTCTACAACTATACCTTCGTACTCAACGGCGGTACGCTTCAAAACACCTGCGACAGCATTGCGGATTCGAAGGCCCAGATTGCCAAGCTGCGGCTCACGGCGGATTCGACATTCAAGCCGGCCGGCAGCTATGGCCTCATCGGTTCGGGCTATGCGGCAACGACGCTGGATCTTGCCGGCCATACGCTGACGGTGCCGATTGGCAATGGCAAGAATTTCTATCTCTACAATACTACGGTGACGGCAGGTACGCTCGATATCTCCGGCGATGGTTGGCTCGTGGCGGACAAGACGGCCGTCAACGCTTCGGCGGCCGATCTCCTCGTCAACAGCGCGCTCGATATCCGCGTGCCGTTCACGGCGGGCAGTTACGAGGCCCTCTACACGGGGAACAACAATGCCGGTGCGCAATCGCTCGCCGTGCAGCGCGTCTTCAAGCCGCATGGTTCCTACTACCATGGTGTGGTCCTTGCGAACAATGCGACGATCGATCTGACGGCATGTCTGGACACGGTGAACACCCCGGGCCTCTTCACCAGCGGGGCGAACGAAATCATCTTCCCGGCAGCAGAAGAAGTGACGCCGGAGGATCCCGAAGAGGAGCCGTATGTGGTGCCGTCCAATGTGTTCATCGAGCTCCATGGTCGTGCGGTGGACTTCTCGAAGATCATCGGCTGGAACGGCATTCCGGCCAACGTGAACTTCGTCCCGACCGAGGCGACGCGGAGCGATCATCTGACTTTTGATGTCCGGACAAACGGCCTCTACGTGCCGCGGAACACGGTGATCTATTTCCGCTGATTTTGCCTCTCCGAAAGAGAAGAAGTCAGGCGGCGGGTGTCAGTCACCCGCCGCCGAACTTTTTTCGAATTCCGATTGGGCGTCTTGCAGTCTTGTGGTATAATGTTCCCGCCATGGAGAATGTCGTTTCAATCTTGTCCAGGTTCGTTGCCGGTGCCGTGTGGTGTTGCGCGGTTCCTCGCCGACGCCATTCCCGCCGAGAGCCGTGCGGCGGGGGCGAATGCGTTCAGGAAACAGGTTCCCATTGCCAATATTCAAATGGACAAAGACTTTCGCAATGGAGGTTGCAAGTCGAATGTGGACAAGTGGCCGAGGAAGGATGATAATAAAAAGATTTGGGAACATTCTGATTTTAAAAATGTTGCCTATTACTTTGTTTTTAAATTGTTTGACAAGTTTATGAATATTGAAAACAACTGAGGAGATGCCATGAACTTGAAAATCGTACTGATTGTATGTTTTTGCATGTTGTCATTGTTTGTCTGGGGGGATGTTGCCAAGGTTGGTGTTCGGGTTTTGAATGAGGCCACTGATGCGCCAATTGCCAATGTCCCTGTGAAGGGATATTTTACGATGGAGGAAGATCCATGGTTTGCGATCAAAGGGAGGAGACTGCCCAATGAGGATTCTTCTACGACGGGTATGAACGGTCAATGTCGATTACGCGGGCGGACGAATTGTGGACGGATGGGATGTTGGGTTGAATGTCCTCCTTCGGATTACTATTGTCCACGTGAAGGGATTGCTTGCCGATTTTCCCATCGGAACATCTTGGGTATCTGACAGCCGGACAATCTTGTGGTGACGATTCGTCTTCAACGTGTGGAGCATCCCATTCCGTTGTTTGTGAAATCCATTCGGGACAAGACGGGTAGAAAAGACCTCTTCGCTCAGGGTAATGGCACGATCTGCCTGGACCTTTTGGAGGGAGATTGGCTGCCGCCCGTCGGTCACGGCAGGATCGCGGATGTCGAGTTCAAGCGATGCCCCGCCAGTCGTTCGGCGAGGGGGTGAACGGCGCCGGCATCAAAGGCGAATCTTTTCGGGATTCGATGTCGGTCAAGTTTTTGGGAGAGGACAACGGTTTGGTGGAACTTCATCCGTCGCCAAAACTGGGGCTCAAAATCCGTTCGGCGCCCGAAAAAGGGTATAAACCGGATTACCTTTGCTGGCATGAGGTCAACAGGAAACTGGAATGGATTAAAAGTTATGACGGAAACCGATGTTTCTGTTTCCGTATTCGCACACGATGCGACGAAAAAGGGAAGATTGTCGAGGCCTATTATGGGAAAATCTACCATGATATTGATTTTGGATACTGTCAGCAACCTTATATACCTGTCGCGACAGTAAAAATGCTCTACTATCTCAACCCTAAACCTCTAGATCGTAACCTCGAGTGGGACAGAAAGGTGAACCTCTGTACGAAACCGGGAGGTGTTGGTCGCTATCCAAACGACCGTGCGCCATGAAGCAAGGCGGTTGTGCGGATGAAGGAATGAACTTGTAAAACGGAAGATGTTCGAAATGAGGTTCTTCAGGCATAAGTGTGGGCCATCTTTCGCTTTTCATGGCTTTATGAAGTACGCAGATGCCTTCGGCATACGCGGTATTTGCCGAAAACCGTTGTGGCTACAACGCCCTCGCCCAAGCGCAATTCATTGACAAAACGGAGACCTCTATTTGCGGCGAGGGCTACACCACAAACGGTTTTCGGCAAGTTTGGGTATTGTCGCATGTTTGGTGATGGCGAAACTGGGACAACGGGCATCTTGCCCGTTGGGAACCCACTCCTCAACGGGCGGGACGCCCGTTGTCCCAGTTATCCACGTCTTGCGCCAACGAGAGGTACAACTGATGCCAAGGGGCGCTCGAGTCACTCGCCGAAGGGCGGAGGCTCGAACAAATGGAACGCGCGGTGAAAAACTCAGATGCACCCCAATTCGACGGGGTGTGAATTTTTGACTGTATGTGGCGACGCCGAATTGGTAAAATATATTCCGTTTGTCGGCTCAAAAAGCGGCAGTCATTCTTTTCATGTCTTTCAGAGGATTTAGTATGACGGTCAAAAAGGCGATTGGTTTTGTGGCGGCGGCTGTCGCCGTCTTGCGTGTGGGGGCGGATTTGCCGTCGCCCACGGTGAACGTGCAGCGGGCGCTTGATCGGGTGTTTCCGGGGTGGACCACGAGTGCGAATGCGCCCGACATGGCACCGGGGCTTCGCCTGCCACCGGACGCGAACGGCTCGCGACGCGAGACGGTGATGACGCACCCTCTCAAAGGCGGCGCGGCCACGCTCTCGCGCGTGTTGACGGTTTCCAAGGGAAATCCGGCGTTGAAGGTGATGGCCTCGGCCGATGGGCATGGCGACTGGACTTTTGAGGCACGGGTGGATGGCGAGGTGATCCTCTCGCAGAAGGTGACGCCCGCTCTGCCGCTCAGGGTGCGCTTGCCGCTCGCGCGCTGGGCGGGCCGGCAGGTCAAGGTGGAGCTCTGCAATGTCGCCGATGGCTGGTGTTGGGAGGCGGCGTACTGGCACGCGATCGAACTTGAAAACGACGTTCCGCCCGCGCGTCCGCTCACGGGGCCGCGCATTCGCGGCGCGAAGCTCGCGGGCCACGTGGGCGAGGCGATGGAACGCCACTTCAACAACGCCATCACGAAGAAGAACGCCGATGAACTCGCGTCGATCTTCGGCAAGGAGCGTTTCGGAAAGCGCGGCGTGTGGGCGGGCGAGTATTGGGGCAAGTGGCTTATGACGGCCGTCCACGCCTGGGAATATACGCGCAATGCCGAACTCAAGGCGAAGATCGACCGTACGGTCGACTACGTGCTTGCGAACCAGCATGACGACGGCTACCTCGGCGATCTCGCCCCAGACAAGCGCTACGGAACGGGCGACTGGGAAATCTGGTGCCGCAAGTATACGCTCTTCGGCTTGATCGAACACTTTCGCGTGACGGGCGACAAGCGCACCTTGACGGCGGCGAGGCGTTTGGCGGACGAGCTGATGCGTCATGTGGGGCCCGCGCAGGGTCAGCTTCCGATGGCGATCTGCGGTACCCACCACGGGTTTGCCTCGATGGGCATTTCGCAGGCCTACGCCCAGCTCTACGCCTTGACGGGCGAGGAGAAGTACCGTGCCTACACGGCTTATATCCTCGACCAGATGGAGCGCGGCCCGAAGGCCGTGAAGCTTCTCTCCAATGCGCTCGCCGGGAAGGACGTTTCCGCCTACAAGCCCTTTAACGGCAAGTTCATGCATTGGGACAATGCCTCCAAGGCGTTCGAGTTCACGAGCTGCTACCTGGGCATGCTCGAGTATTTCCGCATCGGCGGCGAGGCGAAGTATCGCGATGCCGCGTTCAAAGCGGCCGAGAATATCGCCGCCACCGAAATCATGATCGTCGGTTCGGGCGCGAACCATGAACAGTGGTTCCACGGCGCGACGAAGCAGACGCTGCCGATGCGCCGCCAGCAGGAAGGGTGCACGAAGACCCTGTGGATGCACTTTGCGCGCGAACTCCTCGAAACGACAGGGGATGCCCGATGGGCGGACGAGTTCGAACGGACGCTTTTCAATACCTATCTTGCGGCGCTTGCCGCCGATGGCGGGCGCTTCAACATGTATCTGCCGCTTTTCGGGCGGCGCGGCCATGACCACAAGCTCGATCAGAGCGGCGTGGCGACGCACTGCTGCAACGAACTCGGCCCGCATGGATTCATCGATCTGCTTCGTTCCGCGGTGCTCACGGATGGCGAGGCGGTGTATGTGGCGCAGTACATCCCGGGCCACCTCACGGTGACGCGGAAGGACGGCGACGTGGAGGTTGTGCAGGAAACCGATTACCCGCGAACGGGCAAGGTGAAGCTTACGGTCAATCCCGCGAAGCCCGGCCGCTTCCCGCTCAAGGTTCGTGTGCCGGGATGGGTGGCCGATGAGATGGGCGGTTGGCGTACGTACGACCGTGCCTGGAAGGCGGGCGATACGATCGAACTCGACTGGCCGCTCGCCGAACGGGTTTTCCGGCAGAACGGCCACCTCGCGTTCATGGTGGGGCCGATCGTCCTCGCGCGCGATACGCGCTATCGCGACGGCGACATCAGCGAGGCGATTGCCCTCCCGAAGTTGAAGGAGGGCGCCGTACGTTTTCGAACCGATGATGCGCCCCATCCGGGCCGCTGGCTTTCGTTCGTCGCCGAGTTCGATCACATCGACGGGTTGAACGCCTACGACGATGTGCCGCTCCGAAAGGAAATCCGTTTTTGCGATTTCTCGTCGGCCGCCAATACCTGGAGCGACGAGAGCCGTTGCCGCGTGTGGCTGCCCACGCCCTATACATACGGACCGACGCGGTGACCTTGTCTCGTTCATTTGTCTTGGCCGCAGGGATTTGTGCGGCGTTGTGCGGATTTGCCGAAGGGCCTTTGGCAAACGGATTCTACGTTTGGCAACGCCAGTGGTCGGAAAAGGTCGAGAGGGCGGTCGAGGCCGAACTTGCGGCGGGAACGCATGATCTTTGGATTCGATCAACGAAACGGCCAAAACCGTGCGGAAAGCTCATGACATGAACCGTTAATTTTGGTATAATATCCCAATCAATTTCATCAACAAGGAAGAAATGGAATGAATACGGTTCTCATCGGGTCGCAATGGGGCGACGAAGGTAAAGGCAAGGTCATCGACGTTTTGACGAACAAGGCCGACTACGTGGTGCGCTATCAAGGCGGTTCGAACGCCGGGCACACGGTGATTGCGGATGGCGTGAAACGCGTGCTGCGCCTCATTCCGAGCGGTATTCTCCATGAGGGCAAGACATGCGTCATCGGCAACGGCGTGGTGATGAACCCCCTGGATCTCATCGAGGAAATCGAAGGCATGCGCGCGACGGGCGTTGAGCCGAAGGGGCGCCTTTTCATTTCCACGCGCACGCAGATGGTGATGCTCTACCACCGCGCGCTCGACAAGGCCGAGGAAGCCGCCCGCACGAAGGAGAAGAAGATCGGCACGACGGGCCGCGGCATCGGGCCGGCCTATGCGGCCAAGGTCTCCCGTACGGGGCTCCGTTGCGGCGACATGCTCGCGGCGAATTTCCTCGACCTCGTGCGCGAGCAGGTGGAAGAGACGAATACGACGCTCCGCATGCTCAAGGCCCAGCGCGTGGATGAGGGCGATCAGATCGAAGTGCCCGGCTGTACGATCAAGGACTACCAGCTCGATGCCGACGAAATCGTGGCCATCTACAAGGCCGCGAAGGAAAAGCTCTCGCCCTACATCATCGATACGGTGCCGCTCCTCCACAAGGCGAAGGCCGAAGGAAAGTCCATCCTCATGGAAGGCGCGCAGGGCACGATGCTCGATATCGACTTCGGCACGTACCCGTTTGTGACCTCGTCCAATCCCACGTCGGGCGGCGCGTGCATCGGTACGGGCCTTTCTCCGCGCGATATCGACTGCGTGGTGGGCGTGGTGAAGGCCTATACGACGCGCGTGGGCGAAGGGCCGTTCCCCACGGAGCTCTACAATGCGGTTGATTTGCAGGATCCTGACGGCAAAACGATGGCCGAGCGCGGGCATGAGTTCGGCGCGGTGACGAAGCGGCCGCGCCGCACGGGGTGGTACGATGCCGTGGTGGCGCGCTATGCGCAGCAGATCAACGGGATCGACTACTGGGCCCTCACGAAGCTTGACGTGATGGATGTTCTCCCGAAGATCAAAATCTGCGTGGCCTACGAGCTCGATGGCCAGCGGATCGACTATATGCCCACCTCGGCGGCCGACCTTGCGCGCGTGAAGCCGATCTATGAGGAAATGGACGGCTGGATGTGCGAGACCTCGCACATTACGCGCATCGAGGATCTGCCCCCGAAGGCGAAGGCCTATGTGGACCGTCTCGTGGAGCTTTCCGGTGCCAAGCTCGGCATTCTCTCGATTGGCCCGGCCCGTGAATCCACACTGCGGATTGCCCTGTGAGCCCGGTCCTTAAAAGAACCCTTGTCGGGTTGACGGTGGGCGCGGGCGTTGTCGCCTTCTTCCTCTACTGCCCGCTGAAGGTCGTTCCGCTGGTGATGCTCCCGCTCACGCTTCTCGTGCAGCTGGAGTTCTACCAGATGGTGAAGAAGTACGAGCCGGTGACCTGGGCCGGGCTTGCGGTGGGGGCGTCGTGGATGATCCTCAACGCGGCCTACCCGGGGCTACTGGGCTTTTCGGGCTGCCTCATCGCGCTGGGTGCCGGGGTGGTGCCATTCGTCTTCCTGCTCTCGACGATCGTTCTCTTCTCGTCGCGGTACCGCAATCCGATCGGTACGATCGCCTCCACGCTCTTCGGGTGCTTCTACGTGCCGTTCCTCCTCTCGTTCTTCCTGCGTCTCATCCAGTTGGCGCCGGATCCGGGAAAGCTGTTTGCGATGCCGGAGTCGCGCGTGGGGTTCTACACGCTTTTCGCGCTTATCGCCTTGGCGAAGTTTTCGGATACGGGCGGGTTTGCCTTTGGCGTGACGATGGGGAAGCACAAGATGTGCCCGTCGATTTCGCCGAACAAGTCCTGGGAAGGGCTTGCGGGGTCGGCCGTCTTCGCCACGATGGCGGCAGCCGTTCTTCTGGCGTTCGCAAAGCATTTCAACTGGGCCGAATCCTGTTGCCTGTGGGGCTACCTCGAGTGGTGGATGGTGCCGATTCTGGGCGTCGTCTTCGCGCTTGTGGCAACGGCGGGCGACCTCATCGAATCGCGCTTCAAGCGCGAATGCGGCGTGAAGGATTCCTCCACGTTCATGCCGGCGGGCATGGGCGGGTTCCTCGACATGTTCGATTCGTTCATCTTCCTCCCGGCGCTCGTCTATCCGCTTGAGCTCTGGTGCTATTGGGGCAAGTGATGAAGGTGCTCCTCCTTGGCGATGTGGTCGGTTCGCCCGGCCGGCGGATTCTCGCGGAAAACCTGCCGCGTATCCGGCGGGAGCTGGGCGTGGCGGCGGTGATCGTCAATGCGGAGAATGCGGCTGCGGGTTCGGGAATGACCGTTCCCATCGCGAAGGACATCTTCAAGGCGGGGGTCGATGCGATCACGCTTGGCGACCACACGTGGGGGCAGAGGGAGTTCGTCTCTACGATCGCCCAGCTCTCGAATACGGTGCGCCCGGCGAATTATCCGGCGGGTTCGCCGGGAAAGGGGTGGGCGCTTGTCACGTTGCCCGCGTTCCGCTTCGCCGTTTTGAATCTGCAGGGCCGCGTTTTCATGTCGCCCATCGATTGTCCGTTCCGTGCGGCCGATCTCCAATTGCGGGAGATGCCGAAGGACGTACCGATTTTCGTCGATTTCCATGCGGAGGCGACGAGCGAAAAGATCGCGCTTGCGCATTATCTCGATGGCCGCGTGACCGCCGTCGTGGGCACCCATACGCATGTGCAGACCTCTGACGCGATGGTTTTGCCCGGCGGTACGGCGTTTCAGACGGATCTCGGGATGTGCGGCCCTTGGTATTCGTCCATCGGGCGCGACTTCAAACCGGTTCTCCAGAAATTCGTCACCGGCGTTCCCGCCCGTTTCGAAGTGGCCGGCGGCCCCGCGACCCTGGAAGGGGCAATCGTGACCGTTGACCCCACCACGCGCAAGGCCACGGCAATCGCCCCCTATCGCTATCGCGAAGCGCTGCCCGCATCCGTTTGATCCGTCCATCGGGTGGAACAAAAACGGGCGTTTCTCTTCACCCCGCAGGGGGTTGGCCAGGGCCTGCGGCGGCTGATGCAGACAGCGCAAGGTACGCAAAGGAACACCCGAAACTTGCGGTACTTGGAAATTCTTCTTTCGAAACAACGAGATTATGCTATAATACTAGCGGTGAGAAAATATGATACTCAAGTTCAAAGAGAGGTGTCCCAAACCCATCGTTCCAGAGTGGGGAAACCCGGATGTCAACGAATCGTTTATCCGGGCGTGTGATGAATTTGTCCTGCGTACCTTGTTGATAGATCGAACGATGACAGCCTACAATCTCGGGGGGCTAAGTTGATGTTTTACGAGATGATAAAATATCGGCGTGACGGGTGGATCGCGAGGTCGGATTGTCCGGTGCGCGAGACGATCCAGTATATGCTTGAGCGGTCGAAGTCTGGGGCGGGGTTGCGCGGGATTCAGATTGATGCCATTAAGACGTATTTATTCCTCAAGATTGCGTGTGGCAATAGGCCGCTCGCGAAGTTGTTTTCCGAGGGGGCGTTTAGTTCGTTGGACTTGGATGCTGTACCGCTTTCGTCCACAACACGTGCCTATCTTGCGACGCATCCCGCATCTGCGGCGCTTTTGGAATTCGCGCTACAGAAGGAGGAGGATGCGAAGGACGTGTTGGCGCCGGAACTGGTGAAGGTTCTGAAGGAGTCGCCCGAGAAGATCAATGCTGAGGATGTGTTCGGGCAAATCTTCTATCGCGTTTCCTACCCTGACTACTTGTTCTCGCTGCCGATGGGTGCTGGCAAGACCTATCTGATGGCGGCGTTCATGTATCTCGATTTGGTGTATGCGCTTGAGGAACCGGAGAATCCCGCCTTCGCGCATAATTTCATCGTGTTGGCACCGTCTGGAACGAAATCTTCCATTGTTCCGAGTTTGCGCACGATTGAGGCGTTTAATCCGGCGTGGGTGATTCCCGAGCCGTTGGCGTCGAACCTGAAGCAACTTATCAAGTTTGAGATTCTTGATTCCGAGACGACTTCATCCAAGTCCAATCAGGTGCGGAATCCGAACGTGCAGAAGATTGCACGGTTCCAGCCTTATCAGGAGATGTTTGGCGTTGTCTTGGTCACCAATGCCGAAAAAGTCATTCTTGACCGAGTGGTCTTGGATGAGAGCGGCTTACTCCTTCGGTTGTCGGATGACGAAAAGCAAGAGCGAGCGAACGAATTGCGGGCCACGATCGGCAAAATTCCGTCCCTTGCGATCTTCATCGACGAGGCGCACCATACGGCTTCACAGAGCGACAAGTCGGGCGAAGTGAAGCTGCGAGCCGTCGTCAACAACTGGGCGGCCAGCGAGGTTGGTGTCAATTCTGTTTTGGGCTTTTCCGGCACACCTTATCTGGACAAGACCGAGAAGGTGGAATTGGGCGCAGGCATCGCGTTCAAGACGGAAGAAATCGCCAGCACCGTCTATTACTATCCGTTGGTGCGCGGTGTCGGCGACTTCCTCAAGAAGCCGACGGTGACGGTGGTGAGCGGGATAGCCCAGCCGCTTTCCATCGTTCGCCGCGGGGTCAAGGAGTTCTTAGAGAAGTTCGGCCGCAAGAAATACGCGAACGGATGCTTTGCCAAGTTGGCCATTTACTGTGGCGGAGTGGATCGGTTGGAGGAAGAGGTCTATCCCGAGGTCGCGAAGATCGTCAAGGGCTGCGGCCTCGATCCCGCGACGGTCATTCTCAAGTATCACCGCGGGAATGCCAAGTACAAGGAACCCGAGGGCGCACAGCTTGAATTCGAACAGCTTGACTTTGATTTCTCAAAGAAGCGCGTCGTGTTGCTTGTTCAGATCGGCAAGGAAGGCTGGGATTGCCGCAGTCTCGCCGGTGTGATTCTGTCGCAGGACGGCGACTGCCCGCGCAAGATGGTCTTGCAGACGTCCTGCCGGTGTATGCGCGAGGTCGAGGATGCCGCGGAAGAGACGGCTTCGATCTATTTGAACGCATCGAACGGAAAGCATCTTGAAGACCAGTTGGCACAACAGCAGCATACGACGCTACAGGCCTTCCAGTCTGGCGTGACGGACGGCATTCTCATCAGGCGTTATGATCGTACGGCAAAGCTCGCACTGCCCACATTGCCGTTTTACCAGCTGAAGGTCAGCTATGGGGATGATGTGGTCGTGGATAAGGTTCCGGTTGCGGAACGCCTCATGGCCCTGAAGCGTAAGCTGAAGGATTTCCGCACGACGGAAACCGTCACCACAGGCGATTTCAAAGACACGAAAAAGGACATTTCTACGACGCATGGCTCGTATGCAGATCGTTCGTTTGCAATGTCCTATTCGGCTTGGCTTTCGGAGATCGGCAAAGAGAGCTTTGGCGTTCTCAAACTTGCTGAACTGAAAGCCGAGGACAAGATGCTCGGTGAGATATTCAGGCTGATTTCGGTCAAGGATGCAGATGGCGACAGCGTCCTTTCCGCATCCTATCGTCAGGACGAGATCCGGTCTGCGATTCGCCGTGCCTATTGGCCGAGCCGCAAGCTGACCGTCAATGAGGAGGAGATTCCGACCGATGCGAAGCTGCTGAACGTACAATATCTGAATGAGCACCGTGAGGAACTTGTCGCCGACGAAAAAGCCTACCTCCCAAGCCAGAAGGAATGTGCGCAGATCATTCGTGATGACGAGAAGGGCATCTCCACGGCCACGGCGAATCCGAATGTCGAGAAGTGGCGTCTGCGGCTAGAGGAGGCCATTGCGGAGGAAGACGAGGATGCGGCGGCACTTTATCGCGAGAAGATCGCCCGTGCGGAGTCCGGCGCAAACGCCAAGGATTATTCCTATCACTATCTGCCCTACAAGACCGACAGCGGCTTTGAGCGGGATTTCTTCAAGCGGGCGATTGCTACTGCCGAGCTGAAGTCAAAGCATCTTGAGGTCTACTACAACGGCGATGCGCCGTTTACGGAGTTCCGCATCCGCTGTTATCGCAAGATCGGCGGCATCCAGCAGTCCGTCGGCCAGTACACGCCCGACTTCCTGATCATCCAGCGCGACAAGGCGCGGAAGAAGATCGTCAAGTGCCTGATTGTCGAAACCAGGGGCGAACTCTACGCAAATGACCCCGCGTTCAAGTCACGCAAGGCGTTTATGCAGACGACCTTTCTTGCACAGAACAAGGGCGGCGAAGGGTTTCCCGAATACGATTACCTCTATCTGCAGGAAGATAAGGGTGGTCAGTGGCAGGGTTTGCTGGTGGATGAGATCAACAAGTTTTTCAAGGAGTGAATAATGAGTGAACAGAATGTTGCGGAAATTCTGAAACGCATCTCTCTTGGGGAGGATTCGTACACCGAATTCAAGCGCGATCCCATTCCACCGGCGAAGTTGGCCGAGGAAATCGTGGCCTTTCTGAATGCGCATGGCGGTCTTATATTGTTTGGCGTAGATGATGATGGTGGAGTCGTGGGCCTTACACCGGAACAGGTTCGTTTGTTCAATGCCAATTTCAGCAGCGCGTGCACGGACTATGTTCGTCCGGCCTGCTATTCGGAGACGCGACTTTTTTCTGTGGACGAAGGGGCTGCCGAACGCATGATTATGGCCGTTTCCGTCCCGGAAGGTCTCTCCAAGCCCTATTCGGACAAAGGTGGCCGCTATTGGATTCGTCTGGGGCCCGATAAGCGCACTATACAGGAACGGGAGCAGTTACAACGGTTGATGCAGGAATCGCAGCTTCTCTATGCCGACGAGATGCCTGTGCCGGGAACGACGTCGGCTGATTTGGATTTTCAAAAGCTGAGTGCGTATCTGCAGCGGGATCGCAATGCATCTCTTGACGAGATTGTAAAGCGCTCGGCATTGCCTATTGATCGGTTGCTTGAAAACCTCGGCCTCTTGAAAGGCGGTTTCCTTACGCTTGCCGCGTTGCTTCTTTTCGGGAATGCCCCCCAGCGTTTTCGGCCTGCTTTTTGCGTGAAGGCAGTATCCTACGTCGGCAATGACAGGACAGGAACGGCTTATCGGGATAGCGAGGACATTGCGGGTGATCTTGAGACGCTCTACAAGAGAACCATGTCCTTCCTGACGCGGAATCTTCATCATGTCCAGGGAAACTCCGGCTTCAACTCCCTGGGAACGCTTGAGGTTTCATACGCCGCACTTGAAGAGATGGTTGTCAACATGCTCCTCCACCGCGATTATTTCATTTCCGCTCCGTGGCGCGTGTTCATTTTCGACAATCGCATTGAACTGGTGAGCCCTGGGGCCTTGCCGAACCATCTGACGATTGAAAACGTCATGAACGGCATATCGAATCTTCGAAATCCGCTTCTGGCTTCCTTTGCAACGAAAATGTTGCCCTATCGTGGTATGGGCACTGGAATCATGCGCACTTTGCGGGAAATGCCGAACGTGGAGATCCGCTCCGCCCGGGATGCGGGTGAGTTTACCGTGGTGATCCCGAGGAATGTGGCGAAATTCTGATGGGAGGGCTGAATA
Source organism: Kiritimatiellia bacterium (assembly GCA_045617985.1). Lineage (GTDB taxonomy): Bacteria > Verrucomicrobiota > Kiritimatiellia > RFP12 > UBA1067 > RUG572. Next base: position 22,265 of record JAZLJP010000174.1, read on the forward strand.
TGAGTGCGAAATTTATACCGTTTTCTCCTGAGCCCGTGAAGGGACAGGCGATTCTCAATTTCACACGTACGTTGCGCTACTACGGTGATGACAAGGTCAAGGACCGTCTTCGCCGTGGCATGCCGCGTTATGAGATGGAGCTGAAGGAGCAGGTCGGTACGGATGCCAAGACCGACAACCTCGTCATTCGCGGCGAATGCCTGAGTGCTTGCGCCTACCTGAAGGACAAGGGCGTCAAGGTCGATCTCGTCTACATTGATCCTCCATTTGCGTCAGGTGCGGACTACGCAAAGAAGGTCTATCTCCGGCGTAATCCCCTGGTAGGGCGCGCTGCCCCCAGCGCGCCGTCCGAGGGCGATCAGATCGACAATGACCGCCTCGCGGCCTTTGAGGAGATGATGTATGGTGATGTGTGGGAGAAGGAGAAGTATCTCAACTGGATGTACGAGAACCTCTGCGCCATCAAGTCGGTGATGAGCGATAACGCAACGATTTATGTACATCTAGATTGGCACATTGGGCATTATGTGAAAGTGCTGATGGATGAGATTTTTGGGGAAGATAATTTTGTTAATGAGATTATCTGGCATTACTACAATAAGATGCAAGGGAATGTGAAGCGATTTGCATCAAATCATGATGTAATCTATGTTTACAGCAAGGGGGATAAATTCAAGTTCTCTCCAATTCAGGAAAAGCGAGCGGAAAAAGTCAGGCAAATCAAGCGCGTTTGGAGCAAGGATGAGCAGAAGCTTGTAAATGCCAAGGATGAGAATGGAAAGGTGATTTACATTGAGTCTGATGAGTATACTGTTGATGATGTGTGGCGCATGTCCATGTTGCAGCCGGCTGACAAGGACGAGCCTGTGGGTTATGCCACGCAAAAGCCGGAGGCGTTACTGGAGCGAATAATCAACGCATCCTCTGACGCAGGGATGATAGTTGCAGACTTCTTTGGCGGAAGTGGCGTGACTGCGGCTGTTGCGGCGAAGTTGGGTCGGCGGTTCATTCATGCAGATGTGGGACTCAACTCGGTGCAGACAACGCGGGATCGGCTTGCGGCGATTCAGTCCCAAACGTCCCAATCGTCCCACCCGTCCCAGTTTTCGTTTCAGGTGCTCGAGGTTTGCGACGGGGTGCAGCTCTATCGCAATCCAGTTCAGACGATGGATAAGATCAAGTCTCTTATTCCCGGATTGCGCAATGAGGATGCGCTTGATTCGTTCTGGGAAGGGGCTATCCATGATTCCAAGTTGGGGATGATCCCTGTTTATGTCCCGAACTTGATGGATTCGACTACACGAGTGTTGGATGCGCCGCTCATGTTCCGGATTCTGCATGAGGCGATGCCCGATTTGCCGTCTGGCACGAAGAAGGTCATTGTCTATTACATTGAGATCGATCAGGAAGAGGTCAATAAGATCATCAAGGAGGATGACACGTCGCTGATCAAGGTGGAATTGCGCGACCTCAAATCCGTGCTGGGCGATGTGGTGGTCAACGACACGGTTGAATATTCCATCGGCGACAACAAGGACGATTTGATCAACAAGTATCTCATCACGATTGAGAAGTTCGATTCGGATCGTGTCCGCGGCAAGATCGCCGAGTTCAACGAGCGTTGCTTCTTGAATCAGAAGCCCGGCAAGAAGTTCAAGGAGATCAAGGTCTCGGAGTCTGGACTTGAGATGATCGAGTCCATTTCGGTCGATTGTACCCGCAAGACTGGTGCATGGCATTCCGACACGGAGATTCTGATCGACAAATTCGGTCTCGTCCGTCTCAACGGAACCAAGACCAACAAATACTGGAACGGCACCATCGCCTGTTCCAAGAAACCCCTCCGTCTCCGCCTCCGCAACATCTGCGGCGACGAGACAGTTGTGGAAATGTGTTGCTAAGAAAAGTGGTGCGCTTATATGGTTAGTAAATTTCCACGGGGTCTGTCCCCGTGCGATTAGATAGAATTGGCAAAATCGCCAGAATTTTGTTAATTTCGTTTGGAGCGGGGTCGGTTGGGGACAGTCCCCACATCATCGGGGACAGTCCCCGCATCATCCGGCCAGGGACTGTCCCCACATCGACCATTTGAGGTCGTTGGTCGGGAACATCTCCTTCATCTGCTCCTGAATCTCGATGACGGCCGTGACGCGGCGGAGCGCGCCCTCGTACTTTGCGGCGGTCGACTCCTCTGCGGCCCTTGCGGAATCGTGGTGCGTGGCATCCTTGCCGCGACAGGACTTTCGGCGAGAAGGCGCGACTGAGGACCTTGTGGACTTGCGTGGTCTCGGCGACAAGTTACGTCGGAATGGTGTTGACTATCCGACAGATAGTAGGGTATACTATCTCCATTGTTTTCGGGGTGGTGGCTTTCACAATCGGGTAGATTCCCCGAAACCTTCCCGAAAAGCAGCACTAAAGAGCATCCCTCTCGTCATGAATGGGATGTTCGTGCATTGATCTTGTTAAGAAGATAAAATCATAGACGAAGAAAAGGTGGTTTAAAATGAAGAATGCTGGTTTAACGAAACGATTGCCGGCTCTGGCAATGGTGGTATTTTCGGCGCTGTTCGTGCAGGGCGCGGGAATGTCGCCGGAACGAGCCCGCCAACGTTCTGTCGAATGGGCACAGCGCGCGTTCCCTTCGCGGCAAGTTCTCCATCGCAAGATGCGGACGTTTTCAGGTGCGAAAAACAAGGGCGCGTTTCACATCATACCATTCAAGGATGGCGGTTTCATGGTTTCGCATTCCGACGATGCGGCCGCTCCTGTTGCCGCCTTTTCGCTGAAGGGAAAGTTCCCAGAAGATCCGAACCATCCGCTTTGTCGAATTCTCGCGGCCGATGCTGCGGCGTTTGCAGAATACGGCGACAAGGGTGGAACTTCGGCATTGGCTTCGCCTGCTCGGCTGATGGCTGCGGGCTATCCGACATCGGCTTTTGAAGTGTGGGTGAAACCCATTCTTAAAACGGAATGGGCGCAGACGACACATGACAACACAAAACAGGTCGGCTTTGGCGGAACGGGAATACTCTGCTATAACTACTACACGCCGAACTGGGATACGATCGTACAACCGTCTAATCAAGGGCGTGCTGATCGTGGAGATGAAGATGTCCTATCCTCTCACTACCCCTGCGGTTGTATGGCAACAGCCGGTGCGCAGGTCATGAAACATTTTACCTATCCGAAGTTGCTGCCAGATCTTGACCGAAGTGGTGACGGAGGAGGAACGGAGGTCGAGGACTATACATCCAAAGAGTATCAGTGGGAAAAAATGGAGATCAAACCTAAAAATGGTATCGATAAAGATGGGTGCAAGGCCATTGGACGTATCTGTCGCGATATTGGGATCGCCTGTAATGCCCGCTACGGGGCAACGACAACGATGAATAGTTGGTCATTGGCGAACGCTTTCACGGGATCATTTTCTTATAAGTCAGCCCAATGCGTCTCATTGGGAACGGATGCCGACAAACGACAGGATGCGGTTCTGCCGAATCTCATTTATGGGAAACCCGTTATCATGGGAATTGGAAAATCGACTGCCACGACGGGGCATTGCGTCGTCGCCGACGGCCTCGGAAGTGGCGTTTCGGCTTCGGGATTAAGGACGACGTACTATCATGTCAATTTTGGTTGGGCCAATAAGGTTAATGGTGAGGTGACGGATACTTGGTATGCACCGCCAAATTTGCGTGAATATTCCTCTATCGATAATGCGATTGTCAATATTGACAAGGCGTATGCGAGGGCCTATGTCGCAGGAAGGGTGAAATCGTGTAATGGAGGGACAGCGATAAACGGGGTGCAGGTTCAGATTCGAAAGGGCACAACACTTATTGGAACCACTCTGACGGATGCAAACGGCTTGTTTTCGTTTGCTGTTGACAGCGGGACATACGAGGTCGAGATTTTTAAATCAGCAGATGGATCGTCTAGAAAGTCGGTTACGGTTTCGTCATCATCGGTCGTGAATGACTATTCCGAATATCTACTGGACCTTCCTGCAGTCGCCATGCCGGAGATTGCCGTTTCGTGGGACGATGCCGGAACGGCATGGATCACCATGTCGTGCGCAACGTCGGATGCAAAGATCTACTATACGATCAACGATGCGAAACCTGATGTCGCTTCGAATTTGTATGCCAAGAAGTTTCCCGTTAGCGGTGCAGGTTCGGTTTCGGTGACGGCGGTCGCCTATGCGGATGGTTACGCGGTCAGTCCGGCATGCATGCGTACGATTCAATTCTCACCGACAACAAACAACGGTACCCTGGCGAACGCTCGTGTGCTTGCGGGCCTGTCGGGCGAAATCGAGATGTCGAACCAGGCGGCGACGCGGGAGTCGGGGGAGCCGGTCCATTCGCCGGTCGGGAAGGATGGCGGGGCGTCTGTTTGGGCATTGTTCACGACGGCGGAAACGGGGGATTATACGTTCAGCGCTTCGGGCCGTTCGGATGATGGTGAGGACGAGGACCAGCTCGACACGCAGCTTGCCGTCTACACGGGCAATTCGCTGGGTACGTTGAAGCTTGTCGCTGCAAATGACGATGCGAATGCCGCGGAATACGACCTTTCAAGTCGTGTCGCTTTTCGTGCGACGGCCGGCACGACGTATCGCATTGCCATCGATACGCGTTTTGGTGCTACGGGCACGGTCAAGCTTGAGTGGAAACCCGGTCGTGACGATGTCGCCGAACCCGAAGAGTTCGAGGCATTGGCGGCTCCCTCGGCGGCCTCGTTTTCCGTTCCGGTGCATTCGACGGCCAATTGGTCGGTCATCAACAGTTCGCCATGGATTACGCTCGACAAGGCGTCCGGGGCCAACGGTGAGAGCGTCGGCTTTTCCGTGTCGGCGCTACCGGCGGGTGAGAAGGCGCGAAGCGGCATCGTCATGTTGCGTGCGGGCGACGACGGCGCGGCGGCGTCGATCATCGTGTCGCAGGCGACCGTCGAATGGGTGCGTAGCCGTGCCGACGCGTTGTCCGCTGCGGCTGAATCGGGCAAGCGCATTCTGATGATCTGCGGACGCGATACGTGCAGCAATACGTCGCATCTGCGAAACACGGTTTGCGAGGATGCGGAGGTCAGGCCTCTCTTGGCCTCGAACTTTGTGCTCTGGTACTGCAACTGCGACAATGATTACGATGACTATCGGTATTACGCCGGTGGTTTGGGAGGTTATTCGCTTCCGCTCGTGTGCGTGATCAATCCCGAGACGGCGGATGAGTATGTGGAACGATCGACCGGCTTTATGGACAAGGCGGCTTTTCTGGCTTTCTTGGGACGGGCTTCGGAAGGACAGGCGCCGTCCAGACCTTACGGTTTGGAAGCTTCGATCACCGCCGATGGTGTGGCCCTCACCTGGAATGCGAGCCGTCGGGTGTCCTCTTATGAGGTGTGGTGCGGCGATGCGTTGGTCGAGACGACCGCGGGGTGTTCCTTCACGGATTCGACGTTGCAGAGCGGATCGCTCTGTACCTATCGTGTACGGGCTGTGAATGCGACGGGAAAGAGCGCGTTCTCCGATTCGGTTCGCGTCGGTTGGAACGAGGCCGCTGACGAGGCAAGTACGTTGTTGGGCCGGGCATTAGGTGCGCCGCACGTCGTCTGGCAGAGCGGCGGTGTTTTCCCGTGGGTCGTTCAAACCGATTATGCGACGGATGGAAGTGCCGTGCAAAGCGGATCCAGCGAGCCGAATGAAGCCGTCGCAAGTGAACTTTCTGCGGAGGTCAACGGGCCTTGCTACATGAGTTTTCGCTATCGAACACGGATGTACTCAAGCACATTCCGGGTTGTGTTGGACGGTGACAAGGTTTTTGAGGATGTGCAGGGGAGCTCGGATTGGACTCGGAGCGAGATCCGTATTCCGTTTGGCAGGCATACGGTGACTTTCTTCTATCAGAAGGGCGGTTATTATACGAGTGGATTCAATGGCGTTTATCTTGATGATGTCATCTTTGCGGAGGATCGTCAGGTTCCGCCGACTCCGGATGAGCCGATAGTGGAAGTGCCGGTGACGCCTGGCGTGTGGACCCGGGATATCGATGGCGCCAAGAAAGCCGGCATCGAAAATGGAAGTTTGATTGTTGTGGTTTTGGCGAATTATGCGGGGTGTTCGTATTCCCAGGCGTTCCATTCGGTCGCCTGGAGCGAGGATTTCTTGAATTGGGCCAAGGCGAACGGCGTGTATCTTATCGATGCTGACGTTTCGAAAAATGATGCCGCCTATACCGGGTTCTGGTCGTTGTGGAACGCGACATCGGCATCGTTTCCCGCATTGGCGATAACAACGGCTTGGGATTCTACAACGCCGGTTGGCAATGCGGTTGCGCGACAGGGAACCGCGATGGGGGCGGTGACGTACGATGGTACGGCGCAATCGCTCGAAAACTACCTTCTGTCGTTGAAGCAGACGCGGCCGCAGAGCCGCACGGTGACGCTGACGTTCTACGATTATGGCAATACGTATCGGCAGGAGAAGGTTACCGCGACCTCCGGCCAGAGCTTCGGTAGTATCTTGGAGCAGAAAAGCAAGACGGGCTTTTCCTTTGACGGATGGTGGACGGCCTCTTCAGGCGGCACGAAGGTGATGCCCTCTTCGATTGTGCCGTATGTGGATACGACTTTCTATGCGCGCTACCACAACAACTATACCGTTGGGTTTGATGCTAACGGAGGAGGCGGCAAGTCGATGTCCACGTTGCCGTTGACAGGTGGAACGGCTGCGAAACTTCCGTCTTGCACGTTTTCGCGCGATGGTTTTGTTTTTGATGGATGGGCGGTTCGGCCGAGTGGCACAACAATTTACGAAGATGGTGCGCGCGTCGTTGACTTGACGTCGTCCGGAAATGGGAACGTGACGCTCTATGCAGTCTGGAGACCTGTTGCCAATGACGGCGATTGGGTTACGGTGTCGTCGCCCGTCAATGTGCCGTACGGGTGGTTGAGGAAATATTCCCTGTTGGTACGGGTTGATGCCGAAACAGCCGCAAATGCAAAAACGGGCAAGCGGGATGGCGGAGGAAGGGAAATGTCGGTTTGGGAAGATTATGTCGCAGGAACTGACCCAACCGATAAAAACGATATCTTCCACATTACTGAGGTCAGGTTGGAGAATGGCGAAGTCAAGCTTTCTTGGAGCCCCGACCTGAATGAGAACGGAACGAAAACCGAACGTTTGTATATTCAAAAGGGCCGTAGATCGCTTGATGGCTCTGAAGGCTGGGTAGACATGAAGACCGTGCCGGATGATGAGAAAAACAAGTATAGATTCATTAAAGTGGTAATTGAAATGCCGTAGAGGTAGGGGAGGTGGACATGCGCTTTGGGCATGTGAAGCCGACCGACAACTCCGTGCTCTTCGGCAAGGACATCTGGAACCCGAAGGGTTTCCTTTTCATCGTTCAGTTCAAGCACATCCGCTTCTTCGGCAATGTGGGGAAAGACCGGGCCCGGAATGGAATCTGGCCGATGCGGACCCCACCGAAACGCTCGACTACCATTTCGTGCTCGGCGCCGACAGCGTAGCGCGCCTCACGGTGGGGAACGAGGCGAAGGCGCATGAACTCAACGACATTCTCCTGAGAGAAAGCGACGTCGTTTCGTTCCACAGCTATCGCAACCCGGCCGCCTCGCGTGTGTTCATCAAGGAACAGGCCGTGCACAAGCGCCCGCTCATCTGCACCGAGTGGATGTGCTGCACCCACAACAACACGATCCGCAACTGCCTCGGCATCTACAAGGAGACGGGCGTAGGGTGTATGATGTGGGGCCTCGTGAACGGTCGGCGTGGTAGATGTCGTGCTTCCACACGCCCTTGTAGACGCCGCGGTCGGGTTTGTGGCCGAACGGCAGATACGTCTGGGTTTTACCGTTCGCCCTACGACGCCGGCGAACTCGAACTGCTGAAGAAGGCCACCAAGGGCATCGGCTGGTGAATCTTTTGTCGTGGCAACAGGAATGTCCTTGTCAACGGTGCGGCGAGCGATTGATTCGTTGAAAGACTATGTCGAATACCGTGGTAGCAACAAGACGGGCGGGTGTTTTTCTCGAGACGCCCAAGAGAAACGTTGACACTACCTCGCAGATTTACTGATGGGAAAATGAGACAAAGGAACATCCGTACTATACGAGAAACGTAAGATTTGATACAATATAGGCAATGGAAATGGAGAAATTTAATAGCATCTTGGACAACCCCCGACTGGATAATCTCACGAATGAGATTTGGAAGTCGGCGGAACGGCTTCGTGGCAAATTCAAGCAGTACGAGTATCGGAAAGTCGTACTGCCGATGATTGTCTTGCGGCGGTTGGAGTGTGTGTTGGTTGATTGGCGGGAGCAGAAGAAGGCGGATATTCGGGCGAAGCGTCCGGCGATCAAGGATGCCGGTACGGGAGGCATGCTGTCTGTTGCCAAGGAGCACTTGCGGAATAAGGCGAAGAGTGACGCTGAACGTTCAGCGGTGGAGAAGTTCGTGACCGTGCATGGTCAGGAACTCGATCTGTCCAACTTTGCCATCTGCCTTTCCGATTTGCTGATTAAGAACGACCCGCAAGCCAAGATCACGTTCGGGAATTCGCTCGTTCCGTTTGAGCAGGAGAAGGGCGACGAGAATGACGATCTCGGCGACCGCTGGCAGGAGCCGAAATGGAAGTTCGACTACATGCTGTCCAACCCGCCGTTCGGCGTGACATGGGGCTATGAGGATCCCAAGGTCAAGATTTTTCCGACATCGGCCTTTGTGTATCACAAGGTCGAAGTCGTCTTCTGGCAAACGGATGCCGAAGATCGTCCGCTCTGGAAAAAAGAGCCGTACGAACGCAAGTTCACGGCCACAGAGCTGAAGAAGGATCAGATGTTCTATGCGCCGGAGACCTTGATCTACACGGTCAAGTTTGCCGACGGTACAGAAGATGAGTTTTGGGTTTCGCCGAAAACCGACATCACCAAGGAGCTGAAAAAGTTTTTGCACGAGCATGCAGAGGTTCAGTCCGTCGTTGTCGAGCATCCCGAGTATGTCGAGGACTCCGAGTACATCCCGTTTGAGAAGGACATTGAGACCTTCTTGAACCGTGAGATCACTACGCCGTTGATCCGTTGGGCGGAATTGCCGCAGCTCGGTTACGAGATCCTTCCGAACAAATATTTCTATAAGTATGTTCCGCCGGTTTCCACGAAGGAACTGATGAAGAATTTCCGTTTGCTTGAGCGCGAAGCAGATGAATTGCTGAAGGGGTTGGACGCATGACGAGGGCGATTGGGATGAAACGGGAGGAAAACCAAACCGTCTCTTTTGCCAAAAAGAAAGTTGGTCGCCGATGAGTCGTCTGACTGAGAACGGCGGTCACGCGGGACGCATGACCCTACCATCGGGCTGGCGATGTGCCCGGCTTAAGGATTGCTTTTCCTATGGGAAGGGGCTAAATATCACCAAGGCGGACTTGGTGGAGGATGGAACGCCAGTTGTTAGCTATGGGCAGATTCATGCGAAGCAAAATGACGGAACGCATTTGAAGGGTGAGTTGCCGCGTTACGTTCCGGATGAAGTGGCGAGGGAAAATCCCGGCGCGAAGCTGAAAGTGGGTGACATAGTTTTTGCTGACACATCAGAAGATTTGGAGGGTGTCGGGAATTGTGTTGTAAATGGTGTTGGCGATGGCGTGTATGCAGGGTATCATACGCTTATCGCACGAGCGAAGGATCCTCGTGATTCCAAGTATCTGTCGTATCTGTTTCAGACGGATTGTTGGCGTGAGCAGCTTAGAAAACGGGCTTGTGGTATTAAGGTCTTTAGTTTGACGCAACGGTTGTTGAGTAATGTGAAGGTTCTTCTTCCTCCACCGAACGAACAAAAGTTGATAATCAAATATCTTGATGCAAGGCATAACGAACTCGAATCCCTTGCGGAGAACTTGCGAAAGCAGATTGAGACTTTGGAGCAGTACCGCAAGATCTTGATCCATGAATATGTGACGGGCGAAAGGAGGATTGGCTGATGCCGTATGACGATCCGAACCTGAGCGCATTCGCCGGCTACTTCACGGCGAAGGAACCCGGACGACGTGAGCGGGCAGATGCCTGGGCAACGGCCATCGGGCTTCAGAAGGTTGATGGACTTTCGACCTCGCGTTTCCTGATTGAGACCGCCAAGGATCATATCGAAGGGCGGATTACGCAAATGCAGGCGCGGCGGCGTATCCGCGACTATTACGCGGCAAAGGACGAGACGGCGAGGCCGGATCCTGAATTGGAAGAGCCGGACAAGGTGGCCGAGCGCATTGTCGCGGTGATCAACGACGGTGGCTTTGCATTCACCCCGGAATACTTCATTTCCATTCACAAAAAGTTATTCTCGGGTGTCCTTGCGTCCGCCGGGAAGTTGCGTACGGTCAACATCCGCAAGCACGAATGGGTGTTGAAGGAAGCGTCCGTGACATACGGGGACGCGACGACGCTGAAACCGTCACTTGTGCGTGATTTTGCGGACGAGCGCGAATTCGACTACGGCGGCAAGTCGCCGGCGAGGATCATTCCTCATTTTGTCCGCTTCATCGCGCAGATCTGGCAAGTGCATCCGTTCGGTGAAGGCAACACGCGAACGACGGCGGTGTTCGCGATCAAGTATCTTCAATCGCTTGGCTACCGGGTGGAAAACAACATGTTCCGGGAGAACTCCTGGTATTTTCGCAATGCGCTCGTGCGGGCGAACTTTGCGGACTACGAAAAGGGCGTCAAGCGCGAATGGGGCTACCTTGAGGCCTTCTTCCGCAGCCTGCTCCTGAATGAGACGAACGAACTGAAAAGCCGTTATCTTCTAATCGGATTGACAGGAGAAAACAAACGGGAATTGAAACGTTTGACGGAAAAGACCGTTCAGAAGAGTTGTCGTAAGACTACCCAGAAAAACAGACAGAAAACTACCCAGAAAAACACGTCAAAAACTACCCAGAAAATCCTTGGTTTGGTCAAAGACAATCCGATGATCACCCGACGGGAAATGGCCATTCGAATCGGCATAACCGCAGATGGTGTCAAAAAGGCGCTGGAAACACTTAAGACCGCAGGCCGCCTTCGCCGCGTCGGTCCCGACAAGGGTGGTCATTGGGAGGTGATGTGACATGCCGAAAGTTCCTCCAGAAATCGCATTCAAAAACCACATCAGCGATGAGCTTCTGCGGCGGTTCAAGCACGATACGCTGAAGTATTCGGCGCTGGAGCAGGGCGGGATTCAACCCTCGGATGCTGACGTCCAAATTACCAACCGCATCAGACAAGTGGGTGATATTGTTGGGGTTATGCTTCTTGACCATATTGTTTTCAATCGTAAAGAGTACTTTAGCTTCCTCGAAGGAGGGTTGATGTGACGTCAATTTTGAAGAAAGGGCTTCATGAACGTACTGTTATAACATAGAGAGGTTGCTGACAAATGGTGTCAGAGTGGAAATCGAGTAAAGGAAAAGAAGTCGTCATTTGAAAGGTAATCCAATGAAAAGTATGAAAAAGACATTGTTTGCCGCTGTGCTTTGCGCGGCGGCGGTGGCGCTGGCCGCGCCGGGGGCGCGCTGGTCGCTTGAACGGGCGAAGGCCTGGGGGAAGGCGAATCCGTGGTATTGCGGATTCAACCAGATTCCCGCGAATGCGATCAACGACGTCGACATCTGGCAGAAGGGCGGTTTCTCGCCCGAGGTGCTGCGCAAGGAATTCAAGCTCGCTTCGGGCCTTGGTTTCAACTGCGTGCGCATCTTCCTGCAATACAAGGTGTACGAGGACGATCCCGTGTGGTTCCTGCGCGCGTTCGAGCGCTACCTGCAGCTCGCCGACGAGGCGAAGCTGAAGGTGATGCCGGTCTTGTTCGACGACTGCAAGTTCGGTCCTGCGACCGATCCCGAGCTCGGCAAGCAGACCGAGCCGCTGCCGGGGTGGGGCATGTGGGGCTGGGTGCCGTCGCCTGGCCACACGATGGTGGCCGATACCCGCACGCACGGTAAGCTCGAAGAATACGTGAAGGCGGTCATCCTCCACCACAAGGACGACCCGCGTGTTTTCGTGTGGGACCTCTACAACGAACCGACGTTCGCGATGGGGCACTTCGGACGTCATTCGCTTGCGCTCGTGCGCAAATGCTTCAAGTGGGCGCGTGAAATCAATCCTTCCCAGCCGCTCACCGTCTGCCGCTGGAACAATGACAGTGGAGTCAACGACATCGCGTTGAACGAGAGCGACATCATCACGTTTCACTGCTATCAGCCCGCCGACGGCACGCGCAAGATGCTGAAAGAGATGGTCCAGCTGGGGCGCCCGGTCATCTGTACCGAGTGGCTGTTGCGCCCCAACGGTTGCGACATTCCGAACATCCTGCCCATCTACAAGGAAGCGGGTGTGGGCAGCATGATTTGGGGGCTCGTCAACGGCAAGGCGCAGACGCACCTGCCCAACGGTTGCTACACGCCCAACTTCAAGGGTCCTTGGAAGCACGATCTGTACCGTCCTGACCACACGCCCTACGACGTGAAGGACCTCGAAATCATCAAGAAAGCAACGGGAGCGAAGTGAGATGAAAATGGTGAAGTACATGGTGGCGGCGACGGTCGCCGTTCTGATGGGCGGCGTGTTGTCCGCCGAGAAGCTGGCGGACGGTTTTTCGCCGCTCGCGTGGATCGAGTCCACGGGAGAACAGTACATCGACACGGGCGTGGAGGCTGGTGCGACGACGACGGTCGATCTGTCGTTCGGCCACTGCCTCTATTCGCAGGGGGCGACGTTCTTCGGCAAGAACGTGTGGGACCCGAAGGGGTTCCTCTTCATCCTCCAGAACGACCACTTCCGCTTCTTCGGCAACACGGGCAGGGAACCGGGCCCGATGTGGAATTTGATCGACATGGATCCCACGGAAGAGCGCGACTACCGTTTCGTGTTGGGCAAGGACAATAAGGCGCGCCTTTTCGACGCCGCCGGCAAGGAGCTGTGCGCGCTGGCGACAGACCGGTCGTCGCCCTCGCACCATCCGCTCTGGCTCTTCAAATGCAATTCGCAGCATAGTGCGGGCGGCGAGTTCCGGCTCTATGCGATGAAGATCGGGCAGGACAACGGGCCGCTCGTGCGCGACTTCGTGCCGGCGCGTCGTCTCGGCGACCGCGCGGTGGGCCTCTACGATCGCGTCACGCGGAAATTCTTCGCGAACGCGGGCGGCGGCGCGTTCCGTGCGCCGGATGACCCGGCGCCGGCGGAGCCTCGGCGCTGGTCGATTGCGCGTGCGCAGGCGTGGGGGAAAGCGAATCCCTGGTTCTGCGGCTTCAACCACGTGCCCGCCAATGCGATCAACGATACGGAGATCTGGCAAGAGGAGACGTTCTCGCCCGACGTGATCCGCGAGGAGTTCAAGCTCGCGACGGGACTCGGCTTCAACTGCGTGCGCATCTTCATCCAGTACAAGGTCTACGAACACGACCCCGCATGGTTCCACAAGGCGTTTGAGAAATACCTGCAGCTCGCCGACGAGGCGAAGCTCAAGGTGATGCCCACGCTCTTCGACGACTGTTCGTTCGGCGTTGCCACCGAACCCGTGCTCGGCAAGCAGACCGATCCGCTTATCGGCTGGAACATGTGGGGCTGGACGCCCTCGCCCGGCTACACGATGGTGGTGGACCATCGCACGCACGGCCGGCTGGAGAAATACGTGAAGGATCTCATTTCCACCCACAAGGACGATCCGCGCATCTTCGCGTGGGACCTCTACAACGAGCCCGTCAACGGCATGGGCGGCTATGCTAAATATTCGCTGGCGCTCGTGAAGAAGTGCTTCGCGTGGGCGCGGTCCGTCAATCCCTCGCAACCGCTCACGGTGGGCCGATGGAATGGCAATGCGCAGCTGAACCGGCTGGTGGCGCGTGAAAGCGACATCATCTCCTACCACTGCTACAGCAACGCGCAACGGACGCGTGCGATGATCGACGAACTTTCGAAGCTGGGGCGCCCGATGGTGTGCACCGAATGGTTCCTCCGCTATGGCGACTGCGACATCGAGCATTGCCTTGCCATCTACAAGGAGAAGGGCGTTGGCTGCATGATGTGGGGCCTCGTGAACGGCAAGACGCAGACCCACCTGCCGTTCGGCTATTGCGCCGACAAGCCGCCGTACACGGGCCGTTGGAAGCACGATCTCTTCCATGCCGACCACACGCCCTACAATCCGAAGGAACTTGAACTCCTCCGGGAACTCACGCGCGACAAGTCCTTGCCGCCGCGTCCGTTCGGCGTGACGAAGTACGGCGAGCCGGCGAAGGCGTATGTGCTGCGCGGCAAGGGTGGCCTCGTGATGGAAGTGACGGACTACGGCGGGCGCGTGTCGCGCCTCCTGGTACCGGATGCGAAGGGCGAGCTCGTGGACGTGACGATCGGCTTTGACTCAGTGAAAGGCTGGGACGATACCGATCCGTTCTTCGGCGCGATCATCGGCCGCTACGGTAACCGCATCTGGCAGGGACGCTTCACGCTCGACGGCAAGACCTACCAGCTCGACTGCAACGACGTGACGCGCGACTGCCATCTCCACGGTGGCACGCGCGGCTGGTATTCCTTCGTGTGGAAGGCCGAGACGTTCACGCGCGGCGACGACGTGGGCATCGTCTTCACGAAGCGTTTCCCCGACGGCGAGCAGGGCTTCCCGGGGAATGTCGATGCGAAGGTGACCTACACGATCACGCCCGATAACACATGGCGCATCGAGTATGAGGCGACGACGGACAAGCCGACGCCGATGAACCTCACGCAGCATGTCTACTTCAATTTGAACGGTACGGGGGATGTGCACGGACAGGACCTTCAGATCGACGCAGACCGCTATGTTTCGGTGGACGGGAAGCTCAATCCGCTGCCCGGACCGCCGAAGTCCGTGGTGGGTACGCCGTTCGATTTCCGCACGTTCCACAAGATCGGCGAACGCATCAACGCGCCCGATCGCGATGTACAGATCGATCCCGGCTACGACCACAGCTTCTGCCTCAACGGTACGGGCTTCCGTAAGGTGTCGGAAATGCGTGGCGACAAGCGGCGGATGGAAATCTGGGCCGACCAGCCGGGCGTGCAGTTCTACTCGGGCAATCTCATCGAACGCCGCTGGACGATGAAAGATGGAATCAAGATGATGCCGCGCAGCCATATCGCGATGGAGACGCAGCATCACCCGAACACGCCGAACCGCCCCGACTATCCGCAGACGACGCTGCGTCCGGGCGAGACCTATCGTACTAAAACGGAATACCGTTTCCGTGCAAATCTGCCGCGCTAGTTCACTAGACAAACAGGGTTTGTCTGTTCTGTTCTTTCGCTTGACTGCCATAAAAGGATGTCAGTCAAGCGAGTGAAAGTCCTGCAGGCTTGGATTGCGAATCGTAGGATTTGACATGCTTTCAGTGGTTGTACGAGATTGGCAAGCCGATGGTGGGTGTGTTATAATGTTGACAACCAATTATTCGAAAGGTGACCCCAAATGAAAGCAACAACGAGACGGCGACGTCATTTTCCATTTTCAATTTTACATTTAACACTTTTAATCGCGTTGGCGGCTGGGAGCGTCTTTGCCGCGCCGGGGGCGCGTTGGACGCTTGAACGGGCGCAGGCCTGGGGCAAGGCGAATCCGTGGTATTGCGGATTCAACCAGATTCCCGCGAACGCGAT
>JAZLJP010000175.1:0-14786 GCA_045617985.1 Kiritimatiellia bacterium
CTCACGGGGCAGACAACGAAGATTCGGCTCTTTTTCTGTGTGGACGATGTCGCGGCCTTGCCGGGCGTTACCGCCACGGATGTGTGGAAAGCGTACGCCCTGGTGGTGCATGGCGGTTCGACGGGCGTGCAGGATGCGTCGCCGAAGGGGCTTGCGACATCGAACGGCGGTGGTTTGGTGGCGTCGGGGACGAGCGGTGTCGTGGGGGGAGGCTTTGCGAAGTCGTCCTGCGCGCGCGGGTCGATCGGGCTGCAGTTCCCGAACCCGGTCAAGAACAATTCGTTGACGGATACGGCGAGACTGACGCTGTCGGCCTGGTATCGCTATACGGGTTCGGGTACGTCGATTCTCATGTCCAGCAAGGCCACTTGGGGCGGTACGGGCTTTCTGACGCTGTGCGAAAAGGGCACCTACATGTCCGTCGCCGTGCAGTCGACGCACCAGGGCACCGCGGGGATGGGCGCCTTGTTGGTTAACAAATGGAGCCACGTCGCGTTTTCGTATGTGGCGGCCGGCCAGCTCAACACCTATTTCGACGGGCTGAACATCTTCACCAAAGCCGATGCGAAGACGCTCGCGCACGAGGACCGCGCCAACTGGGCGGTGGGTTCGTATGCCGAGACGGTGAATGGCGGCAACTTCTGTGGCGACATGGATGAAATCCGCCTCTACGACGGCATTGCCTCAGGGGATTGGATCGGCGCGGAACATGCGTCGATGATCGACCCGAACTTTGCGCAGGCGGTTTCGGTGGACAATCTGGTGGACGTGTTGCCGAGCGAAGTGACGGTGAATTCCGTGGTGCGGTCCGATACGGGGGTCGCGATTTCGGGTGCGCTCACGCAGCTCGCCACGGGTTCGTCGCAGGTGACGGTGACGCTCAAGTGGGGCACGACGCCGGCCATGACGGACGGCACGGTGAGCGTGGGGACTTTCACGGAACCGGGCGGCTTCCAGTGCACGTTCCCGGGCACGGACGCGACGGTCAACTACTACTATGCGTTCGTGATGGCCAGCGATGCCGGCGAGTCGACGACGAGTACCGACTATCGGCTCTTCGATCCGGCGAGCGCGGCCACGTGGCGGCCGCAGACGGCGGACGACAGTTGGCGTTCGACGGCGTGGCTTGTGGACAGCGCGATCCGTCCGTTCCAGCAAGGGTGGTCCGTTCTCTTCGACGGCACGGAGACACCGTACATCGACACGCTGACGAACGCATCGAAACTCGACCTCGGCACGGTGACGGTGGACGGCGACAAGAACTACACCTTCACGGGCGACGGCGAAGTCGCGGCGAAGCGCGTGGTGAAGAAGGGCTCGGGCACGCTCACGGTGGACGGCCGCGGCTTCTCGGGCGCGGTCGAATGGGACGTTTCGGGCGGCACGCTGAAGATCGGCGACGGCGTGAAGGACGGCAGCGGCCAGCTTGTGCTCGGTACGGAAGGTACGGTCAACGTGCACGACGGCGGCACGTTCGACATCAACAGCCGGTCTCCGCAGACGACGGCGTTGCCCAACGATGTCACGCGTACGCTGACGATTAAGATTGCCGGCGACGGTGTGGACGGCAGGGGCGCGCTCGTGAACAACGACACGACGCAGATCGACGGTTGGGGCCAGCACATCAGCCGCCTCGTCCTGACGGGCGACGCCACGGTGGGCGGCCTGTCGCGTCTCGACGTGCGTGCCTTCACGGGCACGGGTTCGACGGCGCCGACAGATGCGGTGGTGTCGGGGCCGGCGGATGCGACGTTGCGCGTCATCGACAACCCGCGGTTCGATTTCAACAATGTGACGGTGACGCAGCTGGGGGCGATTCGCGCAGAGAGCAACGGCAAATTCTACATGGAATCGCCGGGCTCGATGAATCTCACGCGCGGGCTCGAAATCGGCGAGGGCGGTTCGATCTTCATGAACGGAACGGGCTATACGACGCCGGTGACGTTCCTTGAGAATGCGACCGGGCATTTCGGCGGTTGGTCGGGCGTCGCTTCCACCGTCCAGGAAGGACCGTTGACCGTGCAGAAGGGCGCCACGGCCATCATTGATGGCGGAGCGTCGCAGACAACGCTCAAGGGCGCCGTGACGAACAACGGAACCATCGTGGTCAAGGACCTGCTCAATTTCTACGGGCCGTCGATCGAGGGTACGGGCACGATCGACCAGCAGGGGGGCGGCATCCGTCTCGACGGTACGATCAACAGCCCCGAGACGCTGATCACGGGTACGACGACGGGTGGTACGTGGGATCTCGGCCAAACGGCGGGCCATGGTTATCCGAATCTCGCGGGCGTCGACATCCCCGCGAAAGGCACCGTCTATCTGCGCACGAAGGTGAGCGACACGTTGGACGAGCGTTGGACGACGCTCCTGTCCGGCACAGGGGAGAATGCGACGATCATCGTGTGTCGTACGGATGGCGATTCTGACGTGACAACGACGGTTTCCAACATTCAGACGAAGGTCGGTGAAATCTGGCTCGGCTCGAGCGGCGGCTCGGGGCACATGGTGCTCACGGGGAACACGCAGCTTGAGGCGCGCAATCTTTCGGTGGGCGCGAACGATGCGGCGCCGAAACCGTCCGACCTCACGATCGAAACGGGTTCTTCGCTCTCCATCAACAATGCCGCCGACCAGTACATGGGCCGGTGGAGCGGCAAGAGCTGCTATCCGCAACGGCTCCTCGTGGCCGGTGGCACCTACGATGCGCTTTCGCTCGCCAATGCGTCGACTTGGGCAGCTGCCGATTCGCCGTTCGGCTTCATTGAGTTGAACGGGGGTGAGTTGAAGACGTGGAAACTCGGCGTGCGCTACCGCATGAACGAACTTGTGCGCCTCGACTGTCTGAGAGCGCATGATGCGCGCTTCACGCAGAGGGGCGGCACGCTGACGCTCGGCGCGGGCGGCATTGCGGCCGGCAACAACTATTGGGACCGGTTCCACTTCGATTTCGCGAACGGCACGATGGTGAACGCTGCCGACTGGGCCTCGGGGAACTATGGCATCAACGTGGCGTTCGGCGCGGATCCGCTTACGAAGGGCACGTACACGGTCGACCTCGGCGGGCACAAGGTCTCGATGCTCTCGCAGCTTGCGGGCTATTCGGACGTGACGCTCACGGGCGGCGGTTCGTTTGCGACCACCAACTACTTCAAGGGCATTCCGCAGGGCCGGTGGACGGTGCAGAGCGGCGTCGCGGCGGATCTTTCGGGCGCGGCCGGCTTCGCGCAGGGCCTCACCGTGGAAGAGGACGCGGATGTGACGCTTGACATCGCGAGCGACAGCTGCTGCGAGTTCGCGGTGTTCCCCACGAACATGACCGGCGCGGCGGCCACCTGGGCGGCGAACGCCAAGTGGACAGGCGTCTACGCGATGAAGGTCGACCGGATGAACTATCTGCAGGCCGTGTTCTCGACGGGGCCGCTCCACTACGCGGCCGCCATCTATCGCGGCCAGTTCTATGTGGACGACAGCCAGGCGGGCGATTGGACCTTTGCGGGTTGCTATGACGACAATATCGTGTTGGAGATCGACGGTGCGACGGCGTTCGAGAACACGACCTGGAATGTCGTCAACTACAAGACGGTGAGCCTGACGGGCGGCTGGCACGACTTCCGCGTCATCGCCTTCGACCTTGGCGGCGGCGCGGGCGCGGCAACGGCGACATCCTGGGCGAACGTGATGAACCTCGGTTGGGCGTTGGGTACGCCGGAGGACCCGACGAATGTGGCGAACTTCAAGCCGTTCGACACGACCACGCTCAAGATGCGCGTCAAGCCGCCTGCCGAGGGTACGACGGGCCGGACGGGTGTTTTGTGGGAACATGCGGCCTACAACCAGAACACGTGGGATTCGGAGAAGTATTTCCCGAACGCCCATCTGGTGACGAATACGCTCATGGCGATCCATGCGGACGCGAACGGATTCCCGAGCGGCAAGGCGTCCTGCAGCCGTTTCACGGGCTTCGTGAAGGTGACGGACGAACAGGCGGGCATCTGGGATGTTGACGCGAAGTACGACGACGGCATCGCCTTCTGGCTCGACGGCGAGAAGGTTGGCACATCTGGTGCGACGCTCTGGCCGCAGTGGTCGGGGAAGGCGACGGTGACGGCGGGCTGGCACCGCTTCGAAATCCGTGTCTCGGATAAGAGCGGCGGCATCGGCGGCAGCCTTACGGATAGCGAAGGCAACGCGAGCGCGCTCAACATCGCGATCAACGGGTATCCGGCGCTCTCCTTCGACGAGCGCCACTTCCGCATTGTTTCGTCCGTGCTGGAAGACCAGACGGATACGCCGACGGGCCTCGGGGGCACGACGGTCGTTCAGGATGGCGGGCGCCTCACGAACAAGGCGAGTGCGGGCGCCTGCCCGATCTACGGTTCGTTCGGTGGTTGCGGCACGGTGCAGGGGCCGTTTGAATTCAAGGGCGGAACGCTCGATTTGGAAGGGGACGGCCTTGATTTGTACGTGCCCCACTTCGAGAACGCCTGCGAGACGATGTTCGCCGAACTCGGGGCGATTTCGGTGTCTTTCAAGACGCTGCCGAAGCGCTCGCAGTACGTGGTGGGCCCGGCCTGGGGCCTCACGCCGGCGGCGGCGCGGAGCCTGCCCGTGACGAGCAAGCTGGAAGGGGCGGGCGATCAGGCGAAGTACGCGAATCTGTTCCGCGCGGAGATCCGCGAGGGCCAGCTCGTTCTCGTCAACCGCCATTCGTCCTTCGCGCTCGTCATCCGGTAATTGCCGCTCACTCGGGGAACTCGTCGCAAGGCAGACGTTCGATGAGTTCAAAGGGGATTTTGGAAATGAGGTCTCGAAAGTCGGCGGGGCTCTTGAAGCCCAATCGGCTTTCGATGGCTGATTCCCATTTGAGGTAGGGTTCATCGTAGTCGCTTCGGGCCTCGCCTTCATGGGGACGCGTGCGCCGTTCCTGTTCGGTGAGGTATTTCGTATACGTTCGAGAGTGGATGCGCCGCCCCTCGACATCCAAGAGGACGAATGTGGGTTTCATGTCATGGCGAACAACGCGGTAGAAGACGTCTTTCGTTGCCACCTCTCGCATCGTCAAATGCGCCGCGCCGATGCCAGAATTCGTTCGTGATTGCGCCTTCCGGCACTTCGGCGAATGCGCCGGTTTCCGTTTCGGCGAGAAGCCGCCAGCCGGTCACGAGCTCGTTCGACGTGACCGTGGCGACGGACTCTGGAGGCGTCACCGCTTGTCGTGGCGTCGGTGCCGAGAGACGGGGCGGCGGGGTGTTCGTGCCGCCACCGTCCTTTGTACTGCCGTAGGAGATGAAGCCGGCAAGAAGCACCGAGAAGACCAGCCGTCCCAGAAACGGATGCCCGGCGATGAAAGCCGCCATCCGCTCTCGAGGGGGATGCCCCGTGTTCTATGAGGATGGCAATGGCGCAGGCGCAGACGAGGTGCGGCAGGAGAACACCGAAACCCAAGAGGACAATCCGGTGATAGCTCTGGATGAACACATCCATGACTCAACTCTCATCGAATGGTGATCGTCAAGGCGTCCGGCAACACCCAAACGTGGAAGTGTTCCTGCGAAGCGGGAAGGCCGCGCCCCGTGAGCCGCATCATGTTCCAGGTCGGGCGATAGGTCCAGTCGGGCGGATCGGCGGCAAGCAAGCCGAAGAGGTCGATCCCGTTCTCGGTGGCGGAAAGGGTGCGCGGCCGAACGCCTCTGTTTTTAGGGCGAATGGTAAAGCGCAGATGCGATACAAAATGTTTCGAATTGTTGGTTTGTCGTTGATTTTTAGCCGTCAATTTGTTACACTATACGTCCAACTGCATGAGGAAGGATGGTTATGGAGCGAATTCGACTAATCGGTATCGACCTTGAACACTTCAAGAATGTGCGCCATGGAGTTATTGACCTATCCAAGGGCTGTGGTACGGATTCTGCCTGTAGTGTTCTCGGTATTTACGGGCAGAATGGATCGGGAAAGACGGCTTTGATCGATTCCATTCAGATTCTTAAACATCTGCTGTCTCCGTTTCCGTGTTGTTCGCCAAGCGACATTCTTGAATGGATTCACTATATCAATGTCGAATCCAAGTCGTCAGAATTGACCTGGACTTTTCGCATTGACGGAGACAAGGGGGATGTTCAGTTGGTTGAGTATGCCGTCACTTTGCAGAAGGGAGAGGGTTGCATAGCTGCCGAGAACATAATTCAGTTCGTAAACGAGAGGATTGCGGTTACGTCTACAATTGGTGGAGAAAGAGCGCGCAAGGTGGTTCTGGTCGACACGGACGTGGATGGTGTGTTCAAGCCCGCTGCTCGTTTTCGTTCATTGGTTGCCTCGGACAAGAAAACAAGGGAGGATTTGATTGTTGCCAAGAGGCTGTCGAGGGAACGGTCGCGTTCTTTTGTCTTTTCGTCCGAATTCATGGAAGCTTTAACGAAGACGGCGGTTGAGGATAATCGGCTGCTCAGGAATATAATCGATCGTCTGCGTTACTACGGACAATACGAATTGTTCGTTGTCAGGACATTGTCAACCGGTTTGATCAGCTTGAATGCGTTGCCGATTTCGTTTACCTATGAACAACCGCAATTCAAGTCTACGGGGTCAATACTGCTCCCGCTCAACGAGGACAGCCTTATTTCGCGAAACGCCTTCGATACGGCACAAATATTGATCAAGCACATGAATGTTGTGCTTTGTAAACTTGTACCTGGATTGACTATCAATTTGAAGGACATCGGGCGTAAATTGCAGTCGGACGGATCGGATGGGGTGGTGGTTCAATTCGTTTCGCTCAAGAACGCACAGGACATTCCGCTCAAATATGAATCGGAAGGAATCAAGAAGATCATTTCGGTACTGCATTTGCTCATTGAGGTGTTCAACAAGCCTTCGACCACGGTTGCGATCGATGAGTTGGATTCCGGCGTATTCGAGTATCTGTTGGGAGAACTCCTGCAGATCATTGCCGACCGCGGGCGCGGACAGCTCATCTTCACTTCGCACAACCTGCGTCCGCTCGAAACATTGCGCCGTGACATGATCGCGTTTACGACGACCAATCCTGACAACCGGTACATCCGGTTCCGAAACGTCAAGACGAATAACAACTTGCGTGATTTCTATTATCGCGACATTGTACTTGGAGGACAAGTCGAGGAGGTCTATAGCCGCACCAACAATTCCGACATTTCGTACGCCTTCATGTCCGCCGGAGAAATGATGAACGGCGAAACCGAAGGAGGCGGCAATGCCTCATAAACGGCGCAAGATCGTTTTGGTTGTCGTTGAGGGGCCGTCCGACGAAACGGCTCTCGAACAGTTGTTTACGGCATTATTCGATCCCGATGAGGTCAGGATCAAAGTTGTACATGGGGATATAACGGCGGACATTGGTTCTCGCCCGTCGAACATTGTGGCTTCCGTCGGTAATCTTGTGAAGAACTATGCTTCAAAATATGGTTTCACGCCTCGGGACTTCCTCCGGGTAATTCACGTCACGGACACGGATGGTGTCTACATACCGGATTCGAACGTGATCGAGAATGACGATCATGAGGGAGGCCCTGTGTATACCGAAACGAATATCGTGGCTGCACCGGAAAGCAAGATCAGGGAACGGAACGCACGAAAAAGAGCTTGCCTCGACAAGTTGAGTTTGACACCGTTCGTGTGGAAGATTGTTCCCTATTCGATTTACTACATGTCCTGCAACCTCGATCATGTCCTTTACGGCGTACAGAATAGCGATGATGAGACCAAGAATAGAAGTGCCTTTCGGTTTGCTACGAAGTATAAGGATGATTTCGACGGATTTGTGGAGTATATCTCTGATCCAACTCTTGCGGCAGCGGGAGACTACAAGGAGACGTGGGAGTATATCCGGCGGGATCTCAATTCTTTACGGCGACAGACCAACCTCAATTTATGTTTCCAAAGTAGATAGTACCATTCGGAATTTGCTATAATAGTGAACGTCATTTTTAGGGCGAATAATCATGAAAACATTTCTAAACGAAACTTGAAAGGACTGAAGGATTGGCGGGAAACGGACAGGCCGTAAGAGACTGCGAAGTTGTTGACGGAACGGTCAGGTCGATCGTCTTTCGGAATGAGGAGACGGGATTTACCATCCTGCACGTGACACCGGTGCAGGATGGGCGCTTCCATTTGCAGGAACGGGAGATTACCGTGCTCGGCACGTGTGCCGCCGCCTGGGAAGGCGAGGACCTGCATGCGACGGGCGAGTGGGTGAACGATCCCGTGCGCGGGCGGCAGTTCAAGGCGAAGACCGTCGAGTGCATTCCGCCGAAGTCCGTGGAAGGCATCCGCCGCTATCTCGCGAGCGGGCTCATCAGCGGGATCGGGCCCGTTCTCGCCAACCGCATCGTCGATCGTTTCGGCGAAGCGACGATCGACGTTCTCGACCACCATTCGGAACGGCTCAAGGAAATCGACAAGGTGGGCCCGAAGAAGATCGAATCCATCCGCAAGGGCTGGCGCGAAGGGAAGGGCACGCGCGAGGTGATGATCTTCACGCAGACCTACGGCATTCCCGCCGGCAAGGCCGCGAAGATCTACCGCGAGTACGGGCCCGACTCCGTGGCGATCATCAAGCGCGACCCCTATCGCCTCTGCCGCGACATCTGGGGCATCGGCTTCCCTACGGCGGACCGCATCGCGCTCGCGGTGGGGCTCCCCAAGGAGTCGCTCCTCCGCGCGCGCGCGGCGGTCGTGCACACCCTGCGCACGGAAGCCGACGAGGCGGGGCACTGCTGGACGAACGAGAGCGACCTCCTCCTTCACGCGCAGGAGCTCGTGGGCATTTCCGTGGAGACGCTCGCCGAGGCGCTCAAGAACGAAATCGACGCCGGGCGCATCGTCAAGGAAGGGGACCGCCTCTATCTGCGCGACCTTTTCGTAGCGGAGGTGCGCGTGGCGGTGCGGCTCAAGAAGCTCCTCTCCACTCCGCCCGCGTTCGCGCCGATCGACCCCGACAAGGCGATCGACTGGTGGGAGGCGAAGACGGGCTTTACGCTTGCGCCTGCGCAATTGAAGGCGGTGCGGCGTTCGCTCCAATCGAAGGTTTCGATCGTGACGGGCGGCCCGGGCGTGGGCAAGACGACGATCATCCGCGCGCTCGTGGAAATCTACGGCGCGCGGGGCGGCGCGCATCGCATCGCGGTGCAGCTCGCCGCGCCCACGGGGCGGGCGGCGAAGCGGATGACGGAATCGACGGGGGCTCCCGCGCAGACGCTCCATCGGCTCCTCAAGTACAATCCGCAAACGAACGAATTCACCTTCAACGAAGAGAAGCCGCTTGCAGGAGACGTGTTCATCTTCGATGAGACGTCGATGGTGGATATCCGGCTCATGGCCGATCTCGTGGCGGCGCTTCCGGAAACGGCCACGCTCATCCTCGTGGGCGATACGGACCAGCTGCCGAGCGTGGGGCCGGGGAACGTCCTTCGCGATCTCATCGCCTCGGGGGCGATCCCCACCTCGCAGCTGACGGAAATCTTCCGCCAGGATAGCTCGGGCCTCATCGTGCGCAACGCCCACCACGTGAACGCGGGCGAACCCTTCGAGACGCGCGTGGGGGAGAGCGACTTCTATTTCATTTCGCAGGACGATCCCGAAAAGACGCTCGCCTATGCGCTCGACTTCATGGTGACGCGCATCCCCCGCCATTTCCGCATGGAGCCGCTCCAGGACGTGCAGGTGCTCACGCCCATGCGCCGCAACCTCCTCGGGGCGGAGAACCTCAATGCCGTCATCCAGGCGCGTCTCAACGGCACGGGCCCGGCGGTCGTGCGGGGCGGCACCTCCTTCCGCGTGGGCGACCGTGTGATGCAGCTCAGGAACAATTACGACAAGGACGTCTTCAATGGCGACGTGGGGTTCGTGCAGAGCGTGGAGCCGGGCGAGCGCTCGCTCGTCGTCCTCTTCGACGGGCGGCCCGTACCCTACGCGAGCGGCGACCTCGACGAACTCGTTCTCGCCTACGCGACGACGATCCACAAGGCGCAGGGGAGCGAATATCCGGCCGTGATCGTGCTCCTTCATCGCCAGCACTACATGATGCTGCAGCGCAACCTCCTCTATACGGCCATCACGCGCGGGAAGAAGCTCGTGCTCGTGGTGGGGGCGGCCTGGGCGGTGAAGACGGCGATTGAAACGAACACCGTGCGGGAGCGGCGGACCACGCTTGCGGAGAAGATGAAATGAGAGAACGGTGGCTGGCGCCCTTGCGGGGCGTGACGATTCGGGCGTTTCGCGAAGTGTTTGCCTCTCCCCTTCGGGAGGCGGGTTTTTGCGGGGCCTTTGCGCCGTTCATTCCGGCGAATCCGGGGATTCGGGTGAGCGACCGCCTGCTCGACGACGTGCGCCCGTTTCCGTGCGAAGCACCTGGCGCGGCGGAAGGCTTCACGCTCGTGCCGCAGGTGATCACGAAAGATCCGGAAGCGATGCGCGTTCTTCTCAAGGGATTCAAAGACAGGGGCTTTACGCGGGCGGATTTGAATGCGGGCTGTCCGTTCCCGATGATCCGGCGGCGCGGGCGGGGCTCGGGGCTCTTCCGTACGCCCGACGTTTTGGAGCGTCTTCTCGAAGCGGGGTGCGACGAGATGGGCGCGGGGCGCTTCTCGCTCAAGATCCGTCTTGGGCTCAGCCGGCCCAACGAGCTTGCGCGGCTTCTCGCGATGATCAACCGCTATCCGCTTGCCGTTCTCACGGTGCATGCGCGCACGGCCGAACAGATGTACGAGGGGGCTTGCGATCTCGCCGCCTACGCGGAGATCGAAAAGGAATCGGCTAATCCGGTCATGTACAACGGAGACGTGCCGTTCGCCTTCTCGCCCGGCGAAGGGAGCGAGGGCCCCGCGCGGGTGATGATCGGGCGCGGGTTCGTGCGGGCCCTGGGGGGGCGTGCGGATGCGGGCGACCTTCTTAGGGCGTACATCGACCGGTCGCGGGAAGAACTCTCCGGGGATCGCCCCGTTCTCGGGCGGATGAAGGAACTCCTTGCGTATTGGACCGTGTGGCCGCAGTGGCGCCGCGTGTGGCCGGTTCTGAAAATCTGCCGGACGGTCGACGAGATGCTGACCCTCCTCTAGGGGGCGCCGGTTTTTGATGGGGCGTGGGCGGCAAATGTGATATAATAGGCGTACGCGAGGAGAGGGGAAAAGAAACCGGCGAAAGGAGAGGCGAGAGCGATGGCGACAGAGGAGAACCAGCCGAATGACGGTCTGGCCGTTGTGCGAGGCGTATTGGAAGCGCGCCCCGATGCGGTGTCGTCGCTCCCGCTTCTTCCGGCCACGCGTAGCCTTACGCCGGCGGATCGCGCACGGGTTGATCGGGAGGAAGGCCTTTCCGCTTTGGCCGCATCGGGCGCGGGTGGGAATCCGGCAGGCCGCAAGCGTTCGGTCGGCGAGCTGTTGTGGGTTGTGGGCGCACTCCTTCTCATCGTTTTAGCGTGTTTGCAGATCCTTCCGCTCGGGCGGATTTTCCGGCTTAAGCCCAAAGCGGCGGTCGAATCCTTTGCGACCGCCGTGGCCGCTTCTCCGCTTGACCGTTCGCCGCGCGTCGCTCGGGCGTCGGTCGAGAACGTCCTCGACGAGGTGAAGGCCCTCACGGCGAAGAGCCGCTATCGGGAAGCCATTGAAGTCTGCCGCAAGGCGCTGGCAACGGCGGGCGAGACGCGCGAGGCGGTTCGGGCGTGGGAACGCGTCTGGGCCGTCTACTTCGAGGCGCTGGAACGTGTGGGGCGGCGGCGCGAGATGTTTGCCGAATGCATGAACCTCGCGAAGATCGATCCGGATGCCGATGTGGTGGCGTATTATCGCGCGCGCCATTGGTTGGGTGAAATCGCCGCCTACGAGGCGCCGATGCGGATGGATGCCGGTGTGCGTGCGATGTACGCGCGGCAGCTGAGGGCCGCGAGGCGGGCATGTGAATTGCGCCTCGAGGGGAAGCGCGAAGATGCCCGGGTGCGGCAATTTGCGCTTCTCGTGGGTGAACTTCGATTGGGGATGTGGATTCTTTCCGGGCGGCAGACGAATCCGGACGGTCAGCGTGAATTCACCGCGGTTCTGGACGCCGTGAAGGATCTGCCGGAAGACGAAGGTCGTGTGCGCTTCACGTTGCGCGCATGGCAGGAACTCCAACGGGCCTACCGTGCGCAGTACATGTTCTCGTGGAGTACCTTGTCGATACGCGGCGAGGATGTGAACGGCGCGGAAATCGAACGCCGGATTCGCGTGCTTGAGGAAAAGCTCGCGCGGGGAGGTGCGAAATGAAGATGAACTTCAACCTTCGAAGTCTTGCGGTGGCGGCGTGCTATCTGTTCGCAGCGGCCTTCCTCGCGCGTGATCCGTGGTTCGGCCGCGAACTTTTCACCTATGCGCAGGGCGGGTATGTGATTCTCATCGCGATGGTGATGGTGGCGACGATTTGCTTTGATTGGTGTTACCTCGGGCCGAGCCGCGGCATCAACTTCTTCCTTCAGTTCCTTCTGCTCCTGCCGATGACGCTCGTCTTGGGGCGGCTCATCGGGTCGCCCTCCGAGCGGCTCGTCGCGGAAGGGACGACGGTGCTCGCCTATCTCAAGAGCGCCTTCACGTCCGTAGCGAATGTTTCCGGGGTCTTGGAAATCATCCCTGATCCGGTCAAAGAACTGTTTGCGTCGTTTCGTTCGGCCTGTCTCTTTCTCATGATCTGTTTCTCGCTTACGGCGGCGCGCAACAAGTTGTTGCGGGTGGGGCTCGTGGTGACGATTTTCGCGTTTCTCATTTCGTTCGCGCTTGCGGATGCCAAGGACCCGCCGTCCCTTTGGTTTCTTGCCGGCCTCGTCCTTTGCAGCGTAGGGATGGTTCTTCAATTCCACGACATGACACCGGAAGTGGTTGACCGCAACATTCTCGAGCGTCTGCGCAATGTGACGGACGAAGCGGAGAGGCGGTGTTCGATTCGGGTGTTGAAGAAGGTCTACGAGGAGGGAAAAGTCGCCCCGCAGACTGTGGTTGAAATCGTCCACCGCTGCTACGCGGAACAGTTCGGCGTCGCGCCGGAGGTGGTGAAGTCGCAAATCGCGCCCACGCTGCTCGGGCGGCTCGTGACGGAACACGGGCTTTTGGAAATCTCCTACGCGCGGGGCATCGCGGAGATTCGGCCCACGGCGGCGCTGCTCCACCCGCACAACCCGCTTCTCGCACTGGCGCTCGTGCCGCGGTGCGTGGTGGTGGGCGTGATCGCCCTCGTCTGGTGGCTCACGCCGATCGACCTGATCCCCGACGCGATTCCCGTGGTCGGCTCCCTCGACGATTTCGTCATCGTCAGCCTCGGCGGCGGCGGCGTTCTTCAGGCGTTGAAGTCTCTCAAGAACAACCGCCCCCACCCCGCCCTCCCGCTCGAAGGGTGACGAGGCGCGAGATAGGATCGTGCCCGATGGCGGTGTTGATTTGCTTGCCTGATTGCGGTATAATAGGAGTATGAATTTCAACAGGAGAAAGGAAGGGTTTCGATGAAGGATGTTAAAAGCGTGTTGGTATCGTCTTTGACGATGGGCCTCGCGGCAGGGCTTTGGGCCATGCCGGAGGTGGGGGCGTTCGCATCGCCTGCGGGGGCGGCGCGCGAAATGACGGGGCCGCTCTTTTGGATGCACGGAACGGAGTCCGAGGCGCGTCTGCGTGAATACGTGGGGCGCGTTGACGAATCGGGCCAGGGGATTCTCACGACCGAGTCGCGGCCGCACAACGACTGGATGGGCCCCGGGTGGTGGCGCGATTTGCGCATCGTCATCGACGAGGCGAAGAAGCGCGGCATGAAGGTGATGCTCTTCGACGACTACTGGTGGCCGAGCCAGGGCATGGGCGGCAAGTATCCGATTCCGGTTCAGCATCGCTGCAAGGATGTGGTGGCGCAGGTCTTCGCGCGCGGCGCGGCCCCGGCTTCGGTGGCGAATGAGATCACGCGCACGATGGCTTTCGAAGCCGCGAAGGGCGTCTATCGCCTTGCGGCGGACGGCGACAAGGTGCTCGTCTATTCCTGGGAGGAGATGAAGAATCCGCGCAAGAAGGGCCTCGGCTGGTTCTCCCCGCCCACGGTGAACGGCCTCGACGAGGCGGCGGTGGACTGGTTCCTCCATGACATCTACGAGCCGCACTACCAGCACTTCAAGAAGGAATTCGAGGACGGCACGATCGTGGGCTTCTTCTTCGATGAACCGGAATTCCAGAGCTGGTGGGGACCGACGCTCGAAAAGGAACTCGTCCGTCGGGGCGAGAATGTCGCCGAACTGCTCACGGCGCTCAAGTTCAAGTTGGCCGATGACGAGGCGCAGGCGCGTGCGCGCTATCAGTTCTTCCAGACGCGTGCCGAGGTGTGGGGCCGCACGATGTACGGCCGGCAGAGCGCCTGGTGCAAGGCGCATGGCGTCTATTCGAGCGGACATTTCCTGGAGCATGACGACTGCTACTACAGCTTCGGCCTCGCCTGCGGCAACGTGATGGAGCAGATGAAGCACGTGGAGGTGCCGGGCGTCGACCTCGTCTGCTGCCAGTACTATCCCCACCAGCGCGAGGACAAGAAGCGGCAGATCGCATTCGGCCAGATGCCGAAGTACTCGTCGTCGGTGGCGCACGTCTACAACCTGCACAACGGCCTCAACTGGTGCGAGATCTTCGGCGCCTACTACCAGAAGCTGACCTATCCGCAGATGAAGTGGATGCTCGACTGGCACCAGTCCCAGGGCTGCTACTACTTGATCCCGCATTCGTTCAATCCGAAGGCGCCGTACGACACCGATT
>JAZLJP010000176.1:0-17809 GCA_045617985.1 Kiritimatiellia bacterium
GCGGGCGAATGCGGCTCGAGGTGCTTGGGGGGAGCAGGTGGTGGCGGACTTCCTGTGCGCGCGGGGGTGGCGCGTTGTGGGGCGGAACGTGCGGCCGTGTGCGAATGACCTGCGCTGCGAGATTGATCTTGTGATGCGGAACGCGGAAGGGGGAATCGTGTTCGTGGAAGTGAAAACCCAGGCGCGGCGCTCGCCGCGGGCGGGTCGGCTTGCGCGCATTACGCGGGCCAAGAAGCAGATTCTCCTGCGCGCGTGTACGAATTGGATCATGCGTAATCGGTGGCATGGCAACTTCCGTTTCGACGTCGTTGAAGTCTACGGCAGCGCTGTCGCCCCCACACCGCCCGAAATCGACCACATCGAAAACGTCCCCCTCTTCCCGCCCAAATGGCGTTTCTGGTAAGAAAGCGGGAGTCTACCCATTTCCCCAAAAGTGTTTCGGTCAATAGATGAAGGCCGAATGCTCACAAGAGGCCGCGCGGAGACGCCGCCCCTCGGATACAGTCTACGGCTTTGATGGTCTAGCGAGGCCACGGCCACGAAACGCCCAGAAATGAACGACCCGAAAGAAAATTTTCGAAAATTAAAAAATACCACTTGCGTTTCGTTCTGATTTTCGCTAGACTCAAAGCCGCTTGGAGAAGATTCCGTGGGGACTGTCCCCGCGAAGATTTCGCTAGACTCAAAGCCGCTTGGAAAAGATTCCGTGGGGACTGTCCCCCATGCGATTAAGATTGAGATGGACAATGAACAACCTTGGATTCTGTCGATGATAGCAGTAAAACAACCTTGGATTCTGTCGGTAAAAGTAGTAAAACAACCTTGGATTCTGTCACTGAATATTGTATAATCATTCTTCCGTCTATTGGAAGAGGTGTACTATGTTCAGAAAATTGTCGCAAAAACTTGTTGATTGGAAGAATCGGGCCCGTCGTCATCCCTTGATCCTAAGGGGTGCGCGACAGGTCGGAAAAACCTATCTTGTACGGGAATTTGCGCGAGCGGAGTTTGTTCATTATCTGGAGCTTAACTTCGAGGAAGACGGAACGCTTTCGTCTCTCTTTGCGAGTAAACGGCCAGAGACGATTTGCGAATTGCTGCAGGCCAAGTTTTCAGTTCCGATTGAGGACGGAAAGTCTTTGGTCTTTCTTGACGAGTTGCAGGCTGCTGAACCGCATGTAGTGGAATCGTTGAGGTTCTTTGCCGAGAAGAGACCTGGGCTACATCTTATTGCGGCGGGTTCGCTTTTGGAATTCCTGTTGGAGGAACATGATTTTCCGATGCCGGTTGGGCGGATTGAATACATGTATGTGGCGCCGATGGATTTCGAGGAGTACCTGCTTGCAGTTGGAAAATCGGGATTGATGGACTGGCTTTCAAAATATGAACTCGGTGATGAACTGCCGGATGCGATTGATGAAGACCTTGAAAACGCCTTTCGTCGTTATCTTGCGGTGGGGGGGATGCCGGCGGTGGTGGAGGCTTATGCGCAGGGTGATATTGCCGGGGCGCAACGAGAACAGCAATTGATCCTTTCGACTTATCACGATGACTTCCCGAAATATTCCAATCGTGTTCCTCCTGCGAGAATCCAAAGAGTCTTTTCAGCGATTCCGTCCATGGTTGGGACGAAACTTATCTATTCGCGCATCGATCCCGATGCTCGGGCGCATGATTTGTCCGTCGCCTTTGATGTCCTGCGGCTTGCGCGTGTCGTGGCGAAGGTTCGGCATACGCCTGCCATCGGCATTCCTATCGGCAATGGGGCCGACGAACGGACGTTCAAGCCGCTCTTCCTGGATGTGGGACTCGTTGGTCGGACGTTGGGTTTGCGCTTGACGGACTATCTGCTTGACGGGGATGCGTTGTTGTCGAATCTTGGGGCGATTTGCGAACAGTTCGCGGGGCAGCATCTGCTGTTCTCCGGTGATGAGTACGAACCGCCTGCGGCGTATTGCTGGATGCGGGAAAACCGCAATGCGTCGGCGGAAGTCGATTATGTCGTTCAGATCGGCAATCGGCTCGTCCCTGTCGAAATCAAGGGAGGCAAGACGGGCTCAATGAAGGGGTTACATCTCTTTCTGAATGAAAGAGGTTGTGATTTTGCGGTGCGGTTCAATGCGGCTCGTCCATCCTATCTCCCCGATGCGTACGCCAAGGATGTATTGGGACGGGAATGCCGCTATCGGTTTCTGTCGCTGCCGCTCTACATGATCTGCCAATTCCGCCGTCATGTCGATCAGGTCCTCGCGGGGAATGCCAAGGCGATACAGCCCAACGGTTTTCAGTGGTGAAATGAAGCGTGGTCTCCGACCTGTCGGTCAATGCCAGTTGGTGTCGTCAATGGTGAAGAGAATGTCTTTGAGGAGTGTTTGCGCGTGGGGAGAAAACTGGGGCATCATTGGGCCGTCCTCATGGTTGCGCGTTCACGAAGGGCAGCGAGGGTGTTGCGTGAAACGGTTTCAAGAGGAATGCCCTTACCCTCGGCGAATTGGCGGCGGGAGATTTCGATGTCCGATTCGAGCTCGGCGATCTCGTCGTGTCGTGTGATGGGCGCGCTGAGGGCAAACGGTACGCGCCGTTCGCGCACCGTGGCGACCATGAACACGTTGATGGGCGATGACGCGGAGAGCCCGACCTCGTTGCAGAAGGCCGAGAAGTCGCGCTTGATGTTTTCATCGACGGAGATTGTCATGCTTGCCATGGTGAATGTACCTCATTTCGCTTGTGAATGCCGTATGAACTGGATGGCCGCCGGCATTTCATGACGAAACGCTTTGATCGCGATGGAGATCGCCGTCATCATCTGCAAACGCTCTCCGCCATGGCGCATTTCCCGATGGTGGTTCCCATGGAACATCGCACGTATGAACAGTTGCTGATGACAATCGACGAACTTGGCATGGCCTACGAGGTTCGCGAAGAGGCGTTTCGGCGTATCGCATTCAACGTTGCCATCAACGAGTGTGACGACCATACGCGGAACTTCTCGTTTCTGTTGCGCGAGGGTGGTGAATGGGAACTGGCGCCTGCCTACGATCTGACGGGATCGGATTTCCCGTCGGACGATCCTAGGAGCGCGCATGGCGGCTCGCATCAGCTTTCGGTAAACGGGAAATTTACGCACATCACCGACGACGACCTGCTGGCGGTTGCGGATCGTTTTGCGATCGGCACGGCGCCCAAGGTGCTGAAGAAGGTCAGGGAGATTTGTGGAAAATAGTTCCTGTAAAGTCGTCGACCTTTTGTCCGTTGGGGCCGAGTACTTCATGGCGATTGGGTGTTGTTCCTTGGGCGGAGAATCTGCTATAATATCGGGCACGGAAAAGAGTGCGATTTTAAGGAGTAGAAAATGTTTGACCCTGATACCATTTCTTCCGCGGAACTCGCGGGGATCATCGACCATACGTTCCTCAAGCCGTTTGGCAACGCTTCGCCGATTGAAAAGCTTTGCGCCGAGGCGCGGGAATACGGCTTTGCGATGGTGGCGATCAACGGCGCTGAATGTGAGCGTTGCGTGAAGCTGCTCGCGGGTACGAAGGTGCGCGCGGGCGTTGCGATTTCGTTTCCGCTCGGGCAGATGACGAGCGCCGCGAAGGCGGCCGAAATCCGCGACGCGATCGAGAAGGGCGCGGGTGAAATCGACATGGTGCAGAACGTGCGCGCCCTGCAGGAGGGCGACTTCAATCTCGTCTACGATGAAATCGCCGACATGGCGAGCGTCTGCCGCAAGCACGGTATCGTTTCGAAGGTGATTCTCGAGACGTGCTACCTCACCGATGCGGAGAAGGTGAAAACGTGCGAACTTGCCGTGAAGGCGGGCGTCGACTTCGTGAAGACCTCCACGGGCTTCGGCACGGCCGGCGCGACGGTGGCGGATCTTTCGCTCATGCGCAAGACGGTTGGCCCCCGGATGGGCGTGAAGGCGGCGGGCGGCATTCGCACGCTCGCATCCGCGCTCGACATGATCCGCGCCGGCGCGACGCGCATCGGCACTTCGGCGGGCGTGCAGATCGTGGACGAACTGCGCGCGCTTGGACGATAACCAAAAACAGGAAGGAAAGAGAAAATGAAGAACGTATTGATTTTCGGTTTGGGGCTGGCGCTCCTTGGCGGTTGCACCACGGGTTTGACTGCGGCGAAGCGGCCGTTTGCCGTCTTTCCCGCTTCTTGCGCCACGCCCGATAGCATGACCGTGGATGCGCAGGACCGTCTCCTCATCACGGCGCCGAACTTCGCCGATACGAGGCTCCCGGGCGCGCTCTTCTGCCTGGAGGCGCCGGGCGGCGTGCCGCGGAAACTCTTCGATCTGCCGGTTGATCCCGCAACGGGCCGCTGCTCGCCGATGGGCCTTGCGTTCGGGCCGGACGGCGCGCTCTACGTCGTCGACAACCAGCCGTGGACGGGCGAGGCGCTCACGAAGAACCATGGCCGCATCCTGCGGCTCGTTTTGAAGGACGACAAGATCGCCTCGTGGAACGTCGTCGCCTCGGGCCTGGAGCACCCGAACGGCATCCGCTATCAGAACGGACGGCTCTACGTGACGGCGAGCTCGCTCTCCGGCATCAAGGATCCGGCGGGCCTTCTCGTGAGCGGGGTCTATTCGTTCGATCCGGCGGCGCGCGACATCAAGGTGACGAATTCGGCGGCGGATCCCGACCTCATCCTCACCTTCGTCACGAAGAACAAGTTTTGCCAGTATGGGCTCGACGGCATCGTCTTCGACGCCGCCGGCAACCTCTACGTGGGCAACTTCGGCGACGGCGAAATCTTCAAGGTGCCGATGGGCGCTAACGGAAAGCCGGGCAAGCCCGAATTGTTCGCGAAGAGTCCGCGCCAGGAGGCGTTCATGAACGTCGATCCGAAGACGCCCGGCTTCCTTGCCGCGGCAACGGCGACGCCGATGCGCACGACCGACGGCATGACGTTCGGTCCGGACGGCTGGCTCTACGTGGCGGACTTCTCGAACAACGCCCTCGCGCGCGTGTCGCCCGACGGAAAGACGGTTGAATTCGTACGCCAGGATCCCGACGGCAAGGCGGCGGAAGGTCTCATGAACCAGCCGGGCGAGCCGATCTTCTGGCGTGGCCGCCTCCTCGCCTCGAACTTCGACGCCGTCGTGGGAAATCCCGATAAGACGAACGCGAAGCACGAACCGATCGCCACGCTGACGCTCGTCAAGTAAGCAGGTGCCTCTTGCCTGGTCGAACGTGTGCCCCGTTGCGTTTAGGACTACCCAAGCGAGGGGGGATATGGTATACTAGTCACGTCGTTTTTACAAAAGGAGAAGAAAGATGAAAAATATCGTTGTCTGGACGTTTGCCGTCCTGTTCCTCGCGCTTTTCGCGGGTTGCCATCATCATGGGCACCACCATCATGGCCATGGCGAGCCTGCGGTGTATGTGGCGCCGCGGCCGGCCCCGCGTGCCGCTGTGACCTCGCGCCCCGTGGCGCCGCGCCCTGCCGTGGCGCCGCGCCCGGTTGCCCAGCCAGCCCCGCGCCCTGTGCCGCCGCCGCATCGGTGAGCGGGAGGGGACAGGTTTCGCGAAGGGCATGAAGATTCATGTTTCCGCGTAAACTCAGATTATGCGAGTTGTTCGGGATACCGATTTATCTCGACTTCTCGCTGGTGATCCTGTTGTTTTTCTTCGCGACGGGCGGCGGGAGTCTCTTTTCCGGGATTCTCGGCGCGGTGTTCCTGCTCGTATCGATTACGGCGCATGAACTCGGGCATTCGCTCACGGCACGTCATTTCGGCTACGAGACGCGCGACATCACGCTCTCGCTCATCGGGGGCTGCGCCTCGCTCATTGCGCTTCCGCGCAAGGCGTCGCAGGAGTTCTGGACGGCGATTGCGGGCCCGGGCGTGAGTTTTGCCATCGCCGTTGCCGCATTGACGGGGGTGGCGATCTTCACCGAGGGGAGCATGATCGATTTCGTGCTCTATGCGGTGACGAGCGGGCTAGTGGGCGAGCCTTCGCTGCGATGTGCGCCGAGTCTCTTCTGGATTGCCGATGCGCTCGTCGATCTCGGGATGATGAACCTCATGTTGGGGCTCTTCAATCTGCTCCCGGGGTTCCCGATGGATGGCGGGCGCGTGTTCCGTAGCGCGATGCGGGCGTTTATGACGCGTGCGCGCGCCACGTACATCGCGATGATCGTGGGGCGCGTCTTTGCCGTATTGCTGGCGCTGAGTGCGATCCACCGCATTGCGAACCACGGCAACTGGGGGTTTGTGACCCTGATCATCGCGTGGATGATCTGGCAGGAAGGCTACCGTGAATACCAGATGGCGCTTCAAGAGGAAGCCTGGGGCGGCCGCTGGGACTATTCGGCGCGTATCTCCCCGCCGCCCTACGGCGGGGATTCCGACGAAACGGAAATCCGTCGCGATCGGTGAGTGTAAGGAAGAAGGACATCATGGAAACGTTGGCGATCAAGAGCGCGGCCAAGTGGGATGCCGCGTCGCTCGGTGAAATCATGCTGCGGTTCGACCCCGGCGACGGGCGCATCCATTGCGCGCGTACGTTCAAGGTGTGGGAAGGCGGCGGCGAATACAACGTGGTGCGCGGCCTTCGGCGTTGCTTCGGGCTGAAGACGACGGCGGTGACGGCGTTCGCGGATAATCCCGTGGGGCGGCTCGTTGAAGACTTCATGCTGCAGGGCGGCGTGGACGTGAGCCACATCAAGTGGGCGCCGTTCGACGGCATCGGCCGCACGGTACGTAACGGGCTCAACTTCGTCGACCGCGGCGCCGCCTGCCGCGGCGCGCGTTCGTGTGCGGACCGCGGGCTTACGGCCGTTTCGCAGCTCAAGCCCGGCGACATCGATTGGGAACGCCTCTTCGGCGAAGAGGGCGTGCGGTGGTTCCACACGGGCGGCATCTTCGCGGCGCTTTCCGAGACGACGGCCGAGGTGGCGATCGAGGCCCTGAAGCCGGCGAAGAAATACGGCACGGTGACGAGCTACGATCTCAACTACCGCGCGTCGCTCTGGAAGTCGATCGGCGGCAAGGCCCGCGCGCAGGCGGTCAACCGCGAGATCGCGAAGTACGTCGATGTGATGATCGGCAACGAAGAGGATTTCACGGCCGCGCTCGGCATCGAGGTGGAGGGCGTGGATGCGAATTTGACCACGCTTCCCGTGGAGGGCTTCCGCAAGATGATCGAGAAGGCCGTCGCGGCCTATCCGAACTTCAAGGCGGTGGCAACGACGCTTCGGAGCGTGAAGTCCGCAACGATCAACGACTGGCGCGCGCTCTGCTGGTTCGAGGGCGTGCTCCACGAGAGCGTGGCGCGGCCGAACCTCGAGATCTACGACCGCGTGGGCGGCGGCGATTCGTTTGCGAGCGGCCTCATCTACGGTTTCCTCGCGTTCGGCGATGCGCAGCAGGCCGTGGAATACGGCGCGGCGCATGGGGCCTTGGCGATGACGACGCCGGGCGATACGTCGATGGCGACATTGGCCGACGTTCAGAAACTCGTGGGCGGCGGTTCGGCGCGGGTGGACCGCTAGCCGAAGGGGGAGCGCATGATTTCGCGCGACCTCAAACTCTACCTCGTTCTCGTCTGCATCCCCGCCGTCCTCTTCACGGGCGCGGGGTTTTTCTATTTGCACAGGGTGGCCGCCATGCGTCAGGCGGCGAGCGTGATCGCGCGGGAAGGCGTGATCGAGCGCATCCAGGCGCACCTCCGCGAGGCGTTCTTCGATGAGGAGAAGGCCGAGGGAACCTCGGCCCTTGAGGGGAATTGCGAAACGCTGATGGCCGCGCTTGCGAAGGAAGAGAGCGTGCGGCCGGCTGCGGGCGTGTTCGTGTGGAAGCCGCGTGCGGGGTTCGTGTGCGCGCGCACGGTGCCGGCCGCCGTGAGCGAGGAGATCAGGTCCTTCAGGGCGATCGGCGATTGGGCCGAGCGGGCGAAGAACAGCAAGAAGCCGCCGATGGCGGGCGTGCGCCTCTGCGCGGCGCATCCCGTCGTGTGGGCGCGCGACGGCAAGCGCAATGGCAGCGTGTGCGGCGTCGTTTTCGCCGAAGATCCCGTGGTGGGCGATTTCCTCGCGCGGGCGCTCTGGCCGATCGGGTTCGTGATCGGCCTGCTGCTCGCGGGCGTACTTTCGGCCGGCACGGTGCTCCTTGTGCGCGCGGCGGCGAAGGCGCGGAAGGACGCACTCACGAAAACGACGTTCCTCTCGAATGCGTCCCATGAACTCAAAACGCCGCTCGCGGCGATCGGCCTCTGGGCCGAGATGCTGAAGAACCACCGTCTTGCGCCCGCGCGGCAGGAACACGCCTACAAGACGATTGTCGACGAGAACGCGCGCATGGTGCGGCTCGTCGAGAACCTTCTCGATTTTTCACGGCTCGAACAGGGGCGCCGGCGCTACCGGTTCTGTGCGGTCGATCTCGCGGTGCTGGCGGCGGATACGATCGACCTCGTGCGGGAGAATTTCGCGGCACACGGGATTTCGCTTGTGGCGCCGGAGGCGGCGATCACGGCGTGGGCCGACGAAGACGCCGTGAAGCAGATTCTCATGAACCTCCTCGGCAACGCGGCGAAATACGCGGCGGCGATGGGGCCGGTGGAGGTGGCGGTGGCGCGCGCGGGCGAACGCGTGCGCGTGGCGGTGGCCGACTGCGGCCCGGGCCTGAGCGAAGAGGCGCGCGCACATGTGTTCGAGCGGTTCTGGCGGGCCGAAACGGCGCTCACCTCCAACATCGGCGGCCTTGGCCTGGGGCTCGCGATTTCCGATGCGCTCGCGAAGGACATGGACGGCCTCCTCTCCGTCGAGCCCCGCCCCGAAGGCGGCGCCGTCTTCACCCTTGACCTGCCGGCGAGGGAATGAGGCAGGTGCCTGGTGCTTGGTGCCTGGTGCCTGGTGCTTGGTGCGGCTTCTTGGCGTGTCGTAACGCGGTAGGGCGGGCGCACCGCGCCCGCCGCAGGGGGGGCGCACGGGGTGCGAGCCCTACCGTTTTGGGGGTATCCATTCCCATCCCGACAATGCGACAATACCAAAGGATTTCGTAATCTCACTGCGGAATGAATCCGGCTCTTGCTGGACGAGGAAAGGCGATGGGAAAATTTCGTTCCTTGCCATCCCATTCGTCCGTTCCACCACCCGACAAGGCGAAGATTTCGGTACGGAACGATTCCGAAGCGAAATCTTCACCCCCAGTACGGGGTCTGTCCCCATGCGATTTTCGATGTGCTGAGATTATGGTGCGGACGAAATCTAGGATCGTGGGGGACAGTCCCCGAGAAGATTAGTGGATGGGGACTGTCCCCGTGAAGATTCGGCATATACGTTGTTGTCGCGCGCGGCGCGGCTGGAATCCACGCCCTCTGTTCACTGATCTTTACAAATTTATGATTTTGCCCTCTATCATTTCACGCTGAAAAATGCTACAATGCCGTCCGTTCTTTCGGGGAAGGTGTGTATTTGAACTGAAGGAACATGACATAACGCTGTACAGCAATCGTCTCCTGAAACGTGAGAAATTTCAAAACCGGCGATACTGATGCAGAGAACACGCGACCGCTCGCGTGCCTCTCTTCGTATTTCGGTTAAGGCATTTCTCACGGCCTCAGGAGGGATCGGAGAGAGGCCGTTTATTTTTTCCGTCCTAGCTCCGTGATCGCCGTGCCGCGTAGCGGGCGACAGGGGCCACCCGCAGTTATAGCCCCACGATGAGAGCGAGGATGTGATGTTGGAAAGAATTTTGCACAATCTTGGTTGGGCACGGACACCGTCCACACAACCCGGCGAATCCCTGCTGCGCGATGGTAGGGCGCGGACTCCGGCTTCGCCGTATCCCGCGCGCGTCTCTCCCGTTCCCCTACCCGCGAACGATGCGGCCGGCATCCG
The DNA here is from genome assembly GCA_045617985.1 of Kiritimatiellia bacterium. GTDB lineage: Bacteria > Verrucomicrobiota > Kiritimatiellia > RFP12 > UBA1067 > RUG572. The sequence goes on from JAZLJP010000176.1 coordinate 9,862, forward strand.
CGCCCTCCCGCGCGTCCTGACAGGCAGAATCGGCATTCTGAAATACGTCGCCACTGCGCTCATCGCAGTCTTCGCGATCGGCGAGGTCGGGGCGGTTTCAACAGCGCCGATCAATCCGGCGTTTAAGGAATGGCAGCGAAGAAAGTCGGATGCAAGCGTCTCGGAAAAGAAACCTGGAGAGGCGAATGCTCGTGGTCCCAGACTTTTGTCTGCGAATTCTGGTGTTGAAGAAAGACGATTGCTCGGTCATGTCCCCAGTTCTGTCGATTACAGTTATTTGAAGAACATCAACTATCAGCAGGTGGCTCAAGCGGCGACAGTAACTTTCCCGGCGCGATTTGACCTTCGTGACGAGGGGATGTTGACGTCAATGAAGAATCAAAACCCGTGGGGGACTTGTTGGGCGCATGCAACGATTGGGTCTTTAGAGTCGGGCGTACTGATGGGGGGCGGCGCGAGTTTGGATCTCTCTGAATGGCATCTTGCGAACACGCATGGATTTGACTATTCCACGAAAAATGGGGACGGCGGGAACGGAGACATGGCGATAGCCTATCTGACGCGATGGAGCGGTCCTATAGATGAAAGTCAAGATCCGTATCCGTCCGTTTACCGCGACAGTCCGGTTGGGACGCCTGTTGGACACGTCCAGAATGTTAAGATACTTACGCCGATGTCCACGGCGTTTGACACGGATGAAATCAAGAAGACCCTTATGGAGCATGGTTCGATTTATGCTGGCTATCTTCATCTGTGGGCGGCGGAGTCGTTGGATGAGAAGAGCTATTATTGGAATGGTGATACTTCGATGTATCAGTCGGAACGCGATGGAGGCGGACATGCGGTTCAGATTGTCGGCTGGGATGACAACTACTCAAAGTCGCACTTCAGGCAAAGTCCACCGGGAAACGGTGCCTTTATCTGCAAAAACAGCTGGGGAACATCGTATGGAGAAAACGGTTATTTCTATGTCTCGTATTACGATGCAATGTTTGGCGCGGATGAATTGTACTCGTTCTTTGAACTTCAGGACACAAAGAATTACGATGGCATCTATCAGTATGATCCACTTGGACATGTCAATAATTGCGGTGGAACGTCGCCTTGTTGGGGAGCAAATGTCTTTCGATGTGGCAAAGATAACGAGGAGATCGCCGCCGTTGGTTTTTATTCTCTTGTCAAGAATACGAAATACGTGATTGAAATCTATACCGATTGCTCCGAATCCAAGCCAACGTCTGGTAATCGCCAAGTGTCGCAGTCTGGAACATGCGATTTTGTTGGATATGTGACAGTCCCGTTGAGTTCCAGCGTACAGATCAAAAATGGTCGCCTGTTTTCTGTTGTCATAAAGTTGACAACACCGGGGTATAGTTATCCACTGGCATACGAAGCGTATTTCTCCTTTAAGCAGAATGGGAAGACCTATTGGACACCGACATCAGAGGCAACTGCATCTGCGGGTCAGAGTTTTATGAGTCAGAATGGAACGAGTTGGATGGATTTTACGACGGCAATCCATCCGACGGCGAACTTCTGCTGCAAGGCCTACACCAAGTCTGCTTCCGCCCCCGCCAAGACGCTTGCCTCCGTCGCCATTACGGGTGTGAATTCGCTGCAGTCCGGCAAGACGGCGCAGTTCACCTGCAAGGCGAAGTATAGTGACAACTCGGATGCTGACGTGACGAGCAACGCCAGTACGTGCTGGAGCATTGCGTCCGGCTCGGCCTACGCGAGCGTGTCGTCGACCGGCCTCGTCACGGCGAAGAGCGTGACGCAGCAGCAGACGGTCAAGGTCCATGCGGACTACACGGAAGGCGGTGTCACGAAGAGCGACGACTGGTCATTCTATGTGACGGTTCTGCCGCCAGAACCACCCACGGATCTTATTGCTTCGCAGGGTACGGACGCCGCGTGTGTGCGTGTGACGTGGACGGCTTCTGCGGGCGCGTCGTCTTACGCCGTCTATCGCGGTACGACGGTTTCCAGCTCGAATGCGCAGTATCTGCAGGAGGTTACGGTAGCGAAGTTCAATGATACCGAGGCGGAGAGCGGCGTCAACTATTACTACTTCGTGAAGGCGAAGAACGCCTCCGGCACGAGCTCCTTCAGCGCGGGCGCGTTGGGGTGGCGCGCCTTGTCTGCGCCGGCCAACGTGGTTGCAAGCGACGGCACGTCGCTCGCCCAGGTGGATGTCACCTGGAGTGAAGTGAAGGGCGCGAAGTACTACCGCGTCTACCGCGCGGACGAGATGGACGGTGCGCCGACGGCGCTCGGATCGTGGCAGACGGGAACCGCCTACGCCGATACAACGGCGGTCCCCGGCCGGGTCTACTTCTACACGGTGAAGGCTGCCATCGATTCGCGCGGCAACCGCGCGAGCGCAGAGAGCATCTTCGATGACGGTTTCGTGGGTGTACCCGTGACGCTTGATGCGATCGCCATCAACGGTGCAGCATCGATCCCCTCGGGCGGCAGCGCCGCCTACACGTGCACGGCGACGATGACGGACATGAATACGAAGAACGTTTCGCCGACGTGGTCGGTCACGGCGGGCAGCTCGTACGTCACGCGCTCCGGGGCGACGCTCACGGCGAAGACCGTCACCGCCAACCAGTCCGTCACGCTCCAGGCCTCCTACACGGAAGGCGGCGTGACGCGCACGACGACGAAGCCGATCACGATTACGGCGACAAAGCCGCCCGCTCCGTCGTCCGTTACGCTCACGAGCGCGACGCCCGAGGCCGTGACGATCGGCTGGTCGTCTGTCGCGGGCGCGTTGGGCTACAGCGTGTGGCGCGGTACGACGACGGCGGACGCGAAGAAGATCGCCGACGTCGGCACGGCGACGGAGTACGCCGACCGGGATGGTTCGCCGGGCGTGAGCCTCAAATACTGGGTGAAGGCGTCGAACGCCGCCGGCGAAAGCGACTTCAGTACGATGTCGGTGACGGCGACACGCGCCCTCGCCGCGCCGACGGGCGTGGCGGCGTCTGACGGCCAGTATGGAGACATGACGCAGGTCTCGTGGAAGCCGGTGGTGGGCGCGACGCATTATCGTGTGGCGCGGGCGAGTTCGGCGACCGGTACGAAGACGGAACTCGGCAGCTGGCAGACGGGAACAAGTTACGAGGACATGCAGGGGGTGCCGGGTACACACTATTGGTATTTCGTGAGGGCGGCGACGAGCAGCAGCGGAACAAATGCGAGCGCCTACAGCGCAGGCGTCGAAGGGTGGAGCGTTGTGGTTGCAGATCTCTCGTCCCTCGCAATAAGCGGGGTGACGAAGCTGGCGGCGGGCGCATCGGCTGTTCTCTCCTGCACGGCGACCTACAGCGATGGTTCAAAGAAGACGGTGAAGCCGAGCTGGACGGTGTCGCCGACAACCGCCGCGACGATTGATGCGGATGGCAAGCTGACGGCGAAACAGGTGTCGTCGGATGTCACGGTGACCGTGACCGCCCTCTATGCGGATGCTTCGCCCCGGTCTGCGACGCATAGGGTGACGGTTGTCGCTCCGATCGTGACGACCGCCGAAGTGAAGAACGTGCAGCCCAAGACGCGCTGGCCGTTCAGCAGTCTGCTCGATGTCGACTTCGAGCTCGTCACACAGCCGGCGGGCACGCGCGCGCTTGTGACGCTTTCGGGACACGATGGCGACAAGAACGTGGCGATGGCGGCGCGGACCCTGACCGGCGACGGCGCGAACGGTCCTGTCGCGGCGGGCCGGCGCCGTCTCACGTGGAACGTGGCGGCGGACTATCCCGACTTCCACGCGAAGGCGTTTACGGTCGAGATGTCGGCCGTGCCGATGGCGGCCAACATGCCGAGCAACGTGACGGCCTCGGCGGGCACTTCCACGGCCGGCGTCAACATCGGCTGGGCGGCGGTCGACGACGCGACGGGCTACGAGGTGTGGCGCAACACGTCGTCCGTCACCAACGGGGCACAGCGGATTCAGACGACCTCCGCAGTCGCCTACACCGACACCGCCGCGGCGGCGGGCACGACGTATTGGTACTGGGTGAAGTCGATCACGCCGGACGGCACAAGCGACTTCGGGCCGTCCGTGAGCGGCTGGCGCGCGTATGCGGATATCACCGTCACCTTCAATGCGAACGGCGGCTCGGTGAACCCCGCGAGCAAGCCCTATTCGCCGACGAAGACCTACGGTAGCCTGCCCACGCCGTTGCGCACGGGGTACGATTTCAATGGCTGGTACACCGCTTCTTCGGGCGGCACGCAGGTGACGACGGCCTCAACGGTGCCGACGGCGAACACGACGCTCTGGGCGCACTGGACGGCCCACACCTACACGATCCGCTTCAACGCGAACGGCGGCAGCGGGTCGATGGGCGACCTCGCGATGACCTACGACGTTGCGAAGAACCTCACGGCCAACGCCTTTGCGAAGTCGGGTTTCAACTTCCAGGGCTGGGCGACAAGCGCGGGCGGTTCGGTTGCGTACACGGATGGATGTTCGGTCAAGAACCTGACGGCGAACAATGGCGTGACGGTGACGCTCTACGCCGTGTGGGCGGCGCAGGTTGCGTCGCTCGCGGAGGCGGTGGACAACCCTGCGCTCACGATTACGACGGGCGGCGGGGCGAACTGGGTTGTCGACACGACGACCGGCTACACGGGCGGAGTCTCCGCAAAGAGCGGTGCGATCGGCAACGGGCAGAACACGTGGCTGCAGACGACGGCCACGGGGCCGGGATCGTTCTCCTTCCGTTGGAAGGTATCGAGCGAGGCCTATTATGATACCTTCGTCTGGACGCTCGACGGCGCGGAGCAGGCCGAGATCAGCGGCGAGAAGGGCTGGACGCAGGTCACGACGGAACTCGCGGCGGGTACGCACACGATCCGCTGGACCTACACGAAGGACGAAAGCGGCGGCGCGGGGGGCGACTGCGGCTGGGTGGATACGGTCGTGACGCCGCTCGCCCTGCCGACGAACGTCTCGGCGGGCGACGGTGCCGCGACGGCGAACGTCAAGATCACCTGGACCGCCTCGGCGGGCGCGACGGGTTACACGATCTGGCGCGCGACGGCGAACGACACTTCGAAGGCCACGCAGATTGCCACCGCAGCCGCCTCGCCCTACACGGACGCGACCTGCTCGCCTGGCACAACCTACTGGTACTGGGTGCGCGCGACGGACGGCACGCGCACGAGCGCGTTCGGCGCGCCCGATACGGGCTACCGCGCCCTCGCCGCGCCGACGGGCGTCGCGGCCGGCGACAATACGCTCGCCTGTGGCGTGCGCATCACCTGGGATGCGGTCGAAGGGGCCGACGGCTATGCGATCTATCGCGGCACGTCGACCGCCAGCGACGCGGCGACGCAAGTCGGCACCTCGATGGGCCCGGCCTACGTCGATTCCGGCGTCGCCTCGGGCGCGACGTACTACTACTTCGTCAAGGCGAACCACGCCTCGGGTACGTCCAGCGCGTTCAGCGCCTACGACAAGGGCTCGCGCAAGGCGGGGACGCCGCTCTACGTCGTCGTCGACCTCAGCGGCGGCACATCGGCGGGCAACTATCCGATCAGCGAATTGAGTTCCGTCCCCAGCGGCGGCTGGGCGGTCGAGTACAAGACGAACAAGCTCGTCCTGCGCCGGATCGCGAATGGGTCGTTTACGATGGGCGGGCGTTCGACCGATTGTCCGGGAGCAAGTGATTCGGGGTTACACAATGTGACGATCTCGAAGCCGTTCTACATGGGCGTCTTCGAGGTGACGCAGAAGCAGTACGAGCTGGTGATGGGGTCGAAACCGTCGTCTTACAAGGGCGATGCACGACCGGTGGAATGCGTTTCGTACAACACGATCCGTGGCAGTTCGCAGGGAGCGCAGTGGCCGTCGGCGAACACCGTGGACTCCACGAGCTTCATGGGCCGGATCCGCGCGCGGACGGGGCTCGTCTTCGATCTGCCGACGGAGTCGCAGTGGGAGTACGCATGCCGCGCGGGTACGACGACGGCGCTCAACAGCGGGAAAAACCTGACCAACACGAGTCAGGATTCAGCAATGGACGAAGTGGGATGCTATTATTACAACGATTCGGTCAACAAGGGCGGGTACACGTCAGGACATAAGAATGTGGGATCGTATCTGCCCAACGCCTGGGGGCTCTACGACATGCACGGCAACGTGTGGGAGTGGTGCCTCGACTGGTACCAGTCGTCTCTTGGCACGTCTGCAGTGACCGATCCGAAGGGCGGGGCGTCGGGTTCAATCCGCGTTCTGCGTGGCGGCAGCTGGTTCGACTTCGCCCACATCTGCCGCTCCGCGTACCGCAACTACTACTCCCCGCCGCACTACGACTTCAACTTCGGCTTCCGCCTCTGTTGCTCCGCAGGACAGTAAGTTTCGCTTCCCCCAAGCCAGCAGGGAAAAAAGGAATGCGAGCGGAGAGACGAACCTGCAAGCAAGCCGTGAAGCGGAGCGGAACGGCGGCGAAGCAGGTGAGGAACGGAGCGAGCGGGCGATTTTGAAGGAAAGAGCGATGGCACAGTACAACACATTTTTCATCCCGCACGGGGACACGGGCGCACAGCAGGAAATGCTGAATGCGTTTCTGCGGGCGCATCGTATTCTGAAGGTGGAGAAGAGCGTGTTTCCGGAGGGGTGGGCGTTTTGCGTCGAATGGATGGATGGGGCGGCGGTAAGTGCTGGTACGCCGTTTGGCGCGTACCAGCGCGAGAAGGTCGACTACATGAAGGTATTGCCGCCCGAGGTGTTCGCGCGGTTTAGCGAGTTGCGCAAGCGGCGCAAGGCGATCGCAGAGGAGGACGGCGTGAAGCCGTTCGTGGTGATGACGGACGCGCAGCTTGCGAAGGCGGCGGAGTTCGAGAGACCGACGGTTGCAGACTTGAAGAAGATCGACGGGTTCGGGAAAGTCGTTCAGATATTCGACAGATTTAAGAACTTGATCGTGCCACTTCAAAACAGTGAGACGATCCAGGCATTGCAAGGCAATGTAGCGCTCGCATTCCCACAGCCGCTTGTCACCGCGCTTGGTCCAAATGATCATAGGCCAAGCTCTTCGAATATCCGGCGATGCTCCTCGGCCGCTTGCTTCTTGACTTCCTCTTGGGTAAAGAATTCGCCGCGCTCGATTTCGGCCTCGGCGGCGGCGACGTCATCCACGAGTTCGCGGTATTCGAGGTATTCTTCCCAGTCGGCGACGTTGCCGATGAAGGTCGTCGGCTTGCCGTTCTGCGTGACGAAGACGGGGCGGTGCGTCTCGGCGGCGCGCCTGAAGCAAGAGGCGAGATTGTTGCGGCATTCGGAAAACGAGATGACGTCCTCGGTCATGACGGGACGCGGAATCGCCTTGCGGCGGCGAGTGGTTGGACGTTCTTCAAGTGCGGGCATGGGATGTATCCTCTTTTGGAGTTCGACCGATATTGTACACGATTATGTCCATGCCGTCAAGGTGGATTTGAACTGAAAGGAAAGTAAATCATGATGAAGAAAGTTCTGATGAGCGTGGTGTCGGCGGCGGCGATGGCCGTTTCGGCGCAGGCGATTCGCTACGAGGCGGCGGAGATGTCGCTTGCGGCGCGGCCCGTCGTTGCGACGGGCGTGGAGCTGCGCGGCGCGCTTGACGGCTCGTCCGTAACGGAATGGAACACGCTTCTTTCGGCTGACGGCTGGACGACGCTGACCTCCGGTAGCAAGCGCGTGGACGTGCTTGTGCTGAACACGCCGGCGGTGGAGGGCGGGCGGCTCGCCGCCAATACGACCTGGGGCACCAACCGCGTGCATGTCGTTCGCGACGACGTGGTGGTGCCGAGCGGCATGACGCTGACGCTCGCGGCGGGGGCGGTTGTCAAGTTCCTACCGGGTTCGCGGCTCGTGGTCGGCGGTTCGGTGGCGGCGCAGGGCGCGCTGCTCGCCGACATTGCCGACGACATGGTGGGCGGCGATACGAACCTCGAC
>JAZLJP010000177.1:0-33230 GCA_045617985.1 Kiritimatiellia bacterium
CCCGGGAAGTCATGGAGAGGATGTTCGCGCCCGGGGACGCCGTGATCCGCCGCCCGGAGGGATCAGGAGACGCGAGGACGGGCGCGGCGGGCGCGATCCGCGGCCGGGTGCCGGAGTTCACCCCCGGGGTGGACGTCGGCCGCGGCCCCGGGGTCGCCAACGAGGTGGCGCGGGCCCTGCCGCGTGACTTCCCCGGGGCGTCCCTCGCGGCGGCCGTCGAGAAATGCGGCAGGTTCGTCTGGGACGTGGTGGCGTGAGCGGAGGAACGTAAAATGGAGAATGTAGGATGGCGAATGGAAAATGGAGAACGTAGAATGGAGAATTGGAAATTGAGCCGACGGGGACTGTCCCCCTTGCACTTCAGTGGCATGGTAACCTGTGGGGACCCCGTGAAGATTTATGTCCCCGTTGGATCCTGCGAATAGGTCTACCAGATTGCGGAGAATCGGTGGGGACTGTCCCCACGAGAATTCTTCACTTTGCGGGCTTGCGTTGCGCGAAGAACCATTTTAAAACGGCGTCGTCCCGGTAGGTTGCGTTCCAGCAGCCATGTCCGACGCCGGGATATTCGCGGTAGAGGATCTTGGTGCCGCCGACGGCTTTGATTGCCGCCACCATGTCCCGAGAACGTGTTACCGGAACGGCGCCGTCCTTGTCGCCGTGGAAACACCAAATCGGAACATCCTTAAATTTAGTGGGGACAGTCCCCCTCGTCAATCTGGAATAATAGGCCGATGTCCTCGTGGTGAGTGCCACGACTTTTACGGCGGACACCGCCATAAAGGCATCGATTTTCTGTCGTGTTTCCCGTCCCCGTTTGACGGTTTCGTCTATAGTCAAAGGGGGATCATTCAGGAATCTCCGGACAGGGGGGAAACTCCGGTCATGTTCTTCTTGCCTTTTCGCCTCTGTTTCTGTATAATACTAGCCCGATTTGCGCAGCGTGTTTTCGCATTGGATTTCATGTCGAATTTCGTGCTGAAAACCAGGAAGGTTTAGAATGAAGAGAACGGATGTTAAGAAAGTACTGATTATCGGCTCAGGTCCGATTGTCATTGGTCAGGCGTGCGAATTCGATTATTCCGGCACGCAGGCCTGCAAGGCGCTTCGTGCGTGCGGCTATGAAGTCGTCTTGGTCAATTCAAACCCGGCCACCATCATGACGGATCCGGTGATGGCGGACGCGACGTATATCGAGCCGTTGAATGCCGAGCGCCTCGAGCAGATCATCGCCAAAGAAAGGCCCGATGCCATTCTTCCGAATTTGGGAGGGCAGACGGGCCTTAATCTTTCCATGGAGCTGGCGAAGAAGGGCATCCTCGATAAATACGGCGTGATCGTCATCGGCGTGAACCTCGATGCAATCGAGCGCGGTGAAGACCGCGAGGTGTTCAAGGCGACGATGCAGAGCTTGGGGATCGATACGCCCAAGAGCGGCATCGTGCATACGGTGGAAGAGGCGGAAAGGCTGGTTCATGACGAAATCGGCTTCCCGGTGGTGGTGCGCCCGGCGTACACGATGGGCGGCTCGGGCGGCGGCTTCTGCTACAACGTGGAAGAGCTCCGCACGATCTGCGCGCGCGGCCTCGACCTCTCGCTTACGCACCAGTGCCTGATCGAAGAATCGATCCTCAACTGGGAAGAGCTCGAAGTGGAAGTGGTGCGCGACGCGAAGAACCAGATGATTTCGGTGTGCTTCATCGAGAACATCGACGCGGTGGGCGTGCATACGGGCGACAGCTTCTGCGCGGCGCCGTTCCTCACGATTTCGAAGGAGCTCGAGGAGAAGCTCAAGCGCGACGCGTTCCGGATCGTCGAGGCGATCGGCGTAATCGGCGGCTGCAACGTGCAGTGGGCGCACGATCCGAAGACGGGGCGTGTGGTGATCATCGAAATCAACCCCCGTACGTCGCGTTCGTCCGCGCTTGCCTCGAAGGCGACGGGGTTCCCGATCGCGCTCGTTTCGGCGAAGCTCGCCGCGGGCATGACGCTCGACGAGATGCCCTACTGGCGCGATGGAACCTTGGAAAAGTACACGCCGGGCGGCGACTACGTGGTGCTCAAATTCGCGCGTTGGGCGTTCGAGAAGTTCCGTGCGGTGGAAGACCGGCTTGGTACGCAGATGAAGGCCGTGGGCGAGGTGATGTCCATCGGCAAAACCTACAAGGAAACGCTGCAGAAGGCGATCCGCGGGCTTGAAAAGGGCCGTGCGGGCCTCGGCTTTGCGAAGGACTTCCACGAGAAGACGCTCGACGAGCTCCTGAAGATGCTCGCGATTCCGAATTCCGAGCGCCACTTTCAGATGTACGAAGCGCTCCGCAAGGGCGCGACGAACGAACAGATGTTCGCGCTTACGGGCGTGAAGGCCTACTTCGTCGACCAGATGCGCGAGCTCGTGCAGGAAGAAGAGGAGATCCTCAAGTACAAGGGCACGCTTCCGCCGGATGCCTTGCTCGTGCAGGCGAAGAAGGACGGCTTCAGCGACAAGTATCTCTCGCAGCTTCTGAAGGTGGCCGAGAAGACGATCCGCGAAAAGCGCGAGGCGCTCGGGTGCGTTGAAACGTGGCACGCGGTGCCGGTTTCGGGCGTTGAGAACGCGGCCTACTACTATTCGAGCTACAACGGCACGAAGAACGAAGTGCCGGTCTCGGACAACAAGAAGAAGATCCTCATCCTCGGCGGCGGCCCGAATCGTATCGGCCAGGGCATCGAGTTCGACTACTGCTGCACGCATGCGGCGCTTGCGATGCGCGAGCAGGGGTACGAGACCATCATGGTCAACTGCAACCCCGAGACGGTGTCGACGGACTACGATACCTCCAACAAGCTCTACTTCGAGCCGGTGACGCTCGAAGACGTGCTGCAGATCTACCGCGCGGAAAAGCCGCTCGGCGTGATCGTGCAGTTCGGCGGGCAGACCCCGCTCAACATCGCGCGCGGCCTCGCGGAAGCGGGCTGCAACATCCTCGGCACAAGCGTCGATTCGATCGACGCAGCCGAAGACCGCGACCTCTTCCACTCCATCATGACGCGCCTCGGCATTCCGATGCCGGAGAGCGAAATGGCCTCGGATATCGATGGCGCCATCAAGGTGGCGAACGACCTCGGCTATCCGCTCATCATCCGCCCGAGCTTCGTTCTGGGCGGCCGCGGCATGGAGGTGATCTACGACGAGACGATGCTGCGCGAATACGTGGCGAAGGCCGTGGGCGTGACGCCGGATCGGCCGCTCTACCTCGACCGTTTCCTCTGCCATGCGCTTGAATGCGAGGCGGACGCGCTTTCCGACGGCAAGCAGGTGTTCATTCCCGCGATCATGCAGCACGTCGAGCTCGCGGGCGTGCACTCGGGCGACTCGGCGTGCGTACTGCCGCCGGCGACGATCAGCGAAACGAACAAGGCCACGATTCTCGACTACACGCGCCGCATTGCGGAAGAGCTGAAGGTCGTGGGCCTCATGAACATGCAGTTCGCGATCGAGAACGACAAGGTGTATGTGATCGAAGCCAATCCCCGCGCCTCGCGCACGGTGCCGCTCGTTTCGAAGGTGGCGGGCACGCAGATGGCTCCGATCGCCGTGCGGTTGATGCTCGGCGAGACGGTTCCCGAACTCGGGCTCGACCGGCGCCACATCGTGCCGTACTACGGCGTGAAGGAAGCGGTGCTGCCGTTCGAGAAGTTCCCGGAGGTGGATCCCGTCCTCGGCCCGGAAATGCGTTCGACGGGCGAAGTCCTCGGCCTTGCCGATACGTTCGGCCTCGCCTACTACAAGTCGCAGGAAGCGGCTCTCTCGCCGCTCCCCACGAAGGCGGGGAAGATGCTCGTTTCGCTCTCCACGAAGCCGGATGACGCCGCCATCGCGGCGAAGAACTTCGTGGATCTCGGCTTCGAGATCGTGGGCACCGAGGGAACGGTCAAGTTCCTGCAGGCGCATGGGGTGGCCGCCAAGGAGGTCGCGAAGATCGGCGAAGGCCGGCCGGACGTGATCGACTTCATCAAGAACGGCGAGATCTGCCTCATTCTCAATACGCCGAGCGGCCGTCGCGATGCGCGGGCCGACGACAATTCGATCCGTCGCGCGGCGATCAAGTACCGTGTGCCGTATCTCACCACCGTCGCGGCCGCTTTGGCGGCGAGCGAAGGCATCAAGGCCGCCCGCGAGGGCAAGGGCGAGGTGCGCTCGCTCCAGAGTTACCATGCGGCGATCACCAAGGGTTGAACGCCCTTGGTGGAACGGGCCGCCTCATCCCGTAAAAGGAGACAGGATATGAAGTCGGTTCATCTGTTGGCTTTGGGGTTGGTTATGGGGATGGCGGCGGCAGCAGGCGCGGAGGCGGTTCAAACCGCCCCCGCGCGTGTCGCCCCTCGGGCGAAGTTCGGATTTGCCTTTTCCCTCTGAATCACGGGAATCCGGACGTTTTCATCCAACATCGATCACGAAAAGGCAAGAAGACATGCAAACGAAGAACTCTGTTTTGCTCGCGGCCGCCGCTTTGACCGTTGGGCTTGTGGCGGCGGCGGAAGATCCGCTTGAAAAGGCGTTTGCGGCGCCGCCCAAATCGGCGCATCCGGAAACGTGGTTCCATCTCATCAACGGCAACGTCACGAAGGAAGGGCTGACGGCCGACCTCGAGGCGGTCAACCGGGCGGGGCTTTCGGGCATCCAGCTTTTCCACGGCAACATCGGCGGGCGTGACCTGTGGAAGGGCGTTACGGAGCCGATCTACTGCCTGAGCGAGAAGTGGGAAACCTACATCCGTCACGCGGCGCTCGAGTGCAAGCGCCTGGGGCTCACGTTCCGCATGCAGAACTGCCCGGGATGGTCGATGGCGGGCGGCCCGTGGATCAAGGACGACCAGGCGATGCGCCGGCTCGTCTTCGCGAAGAAGTACGCGCAGGGCGGCAAGAAGGTCAAACTTCAGATTCCGCTGAAGGGCGACGATCTGCGCAACGTCGCGACGATCGCCTTCCGCTGCCCGGAAGGCGACCAGAATCCCTTCACGAAGGAGCCCGGCTTCTATTCTCCCAAGGCCGTTTCGGCGCCGGGCGCGCTCGAGGGGGCGTGGCGCAATCTCTTCCTTTCGAAAAAGGCGTTCAACGTGCCGGTTTCGCCGAAGGACGGCTGGAAGATTGAACTCGATTTCGGCAAGCCCGCGTTCCTCCGCACGATGGAACTTCCCTCCATCAACAGCTGGAGCCACGGCCACTGCTACCACGACGGCGTGACGGTGAGCGTGACGCGCGTGGCGCCGGACGGTACGGCAACCGTGATCGGCACCTGGAAGAATCCGCGGGCCAACTGGCAGGACAAGGGCAACTGGTCGATCGCGCTGCCGGACGATCAGCCCACGCAGAAACTGCGCCTCACGCTTACGAACCTCTATCCCATCCGTCTCGGCGCCTTCACCTTCATTTCGCAGGCGCATCCCGACAACCTCGAAGCCGAATCGTTCCGTACGCTCCGTTCGCTCGTGCGGCGCGAGCACGCGACGCTCAAGCCCTCGGCGTGCGTGAACCCGAACGAGGTGATCGACCTCACGGCGATGACGGATGCGGAAGGCCGTGTGGAATGGGACGCCCCGGCGGGCGACTGGGAAATCTTCCGCCTTGCCGATGCGCGCGACAACAAGCGCAACGGCCCTGCGCCGGTGGAAGCGACGGGCTGGGAATGCGACAAGCTCTCGCCGCATGGCATTGACGCGAACTTCGCCGGCTACATCGGGAAGCTCACCAAGCCCGGTTCGGGCGTGCTCGCGGGCGGCCTTCTCAAGGGCGCGCTCTTCGACAGCTGGGAATGCAGCACGCAGAACTGGACGCCCGGGCTCGACCGAAAGTTCGAGGAGCGCTACGGCTACAAGCTGCTGCCGTGGTATCCGGCGGTGATCGGCTATGTGGTGAAGGATCGCGAGACGACGGCGCGTTTCCTCCGCGACTGGCGCGTGTTCCTCGGCGACATGCACGAGAAGAACTTCTTCGGGCACGTGGCGGAGCTCTGCCATGAACGCGGGCTCGACATGTCCTTTGAAACGGCGTTCGGCGACGTGCTGCCGGGCGACATCCTCGGCTACTACCGCTATTGCGACGTGCCGATGTGCGAATACTGGCAGCCGAAGGCGATGGAATCCGTGGGCGATACCGATTTCAAGGACGTGCGCCCCACGGTAAGCGCGGCGAAGATGTACGCGAAACCCCGCGTGGCGGCCGAAGCGTTCACGAGCTTCAAGCTCACGTGGAACGAACACCCGCGCCACTTCAAGTCGTATCACGACGAACACTACGCGCTCGGCGTGACGCACCCGGTGTTCCATACCTTCACGCATATCCCGCAGACCGCGCCCGGGTTCCGGCCCGGCACGAGTTTCGGCGGCGGCATCGGCTCTCCCTTCCTGCGGGGGCAGACGTGGTGGCCGCGGATGAACGGTTTTACCGATTATATCGCGCGCTGCACGGTGATGGCCGAGGCGGGGGCGCTCGTTTCGGATGTCCTCTACTACCTCGGCGACGAGGCGAACGCGAAGCCGAAGGCCGAGCAGCCCGACGTGCCGGCGGGCTATCGCTACGACTACTGCAACCAGGATGTGCTCATCAATCGCTTCACGGTGACGAACGGCCGGTGGACGCTGCCGGAAGGGGCGTCCTACGCGGTACTCTGGCTGCCCGATTGCGTGCGGATGATGCCGGAAACGCTCGAGAAGATCCTCGCAGGCGTGAAGGCGGGCGGCCGCGTGTGCGGGAAGCGGCCGAAGGCGCTCGCGACGCTCGCGGGCGGGGCGGCTCTGGAAGCGCGCTTTGCCGCGCTTGTGAACGAAATCTGGGGTGGCGCGTTCAAGGACCGCGTAAGCGAAGGCTCGCTCAAGGCGGCGCTTGCGGCGGCCGCGTGCCGCCCGGACGTGCTCATCAGCTCGCCCGACGGCCGCAACTGGACGGGGCGCTCGCTCGACAGCACCTACGGCATTTCCTGGAGCCACCGCACGGCGAAGGGGCGCCACTGGTACTTCTTCGCGGCGCCGGCCGGGGCCGCCTACACGGGCCGCGTGATTCTGCGTGACGCGGCGGGCAAGGACTGGTGCTTCTGGGATGCGACGACGGGGCGCAAGGCGCCGGTCGCGTTCAAGCGCCAGACGGACGGTACGATCGAGTTCCCGCTCACGCTCGCCGAGAGCGAAAGCGTGTTCCTCGTTTCGGGTACGGCGTGCAAGGCGCCGGTTTTGACGGCGAAGGGCGAAACGCTCGCGCTTGACGGCAGCTGGCGGGTGACCTTCGAGAAGGGTTGGGGGCGCGACGAGGCGGTGACGCTTGAAAAGCTGCTGCCGTGGCACGAAATCGCGGGTTCGAACGAGGCGAAGGCCTATTCCGGCACGGCCACGTACCATCGCTCTTTCACGGTGGCGACGGCGGGCACGAAGACGATGCTCGACCTTGGGCGCGTGGAGATGATCGCGGCGGTGAAGATCAACGGCCAGGAGGCGGGCGTTGTGTGGACGACGCCCTACCGCCTCGATGTGACGCCGTTCGTGAAGGCCGGCGAGAACACGATCGACGTAGAAGTGACGAGCACGTGGTTCAACCGCCTCGTCTACGATGCGGGCCTCCCGGAAGCCGAACGGAAAACCTGGACCCGCCACGGGCCTGCGGCCGACCGGCCGCGCGTTGACTACGGCCTCCTCGGCCCGGTGAAACTCCAGCTCGCCCGTTAAGCACGCTTGTTTCATCGCCTCTTGTTTGCTATAATATCACCTCTTTTCAAATCATCAGAAGGAAAAGCGATTCATCATGAAAATTGCGATCGGTGCCGACCATGGCGGATATGAACTGAAACAGAAGCTCTTGGCGATCAAGGGCATTGCGTTCACGGATGTGGGCGGCGGCGCGGAAGCGAGCGACTATCCGGATTATGCCGATGCCGTGGCGGAAGCCGTGGCGTGCGGCGAAGTCGACTTTGGCGTTTTGGTGTGCACGACCGGCATGGGCATGACGATGACGGCGAACCGATTCCAGAACGTGCGGGCGGCCCTGTGCCGCGACGTGCACGACGCCGAAATGGCGCGCGCGCACAACGGCGCGAACGTGCTCTGCCTCGGGCAGGACCGCACGAAACCGGCCTTGGCGGCGAAGATTCTCAAGGCGTTCATCGAGACGAAGGTCGATGCGGCCGCGCGCCATGCGCGCCGGCGCGCAAAGCTCGAGCGGGCGAAGCGCCTGAGCGATTTCTCGGGCCTTGCGAAGGAGGATCCGGAAATCTACGCCGCGATCAAGGCGCAGGTCGTGCAGGAAGACACCGAAATCAATCTCATCGCCTCTGAAAACACCTCGAGCCGCGCGGTGCGTCTCGCGGCGGGCTCGGTGCTCATGAACAAGTATTCCGAGGGCTATCCGGGGAAGCGCTGGTATTCGGGGTGTCTGCCCGTGGATGCGGCGGAGGAACTCGCCCGCCAGCGTGCGTGCCGGCTCTTCGGCGCGGACCACGCGAACGTGCAGCCGCATTGCGGCTCGGCGGCGAACATGGCCGTCTATTTCGCGACGATCAAGCCGGGCGATACGATCATGTCGCTCTCGCTCGACCAGGGCGGGCACCTCTCGCACGGCTCTTCCGTGAACTTCTCGGGTAAGATCTACAACATCGTGCCCTATACGGTGGATAAGAAGACCGAGCGGCTCGACTACGACGCGATGGAGAAGCAGGCGATGGACGTGAAGCCGCAGATTCTCCTCACGGGCGCTTCGGCCTATCCGCGCACGATCGACTTCAAGCGCATCCGCGAGATCTGCGACAAGGTGGGATGCATCATGATGGTCGACATGGCGCACATCGCGGGCCTCGTGGCGGGCGGCGCGCATCCCTCGCCCGTCCCCTATGCCGACTTCGTCACCACGACCACGCACAAGACCCTCGGCGGGCCGCGCGGCGGCATGGGGCTCTGCAAGGAGAAGTGGGCGAAGGCGCTTGATTCGGCCGTGTTCCCGGGCATGCAGGGCGGCCCCTTGGAAAACATCATCGCCGCAAAGGCCGTGTGCTTCCGCGAGTGGATGAGCCCGGCGAAGAAGGGCTATGCCCAGCAGGTCGTGAAGAACTGCAAGGCGATGTGCAAGGTCGTGAAGGATCGCGGCTACCGCATCGTTTCGGGCGGTACCGACAACCACCTCTTCCTCGTGGATGTGAAGACCTCGAAGGGCGTCACGGGCAAGGACGCAGCGGCGGCCTTGGACGCGGCCGGCATCGTCGTTAACAAGAACGCGATTCCGTACGATACCGAGTCGCCGTTTAAGACGAGCGGCATTCGCGTGGGCACGGCTTCGATCACGACGCGCGGCATGAAGGAGAAGGAAGCCGAGAAGATCGGTTCCTGGATCTGCGACGTGCTCGACGACATCACGAACGTGAAGGTGCAGGAAAAGATCAAGGCGAAGGCGAAGGCCCTCACGGCCAAGTTCCTCGTTCCCTGAGTGCCAGATCTGGCGATTATCGTATTTTAACTTGTTGATTGAAATGGAAAAGAAGAATCATCTCTTTAAGGCCGAGATCAAGGAAATGCTTGATCTCGTGGTGAACTCGCTCTATTCGAAGAAGGAAATCTTCCTTCGCGAACTCATCTCCAATGCGTCCGACGCCATCGACCGCGCGAAATACCAGGGGCTCACGCAGCCGGAACTCGTTTCCGACAATCCCGCGTGGCGCATCCGGATCGTGGCGGACAAGGACGCGAAAACGCTGATGATTTCGGACAACGGCAGCGGTATGAACGCCGAGGACCTCGAGAAGAACCTCGGCGTGATTGCGAGCTCCGGCACGAAGGCGTTCCGCGCGGCGCTGAAGGAGAAGGGCGGGGCCAACCTGCCCGAGCTCATCGGCCAGTTCGGCGTGGGCTTCTATGCGGCGTTCATGGTGGCCGATCAGGTGCGCGTGGTTTCGAAGAAGCGGGGCGAGACGGCGGCCTACCAGTGGGAGAGCGATTGCGGCGGCACGTATACGATTGAAGACGCGACGCGCGACGACTACGGCACGAGCGTGATGCTCCATCTGCGGCCGGACTTCGAGGAATATCTCGACGAATGGCGCATCCAGCAGCTCGTCAAGAACTATTCGGACTTCATCGCCTACCCGATCTTCTTCAAGGGTCTTCCAGAAAAGAAGGACGAGGAGAAGAAAGAGGGCGAAGAGGCGCAGAAGCCCGAGGAACCGAAGCCGCTCAACACGATGACGGCCCTTTGGAAGCGGGCGAAGAAGGACGTCAAGCCCGAAGAGTACGCGGAGTTCTACAAGCATCTCACGCACGACTATTCGGAACCGCTTGAGACGATTCACTTCTCCGGCGAAGGCGCGGTAGAGTTCAAGGCGCTTCTCTTCCTGCCGAAAGAGGCGGGGATGGATATCTACATGCCCAACACGAAGCGCGGCCTTTCGCTCTATGTGCGCAACGTCTTCATCGGCGACGACTTCGAAATGCTCCTGCCGGACTATCTCCGCTTCGCGAAGGGCGTGGTCGATTCGGCCGACTTGCCGCTCAACGTGAGCCGCGAAATGCTGCAGGACGACGCGGTGATCCGCAAGATCAAGCAGGCCGTCACTTCGAAGATCCTCGCGACGCTGCAGGAAATGAAGGAGAAGAAGGCCGAGGCCTACACGACGTTCTACACCGCCTTTGGCCGCGTGGTCAAGGAAGGCGTGCGCACCGACTACGCGAATGCCGACCGCATCAAGAAGCTCCTGCTCTACTACTCGGCGAAGACCGAGGAAGGCAAGCGGATTTCCTTCGACGACTACATCAAGGCGATGCCGAAGGACCAGAAGGACATCTACTTCCTCACGGCCGATCGCCTTGAAGACGCGCGCCATTCGCCGCAGATCGAAAAGGCGCTGAAGCATGGGTGCGATGTGCTCTTCTTCGTCGATCCCGTCGATGAATGGCTCGTGGACGGTCTGCGCGAATACGAGGGCAGGAAGCTCGTCGATATCGCCAAGGGCGACGTGCAGTTCGGCAGCGAGGAAGAGCAGAAGAAGGAAAAGGAAGAGAACGAGAAGGCGGCGGCCGATCTGAAGCCGTTCCTCGAGACGGTCAAGGAGCAGCTCAAGGATCAGGTGGAAGACGTGCGCGTATCGACGCGCCTTGCGGATTCGCCGTGCTGCCTCGTGGCGGGCGCGAATGCGCTTTCCGCATCGATGGAGCGCATGATGCGCGCGATGAACCAGGATGTGCCGCATGCGAAGCGTACGCTTGAAATCAACGCCATGCATCCGCTCGTCGAGAAGATGAAGGGCCTTTCCGGCAGTGCGCTCAGCGACGCCGTAGAGCTCCTCTACGACCAGGCGCTGATTGCGGAAGGCTCGGCCATTCCCGATCCGGCGCGGTTCAACAAGCTCCTCACCGAGCTGATGCTCAAGTAGCAGCTGGAGGGTGCATGCGGGGAAGCGTGTTGGTGACAGGAGGCGCGAAGCGGATTGGCGAGGCGATTGCGACGATGCTCGCGGCACGTGGATGGAACGTGCTCGTGCATTCGCGTGATGCGTCGAATCCCCTTTGTGCCGACTTCTCCGATCCGCTCGGCCCCGCGCGCCTCTTTCAGCGGGCCTGCGATCTCGCCCCCGATCTTTGCGCCATTGTCAACAACGCGGCGGTCTTTTCACCCGCCGCGACGCTTCCCGAGGCGGAGGCGGCGCGGATGATGCGCATCAACGCCGAGGCGCCCCAGAAGCTCTCCACGCTCCTGGGGCTACGGCTGATGGAGCATGCGCCGTGGAAGGGCGCGGTGGTCGATCTCCTCGATTCACGCATTCTTCTGCCGAAGGAAAAGCCCACGCCCTACGAAGCGTCGAAGCTCGCCTTGCGTTCATCCCTGGTGAAGACGGCGGGGCTGTTCGCTTCGTGTTTGCGCGTCAATGCCGTGGCGCCGGGGCCGGTGCTCGTGCCGGAAGCGCCAGAAAACCGTGAAAAGGGCGGCGAGGTGTTGCTCGATCATCGGCCCACGCCTGAAGACGTCGCCGCAGCCGTTGCGTTTTTGCTGGAGGCGGAATCTGTCACGGGGCAGGTTCTCGCGGTGGATGCCGGACAATCCCTTTTACCGTAAACGAGAACCAGGAGGTTGGCGATGGCGGAAGAAGATACGGATGGCGTGATTCCCGAGTCGAAGATTCGCGAAGCCCATGCCAAGTGCATGGAGGATCCGGCTCTGGCCAAGTACTTCAACGATGCGCCGCAAGGTGCGAAGGAGTACATTGCGCTCATGTTCTATTGCACGGTCTTCCAAAACGAAGTGGACGACCGTCTCTACGAGACCTACCAGAAGGAGGTTGAGGAGGGGTTGACGCGCGAGGATATCCTGTATCTCGCGACGCATGATCGCAATCCGCAGTCGCAGGCGCATTTCCGTGATTTGCTGGCCGCGCATCCTGAACCGCCGAAGCCGATTTCGCCGCTCTACGGTGGGTTCGGTTCGGTGCCTTCGATTCTTGGCGAGCCGGCACGAACGCCGTCGGTTGCGGTGGATACACGGCGCTTGGAGTTGGCGATCGATCGCCTTCAGGCGAGTGTGCAACGGATCGAGAGACAGCTTGAGGAGCGGGAAAAACATGAGGCGCGGCATCGTTTCTTCCGTACGATCTGTCTTTGCGTCTGGTTGGGGGTGTTGCTCCTCGCTCTTGTCGTGGGAGCATCGGTTTTCCTTGCTCAGTTGCTTCAGGTGAAATAAATTCAAGGTGATATGGCAGAAGAACGATTGCAGAATATCCTCAGCCATCGCGGGGTGGCGAGTCGGCGGCATGCGGCGGAATTGATCGCCGCCGGGCAGGTGACGGTGGATGGCGCGGTGATTACGGAGCCTGGGGCTCGATTTGATCCGGCAACGGTGAAAATCGCCGTGAATGGACGGCTTCTCGCGCGGAGCGAGGAACGGACGCGAACGATTCTCCTCTACAAGCCCGTGGGCGTACTGTCGACCCTGAGCGATCCCTTTGGCGGCGAGACGGTTGCGGATTTGCTGCGCGGGCAGATCCCGGAACGTCTTGTGCCCGTGGGGCGGCTTGACAAGGACAGCGAGGGGTTGCTCCTCATGAGCAATGACGGCGATCTCACGCTGAAGCTCACGCATCCGCGCTATGAGCACGAGAAAACGTATCTCGTACGGGTCGCGGGGCGGTGGAGCGAGGAGAAGCTCAGAATTCTGCGGGGGCCGGTGACGATGCCGGATGGGTACGTAACGCGTCCCTGCCCGGTCGAACTTCTACAGACCCGAAACGACAACATCACCGTGCTCATCTTCAAGTTGCGCGAAGGGCGCAAGCGCCAGATCCGCTACATGTGCAGCGCGGCGCATCTTGTGGTGCTCACGCTCAAGCGCATCGCCATCGGGCGGCTGGAGCTTCCAAAGACGATGAAGCCGGGCGAATGGCGCGATCTTACGCCTGCGGAACTCGCGCTTTTGGGTTAATTGTTAAAATCCCCCCCCCCCGTCTCGTTTTCGACATTAAAGAGGGTTCTCAGCTTGCCGAGCGTAAGCGGCTTGAGGAGAATGCCCGTAAAACCGGCATCGGCACATTGCTTATTCGTTTCCACGTCGGCCGTGACGGCGTAGACGGGGAGTTTGGAAAAGCGGGCGTCGGAGCGGATGGATTGAACGAGCCGGCGGCCGTCCATCACGGGCATCCACATGTCGGTCAAAACGAGGTCGACCGAATGCGTGTTGAGAATGTCGAGCGCTTCGCGTCCATTCGTGGCGGTGGTGATGGCTTTGATTCCCATGCGATTGAGCATGGCCTTCAATACGGCGAGGTTCATGGCTGAATCGTCTACAATCAGCACGCATTGCGTGGTGGGGATCGGCCCGGACATGGCGAGCTTGATGAGCTGCGTGGCCGAGAGGGCCTTGAGCGTGGCTTCCCTGGCGATTTCGACATGGAAAAGTTCCACTTGGAAGATGGAGCCTTTCCCGACGGTGGAGGCGAATTTCATGCGCCCCCCCATGCAGCCCACGAGTTCCTTGCAGATGGCAAGGCCGAGGCCCGTGCCGCCGTGGCGCCTCGGCATGCCGGCCTGGACGTAAGGCTGGGTGATACGGGCTTGGTCTTCATCGGGGATGCCGCAGCCGGTATCTTCCACTTTGAGGGTAAAGGTTTGGCTTTCAGGGTCGAAGGAGGCGGAAATCTCCACATAGCCCTGCGTGGTAAACTTGACGGCGTTGCCGACGAGATTGAAGAGAATCTGGCGGATCCGCTGGGGGTCGAGTACGAGAATCGGCATGGGGCTTGCGATCGTACTGCGGATTTCGATTGGATTGTTAAGCCTACTGGCGCGGAAGGAATCGGCGATTTCCGAAACGAGCTTGGTGCAGTCGGTCGGTTCCGGATGGATGTCCATTTTACCGGCTTCGAGTTTGGAAAGATCCAAGACGTCGTTGATGAGTTGGAGGAGCGTTTGGCCGCTGACGAGAATCGAATCAAGGAAGTGCTTGCGTTCAACGGGGTCGTTCACGCCGAGCTTGAGCATTTCCGAAAAGCCGATGATGGCGTTCAATGGCGTACGAATGTCATGGCTCACGGTGGAGAAGAAGAAGCTGCGCGCCTTTTCGGCCGCGAGGGCGCGGTCGCGTTCATCGCGCAATCTGGCAATCAGTTCCTCTTGCGTTCGAATGAGAGTCTGGATTTGGTGACGTTTTTCCGTTTCGGCGGTTCGGTCGAGGCAGAAGCAAAGCAGGCATTTTCGCCCCGTCGTATCGAGGCAGCCCGTGAGGATGCAGGTGAGTTCGTGGTGTTCGCCGGTGGTGTCGGGGAAGTCTTCTTCAACGCTGATGAGCCCACGGGCTTGAAGTGCCTGCTGGTAATGGGCCTTGCAGGCGCGGGCGGTGGCTTCGTCGAAGAGTTCGGCATCCGTGTGGTTGAGGATCTGGTCGCGGCGAAGGTGGAAGAGCCGACAGGTGGCGGGGTTGGCGTAGATATAGCGGAACTGGCCGTCGGTCGCGTCGAGAATGGAAATGGCGAAGGGAGAGTTTTCCGTAATGAGGTCGCGTAATTCCGTTTCCGCGCTTGAACGGCGTTGAAGTTTCGCGAGGCGTTCCTCCAGGCGCTTGTTGAGCGTCTCGGTTTCATGTTTGAGCACCTCGACTTCGGCAAGCCGGGCCTCGGTACGGGCGAGGCAGGTGCGGAGGGTGGCGATTTCTTCTTCCTGTGTCATTTCCGGGCCTCCAGATCGCGCAGCGTTTGGTCTGACAGCCGAGCGAGCGCGTTGCGGCAGTCGGCGGCAGAATCGAAAGCAAGGAGATTGGGATGGCGGGCGGCGGTGATGTAGGCCTTTTCCTTTTCGGAGGTCGACCACGTGTAGAGGCGCCCGCCGCGGGCGAGGAATTCTTTGAAGAGCGCAAATGTCGCCTCGCGCGGATGGGAGACGACGACGACGTCAAGGTGTTCGAGCGCGCCGGAACTGATGCCGCGCGTTCCTTGGGCACACACGTCGAAACCGGGCATGTCCAGAAGGTCGAGGGAGAGTTCGCCGCCGTCATTGTAGTAGCGGTTGCAGAAGAAGGCCACCGAGAGGTTGCCGCGCGTGCGCCAGTTGCGCCCGCCATCGAGCGGCCGGCCGGTGAGGTATTCGATTTCGGCACGAACGAGACCTTCGGTGCCGTCGTCCGCTTCCGGGTGGGGAGACATGCCCATCACCTTGCCTTTGCCGAGACGGCCGGCGATGATGGCGGCGCCTTCGGACATCGCGGGAACGGTGTTCGTGTTGTAGACGTAGACGTTTTGGCTGTCGAATCGGGCGAGCACCTCGAAGTCGCCGTCGGGGATTGCCCGGCCCGGCAGGAGGATGGGCCCGCCATGATAGAACATCGCCTCGCGTCCTTTGCGGCCGAGGGCTTTTTCACCGGCGGGCGTGTAGCGGATGTTGACGCGGGAATTGCCGCCGCGGTAGGGGCACTTCTGCGGGAGGGTGGGCAGGAGCTCCAACCGACGGGATTTCTTCACGCCCGGGTATTTTTGCGAAACGAGGTAGGCGCCGGCGCAGGTGCCGTGATAGAGCCCGCCGCTGCGTATCCACGCCACGAGGTTCGAGCAGCCTTGCGGCCCCATGTTGGCGGCTTGGGTTTCGGCACCGCCGCCGGGGGCGATGTAGAGATCGGCATCCTTCAAGACGCCGGCACGGAGATCCTTGCCCTCGACAAACCGTACCACGTAGTTCGTAGAGGCGGCGAACATGCGCGCTACGCGCATGATGCCGTTGCCTTGGGCGCCGTCCGCCCCGAAGAACACGGTACGCACGGGATGGGGGGCAAGTTCCGCCGGCGTGGGGCGGAGGGCCTTGCGCGGCTTGGGCGCCGGCGCGCCCTGCAGCGCTGCCAAGCGCTGGAACGCTTCGGATTCGGAAAGCGTGCGCAAGTCGATCACCGTGCCGCCATGGGCGACGAACTGCGGGAAGTCGGCGGCATAGTAGATGTTGGCTTCATCCTTCGCCGTCGTGGTGGCGGGGATGACGAGCGCATCGACATGCGTGAGATCGCCGGCGAGAAGGGCGGCATCGCCGAGCGCGGCGACATCGAAGAGATCGCTCCGGTTTAATCTCTGCGCGAACGCGGCATTGGAAACGCCGGGGGCCGGCAGGGCGAGGAAGCCGATGGCGAGCTGGCCGACACGGCGCTGGGGGTGGCGTAATTCGGGGCTACGCCCGTGCGCGAGATAGGTGAGCGCGCGGCGGAGGGCAAAGGTCGTTGCCGGCGCGATTTCCGGATGGTCGGCAAAAAGCCACACGCGCCCCTTGCCGAACGTGCCGGCTACGGTACAGGCGGCTCCCCCCATCGAAGGGGCCTTCGGATTCGTGTCGACGAGATGGACGTTCCCTTTGAAGGTGGCCATCGTCTTTGTGGTCGTACCGGGCTTGGCGGCGGCCTTCAACATGGTGGGGCCGAAATCGAAACGGGTTTCAAGGGTGCCGGGTTTGAACCCGGCGAGGGCGAAAGCGTTCGTTCCATAATAGGTTTGGATCGTCGTGGGGGCCCGGCAGTGGATGCAGGGCTGGTTCGTATAGGCGGCAAGCGCAAGCGGCTGGTCGGCGAGGGCGGCGGTGGCGCCGGCGGAGATGCCGAGGAAGGAACCACCTCTTGCCACGAACCGCCTGATTTTCGAAATACCGTGCGAACCGAGCGAGGAGGCGATTTCCTTTTCGTCAAGCCCGGTCAAAATGAAGAGATCGGCCTCATCCAGAGCGCCGGCACGGATAGAAGCCGCGTCAACGGGCTGAAAAGCGAGATCCGGCGACATGGCGACGAGGCGATTGAGCTTGAAGAGCGATTCGTCGCCCGCCCCGCGATCCTCGTAAATCGCCACGCGTACCGGGGCGTTTGTGGCGGCAATGGCCGCCCATGCCGCTTCTGAAGCGCCTTGAGGGCGGGAGGAGGGGAAATGGCACCCCGCAGTAAAGGAGAGGGCGACGAGGGGCGCGAGGCGTTTGATGAGGGCAAGGGAGTTTTTCATGGGTGTTCCTTCAAGTTGCCGATATTATAGCATAGAATGAGGGCGCTGTGTAGCACTCTCTTGGAGGAGTTTCAAATCCTGCATCGGCGTCGTTCGTCAAATAGAAAAGACATTATTAAAATTCATGTTTTGATTTGCTGGACTTATTTGGGGCGTTGTGATATAATTCAACCCATGACCGATTCTAGTCAAAAGAAGGAGAAAGAGCGACATGGTAACGGCGATAATCGTTGCGGCGGGAAAAAGCGAGCGAATGGGAACAGGAGCCGATAAGGCTTTCCTGAACCTGGGGCCGCGTCCTGTTGTGGCGTGGAGCCTTCTTGCGTTCGAGCGTTGCCCTGACGTGGATCAGATCGTCCTTGTCGTGCGCAAGGAACAGCTTGTTGCGGCAAAGGCCGCCACGCGCATGTTCGGCATCTCGAAAACGTTGGCGGTGGTCGCGGGGGGCGCGAAGCGTCAGGATTCCGTGATGAACGGCATGAAGGCGCTCGATATCGATACGCGCGTGGTGGTGATTCACGACGGGGCGCGGCCCTGTGTGACCTCCGAAACGATTTCCGAGGTGGTGAAGCTGGCGCGCCGGTCGGGCGCGGCGGTGGTGGGGCGCCATATTTGGGATACGGTGAAGCTGGTTGAAAAGGGTACGACGATCACGCGTACGGAGGATCGTTCGAAGCTGTGGGCGGTGCAAACGCCGCAGGCCTTCGACGTGCGCCTTTTGAAGCGGGCGTACGAAAACGTGGTTGAAAAGAAGCTGGAGGTGACGGATGATGCCTCGGCGGTGGAGCTTCTCGGCGAACAGGTGAAGATTTTTGAATGCGAGAAGCCCAATTTGAAAATCACGACGGTGGAAGATCTGCGCCTTGCGGCGTCTATTGTGCTGAAGTAATGCGATGGGTAAGGTCTTTGCCATACTCGGTGATATCCACGCCAACATCGACGCCTTGAACGTCGTGTTGCAAGACGCACGCGAACAGGGCGTGACGGATTATGTTTGCGTGGGCGATGTCGTGGGGTACAATGCCGCACCGGCTGAATGCATCCATGTTGTGCGTGACGAGCTGAAATGCCCGGTGGTGCGTGGAAACCACGACCATTATGTTTCCTATCTCGAAACGAGTCTGGCCGATTTCCATCCAAGCGCTGCGGAAGTGGTGGAATGGACGCGGCGGCAGCTTTCCCCCGAGGATCTCGCATGGTTGCATGCTTTGCCGCTGCAGAAACCGGTTATGGGCTTTATGCTCGTTCATGCCACTTTGGATAAGCCAGACCACTGGGGCTATGTGTTTGACAATCAGCAGGCGCAGGCCAATTTCAGCTACCAGTATACGCAGCTTTGTTTCCACGGTCACACGCATGTGCCGATCATCTATTCCCATGAAGCTTCGGGAATCAAGCATTACGATCCGATCGATTTCCGATTGGAGCTCGGGCAGCGATTGTTTATCAATGTCGGTTCGGTGGGGCAGCCGCGTGACGGTGATCCGCGGGCTTCCTACGTCATCTACGACATGGCCAACCGCGTCATCCGTTTCCGTCGGCTCGAATATGACGTTCAAGCGGCAATGGCGCGCAATCGTGCGGCGGGCTTGCCGGAAAAGTGTGCAGCGCGCTTGGCGGTCGGTCGCTAGGAAGGGTGGGGGAATGATGAAAAAACTGCTGATGACGGTTGGCCTCTTGGCTCTCGCAGGTTGTTTTTCGTCTCAGGCGCCGGATTCGCGCGCGTGGATGATAACGCCGCGTACGGATTTGCCGAAGCCCACGCTGCCTCCGGAAGGTTCGGCTGCCTTCGCTGCAACGCGTCTTGGTGTCGTGACGGTGAGCGCCCCCTACGATCGGCCGCCGTTCGTCGTCCAACGGAGCGATGGTTCGGTGGCGTTTGATGCCTATAATGTGTTTGCCTCGACGCCGGCCACGCTTCTGCGTACGCCGGTCGAGCGGCGGTTGGAGGCGGATGGCCGTTTCGGGCATGTGGTGTCGTCGGCAAGTTCGGCGGCGACCGATGCCCAGGTGGAAGTGACGGTGACGAAGCTTGCGCTCGACTGCCATGAGGACGGGCGCCGTACGGCGCGCGCGGCGGTGAATCTCGATGTCATCAAAACCGGGCGTGGCCCGCGCGACGTTGCGTTGGTCGGTGCGGGCACCGGCGAGGCCGATGCGGGGGCGGGCGATTATACGGCTGCGTTTTCGTCTGCCATCGATGCGGCGCTTGCCGAGGCGCTTCGGGCGATGAAGTAAAGCGCTGGTTTTCCGGCGTTTGATTTTTCTTTGCAAGTGTGACAAAACTGTGACATATTGTTGGTGCTTTTGTGCTATACTATGCGCCGTTGATTTGCCGCACATAGTTGGCCCTCCCCTCTATGTGCGGTATTTTATTTCTTTACGAATCTCCATTGACAAGCGGGGCGGTAATGGGGTATACTTTGCACCATGAAAAAGACACTTCTATTCGCTGCGGCGCTCGCCGCTTTTGGTTCCGCTTTCGCGGAGACGGTTAATTACCTTGCTAGCGCTAAATCTCCCGACGGGAAGAACGAGATTCGTCTCATTACCGAGCCCGAATTGCAATACGCCGTCTATCGCGACGGTGTTGAGCGCATCGCTCCCACGGCGATTTCCATGACGTTCAAGGAAAAGGGGCAGATCGGCGGCAAGGCGCCTGCCAAGAACCCCAAGGTGGACTCCTACTCGCATAGCGCGGTGTTGGCAACGCCCTGCTACAAGAAGGCGCAGGTGCTGGATAACGGCAATGAGACCGCCGTCACGTTCGAAGGCGGCTGGAAAATTGTGCTGCATGCCCGCAACGACGGCGTGGCGTACCGCTTTGTGACATCGTGGGAAGATCCGCTTGTCACGGTTACGGATGAAGAGGCCGGCCTTGCCTTCCCGCAGGACGACCTTACGGCCTACGTCGGTTACACGCGCGGGGGCGGGCATTACTGCAGCTGGGAGTCGATCTATGAAAAGACGACGACCGGCGCGATCAAGAGCAAGAAGGGCGTCGTCTATCTGCCGCTTCTCGTGCAGTATCCCGACGGTGTGAACCTCTGCGTGACGGAGAGCGACCTCCTCGATTATGCGGGTTGGAACCTCGAGGCCGACGAGGCCGCGCCGGCCGCGCTCAAGGCGTCGCTCGCGCGGCTTCCCGATCCCCAGAAGATTCAGGATAACCGCCGCTCGCGCAAGGTGAACGGCCGCCTCGACTACATCGCCGCCACCAAGGGTACGCGCACCTATCCGTGGCGCGTCTTCGTGCTTGCGCCGAACGCGACGAAGCTCGTTGAGAACGACATCGTCTACGCGCTTGCCTCGCCCTCGAAGCTTGAAGGCGATCTCTCCTGGATCAAGCCCGGCAAGGTGGCGTGGGACTGGTGGAACAACTGGAACGTGACGGGCGTGCCGTTCGAGAGCGGCTGCAACACGAAGACCTACGAGTACTACATCGATTTCGCGAAGGAGAACAACGTCGAATACGTGATCTTCGACGAAGGCTGGAGCGAGTCGCTTCAGGTGATGAAGATCCATCCGAATGTGAACGTGCCTTCTCTCGTCAAGTACGCGAACGCGCGCGGCGTGGGCATCATCCTCTGGTGCAGCTGGCCGCAGCTCGTCTCGAATCCCGACGAGGTGTTCCAGCGTTACGCGCAGATGGGCGTGAAGGGCTTCAAGATCGACTTCATGGATCGCGACGACCAGTTCGTCGTCTCCTATCTCGAGCGGACCGCGGCCATCGCCGCCAAGTACAAGCTGATGATCGACTATCACGGCATGTACAAGCCCACGGGGCTCTCGCGCACGTATCCGAATATCGTCAACTACGAGGGCGTGCATGGCCTTGAGAACCTCAAGTGGGAATCCGGCAGCGACTTCCCGGGGAACGACCTCAAGGTCGCGTTCACCCGTATGGTCGCCGGCCCCCTCGACTATACGCCCGGCGCCATGCGCAACATGACGCGCGAGAGCTTCCGCCCGTCGAACTCGCTTCCGGGTTCGCAAGGTACGCGCGTCCACCAGATGGCGCTCATGTCGCTCTTCGAGGCGCCCCTGCAGATGCTGTGTGATTCGCCGTCGCAATATCTCAAGAACAAGGAATGCTTCGATTTCATGTCGAAGGTCCCCACGGTTTGGGATGAGACGATCGGCCTCGCGGGCGATGTGGATAAGGTTGCCGCGATCGCCCGCCGTAAGGGTGACGTGTGGTACGTCTCGGCCATCGGCGCCTGGGCGCCCCAGAAGCTCGAGCTTCCTCTCGACTTCCTTGGCACCGGCGAGTGGACGGCCGAGATCTTCGAAGACGGCGTGAACGCAAAGCGCGATGCGACGGACTATGTGCACCGTACCGAAACCGTGACCCCGGCGGGCAAGTTCTCCGTCAAGATGGGTCCCGGCGGCGGTTTCACGGCGCGCATCTACCACGCCTCTTGGAAGGATAAGATTCCGAACAAGATCCAGTTCTGGAAGTGATGAGGCGTTGTTGAGCGCTTCTACAACAGAATGGACCTCGGCTCAGGAGATTCTGAAAGGGGATCTCCTGAGCGTCATTTTGCCCGTCTACCATCTGGCCGAGACCATTGAGGCGAATCTCGCCCAGGTCGTGCGGTGTTTGGATGCGGGCGGCATTCCCTACGAACTCGTGCCGGTGGATGACGGGAGCGGCGACGGTACGGCCGAGGCGCTGCGGCGCGCGGCCGCCGCCTTCCCGCAGATCGTCCGTCCCGTGTGGGTGAAGAAGAATGCCGGGAAGGGGAACGCCCTTCGCGAAGGGTTCCGCGCGTCTCGGGGCGGCTTCGTGCTGCTTCTCGACGGCGACCTCGATATTGCGCCGAAGATGCTGCCGAAGTTCTTCGATTCGATGGCACGGCACGGCAGCGACATCGTGGTCGGGTCCAAACGCCACCCCGAATCGAACGTGCAGTATCCGTGGCACCGGCGCCTCGCGAGTTTCATCTACTACTCGCTCGTTCACCTTTTCATCGGTCTGCCCGTTACCGATACGCAAACGGGGATGAAGCTCTTCCGGCGCCGTGCGCTCGGCGAGGCGCTCGACCGGATGCTCGTGAAAACCTACGCCTTCGATCTCGAACTTCTCGCCATCGCCTGCGGACGCGGCGCGAAGATCGGCGAAGCGCCGGTTGAAATCCGGTTCGGGCAGAAATTCGGCGCGCTCAAGATCCGCACGGTACGCGAGATGGTGCACGATACGCTCGCCGTCTTCTATCGCCTTCGGCTGCTGCACTACTATGCGA
Organism: Kiritimatiellia bacterium; assembly: GCA_045617985.1. GTDB lineage: Bacteria > Verrucomicrobiota > Kiritimatiellia > RFP12 > UBA1067 > RUG572. The sequence continues at coordinate 22,699 of JAZLJP010000177.1, forward strand.
AGGTGGAAGTGCCGCCGCCTCTGGAAAAGCCGCCGTTCGTGAGCGTGGTCATCGCCTGCCCCGGGCCGAGCTGGATGCTTGACGAGTGCCTCCAGGCGCTTGATCTGCAGACGTGGCGCGATTTTGAAGTGATCGTTCTTCCCGATGCGCCCCTCAAGGCTGTAACGAGCCCGGCCTACACGTTCCCGCTCGTCGTCCTTCCCACGGGGAAGGTGCGGCCTGCGGAAAAACGCAACCTCGGCATCGCCCGCGCGAAGGGCGAGGTGGTGGCGTTCATCGACGACGACGCCTTCCCCGAAACGCATTGGATCGAGAACGCCGTCAAGTATTTCAGCAATCCCGAAATCGGCGGCGTGGGCGGCCCGGGCGTGACGCCGCCGGCCGACGGTTTCCTCGCGCGCGCGGGCGGGCGCGTCTACGAGAATGTTTTCGTGAGCGGCAACTACCGTTATCGCTATGTGGGCGGGCGCGTTCTCAGGGATGTGGACGACTATCCGAGCTGCAACCTCTTCGTGCGCCGGGCGCTTCTCGAAAAGTTCGGCGGCTATCGTACGGACTTCTGGCCCGGCGAGGATACGCTCCTTTGCAAATCGATCGTCTGCGACGAAAAGAAGCGCATCGTCTACGATCCCTGGACGATCGTCTACCACCATCGCCGCCCGCTCTTCGGCGCGCATTTGCGCCAGCTCGCCCGCTATGCCTTCCATCGCGGCTATTTCATGAAGCGCTTTCCCGAAAACTCGCTTCACCTCTCCTATTTCATTCCCACGGCCTTCGCGCTCTATGTGGCGCTCCTCGTGCTGGGCCTCGCGCTCGCCTGGGGTTGCGGCGCCTTTTCCGCTTGCGCTTCTGCGCCGCTTTTCGCCGGCCTCGCCGCCGCACCGCTCGCGCTCTATTTCCTCCTCACCGGCCTGAGCGCGTTCGCCTTCAATCCGTTCCTGTGGCTCGTCACCTGGGGCGGCGTTTTCGCGACCCACATCACCTACGGCGTTCGGTTCATCCAAGGCCTCTGTGCGTCCCGCGCGCCGTGCGAGTACATCGGCCGCGACCACGCCCCCGGCACCAAGCCCCCAGGGCCTCGAATCAAGACCTAGCCCCCCTAGCCTACGCAGAAAAAGGGATAGTGTCGCGGGGGGAAGTGTGGTATAATAGTGGGCATGAATACCACGAAAAAACAGTCTACTCGCTTCCTCTCCCTTGTCGCCACCTGCGCTCTGGCGGTTGCCGCCCAGGGTAATGCCTGGTTGGAAAAATGGGATACACCTTATTCGCTGCCGCCCTATGAACGGCTCGATTTGAAGGACTACAAGGCGGCTATCGAAGCCGGTATTGCGGCCCAAGACGCCGAATACGATGCCATTGTCGCGAACCCGGCGGCGCCGACGTTCGAGAACACCCTCGCGCCGCTCGACCGTTCGGGCCAGCTCCTCTCGCGTGTGGAGGAGGCGTTCTATCTGCTCAACGGCACGGAGCGGACGGATGCGGTCACGGCCGCGAACCGTTCGGTGATTCCGCTCTTTGCGGCGCACCAGGCGAAGTACATCGCCAACCGCGCGCTCTTCAAGCGCATCGAGGCCGTCTACAACAGCGACCAGTCGAAGCTCTCGCCGGAACAGCGCACCGTGCTCGATCGCGCCTACAAGGCGTACGTGCGTGCGGGCGCGCTTCTTGACGACGCCTCCCAGAAGCGCCTTGCGGGGATCGACAAGCGCATCAGCGAGCTCGCGCTCGAATTCTCGAATCGCGTGCTTGCGGCGAACAATGCGTTCCAGAAGCGCTTCGGCGTGAACGTGGCGCGCTACTACGACGTGATGTCCACCGAAGACGATCGCGCCAAGCGCGAGGCGATGTTCCGGGCCTACAACGCGCGCTGCAGCGAAGGCGATGCGAACGACACGCGCAAGATCGCGCTTGAGATCCTGCGCCTGCGCATCGAGCGCACGAAGATGCTCGGCTATGCGACCCCGGCCGACTATGCGATCGAGCCGCGCATGGCGAAGAACGCGAAGACGGCCGACGCCTTCCTCTCCCGCATCACGAAGGCGGCCATCGCCGGCGTGAAGCGCGATACGGCGGATTTCCAGAAGGTGATGGATCGTGATATCGCCGCAGGGAAGCTCCCCGCAGGTTCGCGCCTCGAGGCGTGGGACTACTACTACTATGCCGACCGCGTGCGCCGCGAACGCTTCGCGTTCAACGACGAGACCCTGAAGCCGTACTTCAAGCTGGAGAACGTGGTGAAGGGCCTCTTCCGCGCGGCCGAGAAGCTCTACGGCATCAAGATGGAAAAGCTCGAAGGCGTTCCGTCGCATCATCCGGGCGAGACGGCCGCGTACCGCGTGACGCGGGCGAACGGGTCCTTTGTCGGCATCTTCGTGACCGACTACAAGGCGCGGTCTACGAAGTCGCCGGGCGCGTGGATGAGCAACCTCCGCAATCAGTATGTGGATGAAGAGGGCCGCGACGTGCGCCCGATCGTCTACAACGTCTGCAACGTGGGCGACTACCTGACGGTCGACGACGTGCAGACGATGTTCCATGAGTTCGGCCACGCTCTCCATGGGCTCCTCTCCGAGTGCAACTACAACTCCGTTTCGGGTACGGGCGGCAAGTCCGACTACAACGAAATCTTCTCGCAGTTCAACGAGAACTGGGCCCTGCAGCCCGACTTGCTGGCCGAGTATGCGATCGACGGGCGTACGGGCAAGACGATTCCGCCGGAACTCGTCAAGAAGATCGTGGCCTCCCTCAAATTCAACCACCCGATGCAGGTGGCGCAGCTCTGCGCATCTTCGGTGGTCGATCTTCGGTGGCATGAGCTCACGAACATCGAAGGCATGGATGTGGCGGCGTTCGAAGAGAAGGTGCTCCGCGAAGAAGGGTTCCCGAACGTGGTGGTGCCGCGCCACCGTACGCCCTACTTCAAGCACATCTTCAATTCCGGCTATCATGCGGGTTACTACACCTACATCTGGGCGGAAGTGATGGATTGCGATCTCTTCTCGGCGTTCACGAAGCTGCCGAACGTGTGGAATCGGCCGCTCGCCGAAAAGTTCCGCGATACGTTCCTCACGCGCGGCGGGAGCGTGGAGCCGATGAAGCTCTTCAAGTCCTTCGTGGGCCGCGAACTCGATCCCAAACCCTACTTCAAGGCGAATGACCTGTAAGACGAAACGAGACGCACTTCGGGGGATTTTGCCTTGACGCGGAAAGCGGTTTTTGATACACTATCACCCGTTTTTCCGTCGGGGGAGAGTCTTCCGAAGGCATTAAAGGAGTAAAAAAAGAAATGGCTATCAAAGTTGGTATCAACGGCTTCGGCCGTATCGGCCGCATGGTTTTCCGCGCGGCGATCGACAACTTCGCGAACGACATCGAGATCGTGGGCATCAATGACCTCCTCGATCCTGACTACCTCGCCTACATGCTCAAGTACGATTCCGTGCACGGCATCTTCCAGCACGAAGTTTCCGCGTGCAACGAGAAGAAGGTTCTCGTCGTCGATGGCAAGGAAATCCGCGTGACGGCTGAAAAGGATCCGGCGAACCTCAAGTGGGACGAAGTCCAGGCCGACGTCGTTGTCGAATCCACCGGTTTCTTCCTCACGGAAGAGCTCGCCTCCGCCCACCTCAAGGCCGGTGCGAAGAAGGTCATCATGTCCGCTCCGTCGAAGGATGCGACGCCGATGTTCGTGTATGGCGTCAACCACACGACGTACGCCGGCCAGACGATCATCTCCAACGCGTCCTGCACGACGAACTGCCTCGCGCCGATCAGCTACGTCCTTCACAAGACGTTCGGCATCAAGCGCGGTCTCATGACCACGATCCACGCCGCGACGGCGACGCAGAAGACGGTCGACGGTCCGTCCAAGAAGGACTGGCGCGGTGGCCGCGGCATCCTCGAGAACATGATCCCGTCCTCGACGGGCGCGGCGAAGGCCGTCGGCAAGGTCCTCCCCGAGCTCAACGGCAAGCTGACGGGCATGTCCGTCCGCGTTCCGACCTCCGATGTCTCGTTCGTCGACCTCACGGCCGAGCTTGAGAAGCCGGCGACCTACGAGGACATCTGCAAGGCGATGAAGGCCGCTTCCGAGGGCGAGCTCAAGGGCGTCCTGGGCTACACCGATGAGGCCGTCGTCTCGACGGACTTCCGCAATTGTCCGAAGACCTCGATCTTTGACGTCAAGGCCGGCATCCAGCTCGATCCGACGTTCGTCAAGATTTGCGCGTGGTACGATAACGAGTGGGGTTACTCGAACAAGGTGCTCGAGATGGTCCGCGTCATTGCGAAGTAACAGTTTGTCCAATAAGAAAAAATGCCGCGGGGTATTGCTCCGCGGCGTTTTTTTTGATACTATACGCACAACGGATTTCAATACCTACACACTCACAGGAGAAAACAAAATGAAGTTCTCGACGATTCTGGCGGTTTTTGCGATGGGCCTTGGGGTTGCGACGACGGGCTGCAAGTATGACAAGGCGGGCAAAGGCGCCGGCGACGGCGACAGTGCGACTGGTTCCGACATTTCGACAAGCGAAGGCGTCGGCGGCGACTCGGGTTCGATTTCCGGCGCATCAGAGGGCAAGTTTGAGGATCTCTATACCCGTTGCACCGACGTCGACTTCGCGCCGGTCTACTTTGGCTTCGACTCGACGGTCGTTCCGCAGGGCGAACTTGGCAAGATCGACGCCGTGACGCAGCACCTGACGGAGAAGACCGACCGTGTGGTCGTCGTCGAGGGCAACTGTGACGAGCGCGGCTCAAGCGAGTACAACATGGCGCTTGGCGAGAACCGCGCGATCATCATCCGCAACTACCTCGTGCAGAGCGGCATTGCGGCCGACCGCATCCAGACCCGCAGCTACGGCGCCGAGAAGCCGGCGGTTGACGGGCATGACGAGAGCGCCTGGGCGAAGAACCGCCGCGGCGAGTTTGCCATCTACCAGAAGTAATCCTTCTGAATGACGTTAGCGATTATCTTCGATAGCGTAGGAGCCGGCGAGTGGTTGGTACTGCTCGCCGTTCTTCTTGTCGTGATGGGGCCGAAGCGGCTGCCGTCGACGGCGCGCAAGATCGGCTCCTACTATGCGCAGTTTCGTCGCGCCGCCGAAAGCTTCAAGCGGCAGCTGATGGACATGGACTTCGAGATGGAGCGCGAACTGCGCAAGGCGGCGAACGAAGTCGAAGAGGCCGTGAAGATCCCCGACATCACCGAGGAGGCGAAGACCGAGAATGGCGATCCGGCTCATCAAGAATCCTGACGAGCGGAACGATCCTCCGCGTCCGCTCCTCGAGCATCTGCTGGCGCTCCGCGACATGATTGTCTTCGGCGCGGGGGCTTGGTTCGTCTGTGCGTCGATCGCCGGCATCTGCACGCCGTGGATCATGGCGTGGCTCAAGTCGCCCGCAGGCGAGGACGGGCGGCTCCTGCAGGGGCTCGACCTCACCTCGGGCGTGTCGGCGATTATCTCCATCGCCGGCTGGGGTGGCTTGGCTCTAGCGTTTCCGTTCATTGTCTATGCGGTTCTGCGGTTCGTGTTCCCGGCGCTCACGAACCGCGAGAAGTGGGTGATTCTCTCCATCATGCTCGTCGGTACGGCGTTCTTCCTCGCTGGCGTGGCGTTGGCCTATGCGAAGACCTTGCCGATGATCGTGACGGCATTTCAGGCGATCAACCGCTGGGTCGGTTTCGAGATGGAGATCCTGCGCATCGAGAACTACATCTCGATTGTCCTAAAGACGGTCATTGCCTTTGGGCTCGTCTTCCAGATGCCGCTCATCCTCTTCGTCCTCGGCTGGTTCGGCATCATCACCTCGAAGACCCTGCGCGAAAAGCGTCGCGTTGCCATCGTGTTGGCGTTCTTCTTGTCGATGTTCCTGACGCCTCCGGACCCGATGAGCCAGATCTTCATGGCGATTCCGCTTTGCATTCTCTACGAGCTGTCGATCTGGCCGATCTGGCTGAAGGAGAAGGGGACGGTCTCGTGAGAGGACGTTCGACCATCCTGTTTGGATTTCTCGCGCTGATTTCGGTCGGCGCGATTGTGCTTTCCTCGCCTTCGGCGAGAATGGAGGGAACGTGGGGAGACTGGTCCGACGCCGCCTTCACCGCCTGCTCGGCCGTCTGCGTGACGGGACTGTCGGTGGTGGAGATTTCCCGCGAGTACACGCTTGTCGGGCAGATCGCGCTGATTGCGCTGGTGGAGATCGGCGCGCTCGGGCTAATGGTTCTTGGCACGTTTCTGCTGGTGGCGATCGGCCGGCGGCTCTCCTATGCGAGCGAGTTCTCGCTCATGAACGCCTATGGCGTTGCGGAGATCCGCGGCGTGCGCGGGCTCGTCCTCTGGATCTTTGGCTCGATGGTGGTCATCGAGAGCGTTGGCGCAGGGTTGCTTTACTACCGTTTCCACGACTGGTATGTGTCCGTCTTCTATTCGGTGATGAGCTTTTGCAACGCCGGGTTCAGCATCCTGCCGGGATCGCTTGCGCAGTTCGCTTCCGATCCGTTCGTCCTTGCGATTTCGGCCGCTGAGACGATTCTCGGTGGCATTGGATTCCTCGTGATCTACAATCTCTGCACGTTCAAGTTTCGGCGGCGCAAGTCCGGTGCGAAGGGCCGTCTTTCGCTGCACAGCTCGGTCGTGCTCCGTTTCTCGCTCTACCTGACGGCTCTCGCCTTCGTCGCGTTCCTGCTCCTGGAGTGGGACTGGTCGCTGAAGGATTTTGACTGGCCCAGGAAGCTGTGGATCGGCTTCTACCAGGCGGTGACGCCGCGGTCGTGCGGGTTCACTGTCATTCCGCTGGAGGCGATGCGCACCTCGACGCTGGAACTCTACGAGCTGTTGATGTTCATCGGGGGCGCTCCGGGGTCGGTCGCCGGCGGCATCAAGATGACGACATTCGCCGTCCTGATCTACACAATCGTCGCGATGTGCCGTGGCGAATCCGAAACGGTGATCTCCCGTCGCGTCATCTCCTATGATGTCGTCCGCGAATCGATTGTCATCGTCGTTGCGCTGTTTCTTTTCGCCGATCTTGCCTATGCCCTGTTGTCCGGTCTTGAGTCGGCTTCGGGTGTGGCGGACCGCAGTCTTTACTTCGAGGCGATCTCGGCGGTCACCACGACGGGGCTGTCGGTCGGCGACACGACAGCCGGGCTGTCCCGACCGGGACGGTTCGCCATTATGGCGGCGATGCTCGTCGGACGTCTCGGGGCGATCACCATCGTCATGATGATTGGCGCGAGGGAATCGAAAAGACATGTGAGGTATCCCAGTGAAGAAATCGTCGTTGGATAGCGAAGTCCTGTTCCCGCCGCCGGGGCGGACGCCGCGGGAGGACACCGCGGCGGTGATGAAGTTCTACCACCTGCCGAAGTCCTTCCCGCCCGAGGTCCTACGCGAGGCGCGGCGGATTTCCGCTCCGTCAATCGAACAATCGAACAATCGACCAATCAAACAATCTCTCGAAGGTCGTCTCGACCTGCGAAAGAAGTTCATCTTCACCTGCGATCCCGTGACGGCGCGCGACTATGACGACGCGTTGTCGCTGGAGACGGACCGCAGGGGCAATCGCGTGCTCGGCGTGCACATCGCCGACGTCTCGCACTATGTCAGGCCCGGGACGGCCCTCGACCGCGAGGCGTACAAGCGTTCGACGAGCGTCTATTTCTGCGACCGCGTGGTGCCGATGCTCCCCGAGGAGCTCTGCAACGGCGTCTGCTCGCTGGTGCCGAATGAGGACCGGCTTGCCTTCTCCGTCTTCATGACGTTCGACCGCAACGGCGAGATGGTCAAGCGCAGCTTCGCCAAGTCGATCATCCGCTCGAAGGCCCGCTTCACCTACGAGCAGGTGATGAAGATGATCAACACAGAGGCCCGGAGACACAGAGGATTCAAGGGGCTCGTGCCAGACTCGGTCTCTGTGTCTCCGTGTCTCTGTGTTAAAACAATTAACCAGATCAGCGAGCTGGCGCAGCAGCTGCGGGCGAAGCGGTTCGAGGCGGGCGCGCTGGACCTGGAGGTGCCGGAAGCCGAGGTGATCCTGGACCGCAACGGCGAGATGACGGGCATCGTGACGCGTCCCTACGACGAGTCGCACCAGATGATCGAGGAGTGCATGGTCGCCGCGAACGAGGCCGTGGCGAAGGAGCTGTGGACGCGCGGCGTCAAGATTCTGGCTCGGCTCCACGAGCCGCCGGATCCCGAGAAGATCCTGATGCTCCGCGCGGAACTGCGCGGACTCGGCGTCAAGATGGGCAATATCGAGGACCCGAAGGTCTTTGCACAGTTCCTCAAGGCCATCAAGAGGAATCCGCTTTACCCGACCTTGTCGACGATGGTCCTCCGGTCGATGAAGAAGGCCGTTTACGACTCGACGGCGATCGGGCACTTCGGGCTCGCGAAGAAGTACTACGCGCACTTCACCTCGCCGATCCGCCGCTATCCCGACCTGACGCTCCACCGCCAGCTCGCGGCCTACCTGGCGAATCCGGCGAAGGCGAAGGTGCCGCCGAAGCTGCTGGCGAAGTGGGCCGAGCACACGAGCGAACGCGAGGAGGTCGCGGCGGAGGCGGAGCGCGGTCTTTTGGAGATCAAGAAGTACCGGCTGCTTGAGGAACAGGTCAATTCGCGGCAGATCCTCGACTACGAGGCGGTCATCGTGAAGTGCACGCCGTTCGGTTGCTTCGTGGAGATTCCCGAGCTGACGGTCTCGGGCCTCGTCCACATCTCGCTGCTCTCCCGCAAGTTCGTCAAGTTCAACGAGTCAGACCAGTCCCTTTCGGTCTCCGGCGGCGGTAGCTGGCGCATCGGCGACCGGATGAAGGTGCATGTCGCGCGCGTCGACTTCCGCGAACGCAAGATCGATTTCACGCCATGTTCACGTCCGCGATAGTTCTGTTGGCTGCGCTGGATCTCGGCGCGCTGTTCGCGAACCGGGAGTCCTGGACGGAAAAGGCCGAGTTTTTCGCCGTCGAGCACGCGAAGGACGGATTCGCCTTTGCGAGCGAGGATCGCACCATCGTCAATTGCCTGGAGCATGACACGTGCACGTGGCACGGACTCAAGGTCTGGGAGGCGAAGGTCTATTTCGACAAGGCCGCCGAGGAGGAAAAGATCGTGCGCGTGGAGCTGTCGCTCTACAACCGCGGCGACGCGGGACGTAACGAGATGAGCGTCGCCGACCTGAAGGACGAGGTCGCCGCCGTCGCCGCGAAGCTGGACGCATCCGACAAGGCGAAGCCCGAGAAGACGACGCTTCGGAATGACTCCGTCCAATACCGTCGGCGGTTCGTGAAGGCAGATCCCGTCGCCGAACTCGCGTGGGGGCTTTCCGCCGCCGATGCGCAGAAGAACCGCACCGTCGAATACCTGCGCCTTTCGCTTGCTCCGAAGAATTCGTCCTCCGCGGCAAGGCGGGGCACGGTTGCGAAACGTGCGATGGGCGCAATCGGCAAGGCGAAGATTCGGGAGAATGTGACGAAAAGTCCGAATGGCGATGTCTTCATCGACAATGTGCCCATGGTCGACCAGGGACAGAAGGGCTATTGCTCCGCGGCGGTTTCCGAGCGCGTGCTGCGCTACTACGGAAACGCGATCGACGAGCATGAGATCGCGCAGGTCGCCGGCACGAGCGCGGCGCACGGCACGGGCGAAGACGCGCTCAAGGAGGCCGTCACCGCGATCGGACAGAAGAACGGGCTCGGCTTCCAGGACATCGTCAACATGTCCGCCGGTCTCGGCGACATCGAGGAGGAGATCGCCCGCTACAACAAGGCGGCGAAGGTCGAGAAGAAGCCGGCGCTCTCGCTCGGCCAGTTTACGCGCGGCAACACGATCTACATCTCCGAGATGCGCGAGGCGATGGACAAGAAGGTCATCTACCGCATGCGCCAGAAGGACCCGCGCTTCAAGAAGTTCTCGACGGGACTCCGCCAGCAGGTCAACGCGGGCGTCCCCGTCTTCTGGGGCGTGACGCTCGGCATCTTTCCCGAGCGCGGGGTGAATCCGCAGTCCGTCGGCGGACACATGCGCCTCATCATCGGCTACAACGACAAGAAGAAGGAGGTCCTCTACACCGACACGTGGGGCGAGGGCCACGAGCTGAAGCGCATGCCGGAGGACTGGGCCTTCGCCATCACGCACGATGCGTTCTTCCTGAAGCCGCGATGAAACTTGAGGTAGGAGACGAGGTCGACCAGTACCGCATCGTCCGCGAGCTCGGGCGGGGCGGCATGGGCGCAGTCTATGAAGTCGAGCACGTGAAGCTCGGCGTCCATTACGCGCTCAAGGCCTTTGCGCTTGAGAACGGGCACGTTGAAGCGCTCAAGAACAAGTTCCTGACCGAGGGGAAGGTCCTTGCGCGCCTTCACAGTCCGAACCTCGTCCGCGTCTTCGACCTGACCTTCGACGCGAAGACCGGAACCTTGTACTTCGTGATGGATCTAGTCCTGTCGGAAGACGGCAACCCCCATGCGCTTTCAGATGTCAGGACCCTTGAACTGGACGAGGATCGCATTCTCCAGTGGT
>JAZLJP010000178.1:0-18317 GCA_045617985.1 Kiritimatiellia bacterium
GGAAGCGTCCATGTCCATGCCCCACTGCGCGATGTCGAGGTGGTGGGCGCCCCAGTCACCGTTGTAGCCGGTGCCGAAGTCATCGTCGAAGCGCCAGAACATCGGGTAGAAGTTGTTCACGCCGCGCGGCGCGAGCTGGTCGGAGTACGGACGCCACTTCGCCGGGCCGAGCCACATGTCCCAGTCCACGTTCGGGTTCGGCGCGCCTTCCTTCGCGGCGTTCGCGGGAACGTCGAAGAAGCGGATCGGGTGCGACGGGCCGCCGAGCTTGGAGCCGCCGCGGCCGTAGTTGGCGTCGACGTACTTGACGTCGCCGATGAAGCCATTGCGCACCACCATGCAGGCCGTGCGGAATTCACGCCAGGAGCGCTGCATCGACCCCGTCTGGAACACGCGGTTGTACTTCGCCTGCGCGGCGATGACCTTGCGCGCTTCGTCGATGGAGAACGTGAGCGGCTTTTCGCAGTAGACGTCCTTACCCGCCTTCATGGCCTCAACGGAGATGTAGGCATGCCAGTGGTCGGGAGTCGCGATGCACACCATGTCGATCGTCGGATCCTTGAGAACGTCGCGGAAGTCGGCCACGCACTTGCAGGCGCTCGGGATCTTGCGCCGCTTGTAGAAGGAATCCACGCGGCGCGCCGCGTCTTCGCGACGGGTCTTATCGACGTCGCACACCATGACGACCTTCGCGCCACGGCCATACTGGTCGAGGAACTGCGGCAAAAGCGCGCTGCGGCCCTGAATGCCGAGGCCGATCATCGCCACGTTCGCCTTTTCACCGGCCTTCAGCACGCGCGGCGGAAGAGCGGTCTGAGCCTTGCCCACGAGCGCGGCCGTCGCGGCCGAACCGAGCAGGAAATGTCTTCTGTTGAGATTCATCTGTTTTCTCCTTGTTTCTTTACTCTAAACTCTAATTATTCATTCTAACCTATGACCTGTTCACTAGCTTAGCAGCGCCCGATGCGCCGCAGGAATTTGAACGATTCCGAAACCGCCAGAAGCGAGTCGAAATGCGTGCTGCACTCGAAGATCCACCACTTCACGCCATCGGCGTCGCAAGTGGCGGAGACCTCCGCCCAGTTGACGCCCTTCTGCCCCGGGGCGGGCTTGCCGAGAATGCCGTCGAACGCCTTCCCCGCCATCTTGCGCCCGCCGTTTTCCCGCGCGTGCATCGTAATCGAACGATGCGGGTATTTGCGCCACTGCTCGCAGGGGTCGTTACCCGTTGCAAGGGTCCAGCCCACGTCGTGCTCCATGCACACTTCGGGGCGCGTATGCGAAAAGAAATAGTCCCAGTAGGTCGTACCGTCCTTCATTCTAAGGTCGAACTCGGTCGTGTGGTTGTGGAGCCCGATCCTGCAACCGTACTGCGCGGCCGTTTCGGCGGCCTTGTTGTAATAGTCGACCAAGCGCTTCAGGAAGTCATCCAGGGGCTCGCCCCTGCGCGGGAAGTTCCCTTCGCCGGCGCAGATGAGCAGATTGTTGCCGAACGTTCGATGGAACTCGCTCGTCGCCTTGATCCGCGCGGGCGAGAAATCGCTCGTTCGAACATGCGCCCCGCACGCCACGAGGCCGGTGTCGTCCAGAATCTTCTTGAGCTGGGCGGCCGTTTTGCCCCAAAGGCTTTGGAACTCGACCGCCCCGTAGCCGATCTTCGCCACATCCGCGAGGGTCTTTTCCAGACCGTTCTTGCGGATGTAGGCGATGAGAGAATAAAGCTGTACGCCAACGATCTTCTTCTGTGCCGGAGGAGCCGCGAGGGCGGGCATTGCGCATGCCGCTCCCAGGCCCCCCACGAATGCACGCCGGGAAATGCAGGGCTGTTGCATGTTCGAGCGCTCCCGTCGTTAGCAGCGGCCAATGCTCTTGAGATACGCATACGACGGCTTGATGGCGTCGAGCGAACTGTCATGGCGCTCGCATTCGACCACCCACCACTGCACGCCATCGGCATCCGCCGCCGTCATGAGCTTCTTCCACTCCACGCCCACGGCGCACACCTTGCCGTTCGCATCGCAGCCGGGCTTGCCGAGGATGGCGTCGAACTTCTTCACGCCGCGGCCCATGCCGTTCTCCTTCGCGTGGAGCGTGGGGGAACGATGCGGATACTTCTTGTACTGCTCGCAGGGATCGTAGCCGGCGCATGCGGTCCAGCCCACGTCCTGCTCCATGCACACGTTCTTGTTCGTGTTGGTGAAGAAGTAGTCCCAGTAGGTCGTGCCGCAGGAAAGCTTGCGGTCAAATTCGCCGGTATGGTTGTGAAGGCCGACCTTGCAACCGAACTTGGCCGCCGATTCCGCCGCCGTGTTGTAGTAGTCCACCAGCATCTTGAGGAAATCGTCGAGCTTCTGGTTCTTGCCCGGGAAATTGCCGCCGCCGGGGCAGATGATGGTCTTGTTGCCGAACTCGAGGTTGTGTTCGCAAGTCTGCTTCACCTTCGCCGGCGAGAACGCATCGCGGCCGACATGCGTGCCGCACGCGACAAGCCCGTTATCCGCCAGCATCTTCTTCCATTCCTTGGCGCTCTTGCCCCATTCGCCGGCGAGCTCCACGCCCTTGTAGCCGATCTTGGCCACTTCTTCGAGCGCCTTCTCAATGCCGTTCTTCTTGATGAAGCCGCGAATCGAATAGAGCTGCACCGCCACATTGCCAACGGGCTTGAGCTCGCCGAACGAAGGCAGCGCGAAAGCGGCACCCGCCGCGCCCATCGCCGCCAGAAAATCTCTTCTCTTCATGTTCATTTTTTATTCTCCTTTTCAAAAAATCAAATGAGGTCCTTCATCGTCTTCACGGGGAGGTCCTTCACAGGCGCCTGCATGGGCTTGTCAAGCGAAGGATCGTACGCGAAGCCGTTCGCGCCGAGATTCCACACGACCGGCGCCGTGTTGAGGATGGTGGCGCGGAAGCCCTGCAGGGTGGCGCCCATGTTGCCCGTGTGGGACGAATTGCAGCCTTCGTTCTCGATGACGAACGGCCGCTTGAAGCCCTTCTTCATGAGCGTTTGGAGGAACTTCGTCCAGTCGCACGAATCGCTGCCGCCGAAGCCCGGGAGGCGCGGCTCGTAGTTGAGGCGGGCCCACTCGTTCGCGGCGATCGGCACGCCCGCCTTCTGGGCGAGCTTCGCATCCACCACCTGCTCGGGATAGAGCCGGCCCCAGTAGATCGCGTCCTTCGTCGTGGGATAGTTGCGCGTTCCCTTGATGTGCACGCGGCGCAGCTTCTTGAAGTCGGTCGCTTCGATGACGTCCGACGGATCGATGTGCTGCCAGATGTCATGCGAGGGATCGTACGTTTCCTGAAGCGCCGTGTCGTCGTCGAGAATCGCATACATGAGCTTGCGCGCGGCCAGGCAGCCGGGCAGGTTGTTGTAGCAATCGGGCGCCGTCGCCGGCTGCCACCCTTCCATCGGGCAGTTCTCCACGCACACGGTCACGCCGAGCGACTTCGCGTAGTTGAGGATCGGCTGGAAGACCTTCTTGAACTTGTTGAGGTTCTTCTCGAAGCCGCCATCCTCGCGGCCGAGAACGTGGTCATAGCCCACGAACGTGCCGCACACGACGTCGTTCGCATCGCCGCCGAGGAGAGCCGCCATGCGGATGAGCTTCAAGATGTGGTTCTGGTTGATCGTCTGGAGCGCTTCCGTCTTCGCGCCGATGAGGTTGTCGTACGCGCCGAGGGAGATGCGCATGCCCGTGCGGTTGCAGAGGTCCACCACGCGCTTCGCCGCTTCAAGGTCGAAGTGGTCGTAGTCGAGATGCGTCGCGATATGGTCCGCACGGTCGGTATCGCGGCGGAACACGCACACTTCAAGGCCCTGCGCGCCCACGCTTTGCGCGCGCTTGATCACGTCTTCGAACGCTCGATCGTCCGGAAAGGCGGAGGTCATGAGCCAAATCGGGTTGTTCATCGGCTTCGGGGCGCCCGGGCCGAACCCGGGCATTTCCGCGCCCTGCGCCTTCGCGCCCACCGCCGCCACGGCCGCAGCCGCCGCGCCGAACTTGAAAAAGTCACGTCTATTCATTTTTGATTCCTTCTTGATTCGGTCAATTAGAAAAGGCCGAGGAACTTCTTCGCCTCCCCCACGGGCGTGAGCGTAATGCTCCACGTTTCATCCTTGGTGGGGAAGAGATACTTCTTCATCGGCCGCGGGCCGCAGCTCGCGCCGCCGAGGCCCATCTGGCGGAGGTCGAGGTTCAACAGCACTTCCGGATGCCACACGAGCGGCGAATTGAAGCGCTGCTGGCCGTTGCGATGACGCGCGAACTCGAGGTCTTCGCGCCCATAGTGGAGCGCCTGCACGAAGAGCGGCACGTCGCCGGCGAATTCCACGCCGAAGCCGTCGTCGTCCGTAAAGCGCACCGTGCGCACGTCGCACTTGTAGCCGTTGTCCTGCGGGCGCACATACGGCTCGTACTGCATCTCCACCGTGCTCTCCCAGCGGCCGAAGAAGGAGGCCGAGAGGCGGTCGATGTAGTTTTCATGCGGGCCGCGCCCGTAGTACGTCATGTGCTCAAGGGCCGTATCGAGCTTCCACGAAAGGCCCAGGCGCGGCAACTGCTCCGGCATCGTGCCATGCGGCTTCACCGTGTTCTTCACCGTGGCCGTGCCGTCGGCGCGGAAGGTCCATTCGGCAATGTGCGTGAAGCCGGCGCTCTTCGAACCCGTCACTTCCACTTCCGCCGTAACGACGACGCCCGTTTCGCTCTTCGCCACCGCGAGCGGGCGCGCATGATACCTGAGCTGCGTGAGGCCGCTTGTGTAGAAGGTGTTGCGCAGCCAGCAGTCGTTATCCGTGAACGCGCGGGCGCAGGTGAGCTGCGGCCCCGAAACGAGACCCGGAGCGGCGTCTTTGAGAATCGTCTTCCCGTTCATCTCAAGTTCCGAAAGCGTGCCGGACTTGCGCGAGAACACGGCCTTCGTCGCCCCGGCGGCGATCGTCACCGTGCACTCGTCTTCATCCACGCCGAAAGAGCCGGGCTTGGCCACCGGCGGCGCCTTCACGGCGGCGCGCACCGGCATCTGGTCGCGCGCGACCACATAGCCCTTCTCCGCCCAGAGCGTATCGGATTTAAGCGAGAACTCGAAGTTCACGAAATATTCAACGCTCGGCTTGAAGACGTCCGAAGGGAACGCGATTTCGAATTCGCCATGGTCGAGCGGCTTCACGGCCGGCACATCGAACGGCTTCGAGGCGACTTCCACGCCGTCTGCGAGAAGCGTCCACTTGCCGGCGAACGTATCGGCCGAAACGAATCCGTTGCGGTTCCAGAGCTTCACTTTGCCGGACTGCGGATTGTAGTCCTCGACAACGAGGTTCTGATAGACATGGCCCACTTCCACGAGTTTCGCGGAAACGCGGCGGAACGGATCCACCACGCCGTTCACGCAGAACGGGCCGCTGTTCGGGTTCTCGTCGAAGTCGCCGCCGTAGGCGAGGAATTCGTAGGGCTTGCCCGTATCGGGGTTGAGGCGGTCGGACTGCACGAGGAGCGCCTGGTCCACCCAATCCCAGATGCAGCCGCCCGAGAGGCAGTTGTAGCGGTAGAAGGTATCGCAGTATTCCTTGAAGTTGCCGAGCGCGTTGCCCATCGAGTGCGCGTATTCGCACACGAAGAACGCCTTGCGGCCCTGCTGGCCGCGCCCGTCGAGCCACTCCACGGTGGGATACATGATCGAATCGACGTCGGCATCGGCGTTGCCGCGTTCCCAGTGCACGGGGCGCGTCGCATCGAGTTCATGCACGGCCTTGATCGCCTTGCGGAAGCCGTCGCCATGCCCCGTTTCGTTGCCCATCGACCACATGAAGATGGCCGGATGGTTCTTATAGTTCTCCACATGGCGCACGTTGCGCTCGAGAATCGTACCATACCACTCTTCGTGGCGCCCGAGGCCATTGGCACCGTAGCCGGGCTCGTGCCCTTCCACGTTCGCCTCCGCGCACACGTAGATGCCGTACTTGTCGCACAGGTCGTACCACAGGTGATGGTCGGGATAATGCGAGGTGCGCACGGTATTGATGTTGAACTTCTTGAAAAGCGTCACGTCCGTAAGCATCTCTTCAAGCGAAACGGTGCGGCCGTTCGCCGGCGAGCACTCGTGGCGGTCCACGCCCTTGAACTTGATGTTCTTGCCGTTGAAGTAGATCGTGTCGCCCACGATCTTCACGTCCTTGAAGCCCACGCGGCAGGCGCGCACGTCGTCGCCGGCCGTCATCACGAGCGTGTAGAGATAGGGCGTTTCGGCGCTCCAGGCGTTCGCGTTCTTCACAACGAGCTTACCGGCCGCATCGAGTTCGCCAACCTTCTTGAAGGCGGCGTCGTAGAGCGTTGCGGCCACCTTCGCCTCGCCGCCGCGCACGGTCGGCTTGAGCGAGAGCGTCCAATCCTTGAACGCGGCATCGGGCGTTGTTTCAACCTTGAAGTCGTCAAGGCGCACCTTCGGCGTCGCAAAGAGCGTCACGTCGCGGTAGATGCCGGAGAAGCGGAACATGTCCTGGTCTTCGAGGTAGCTGCCGTCGCACCAGCGATAGACCTCCACCGCGAGCAGGTTCTCGCCGTCCTTGAGGAACTTCGTGATATTGAATTCGCTCGGCAGTTTCGAGTCTTCGGCATAGCCCACCTTCTCGCCGTTCACCCACACGTAGTAGGCGGAATAGACGCCGTCGAAACGCAGGAACACGTCGCGCCCCTTCCACGTCGACGGCACGGAGAACGTGCGGCGATAGGAAGAGACGGGATTGTAGTCGGGCTTGCCGCTCTGGCGGTCGAGAATCTTCGGCCACTTGTTCGCGTGCGGATAGGTGACGTTCGTGTAGCCGGGCGAGCCGAAGCCGCGCAGCTCCACGCAGCTCGGCACGTCGATCGTAAACCAACGCGAGTCATCGAAATCCGTCTTCCAGAAGTCCTGCACGCGCTTGGCGGGGTCGCCGCTCCAGCTGAGCTTCCAGATGCCGTTCAGCGTCTGGCGGAACGGGGTATCGGGTTCAAGCGCGTCCGTCAGCGCCGCCTGGGCACTCGCCAGCGGCATCGAATACGCACGGGCGGGTTCGCGATTGATCGCGTTGACGGCCGTATTCTCCCAGTCGTTCACCGCCGAGGCGGCGAGCGACACGAGAATGACCGAAGAGAGGGCAAGTTGAGTCTTCATGTGTTCCTTTGTGAGTCGACCTTAGCTGATTTTACCCGTAACGGTGGAATTGTAGCCGATGAACGGCTTGCCGTTCACCATCACCTGGCGCGTCTTCGGGCAGAAGGTCGCCTTCGAGCCCGTGCGGGCGGCGGCATTCGCCATGATGAGGGCGATCGCGTGGCCATAGCCCGCCTCCACCGAGGCGTTCGGGTTCTTACGCGCGCGCACGCATTCCATCCAGTTCCACATGTGCGCGCTCGTGAGCGGGTCGCTCCCCGTATTGGCGGCCGTTGCCGCGGCCTGGTAGTGTTCCGTGAGCTTCCCTTCCTTGCGTTTCCTGCCTTCCACGCCTTCGTTGGAGAACTTGCCGCTGCAGAGGTCGATCGTGCCGTTCGGGCCGTGGTACTTTTCCACGTTGCCGCGCGCGGCGTTCGTCTGGCGCGAGGAGAAGATCGCCTGGAAGCCCCTGTCGTTGAGCTTCGAGGGGCCGTACTCGAGAATCGTCGTGAACGTATCGAAGCTCATGCGGCCGTCGTTCCACGCGTAGATGCCGCCCGAGGAGACGGCGCT
Organism: Kiritimatiellia bacterium; assembly: GCA_045617985.1. GTDB lineage: Bacteria > Verrucomicrobiota > Kiritimatiellia > RFP12 > UBA1067 > RUG572. The sequence continues at coordinate 7,702 of JAZLJP010000178.1, forward strand.
GAGCGGGTACTGAAGCCCCGTATACCACCCCACCGTATCGATCTGGTGGCACATCCACTGCCCCGGAATGCCCGAGGAGAACGGCCAGAAGAGACGGAATTCGAGATATTTGCGCGGGTCGAACCCGTAGCTCGCGGGATCGCGGTCGAGCAGCCAAAGGTTCCAGTCGACGTCCTCCTTCTTGAGGGACGCGACGAGCTTCTCGTCACGGCGCCACCGGCGGTTCTGGTTCACGTTCCAGCAGAGATCCACGAACGTGAGCTTGCCGAACTTGCCGCTTTCGAGATAGGCCTTGGCCGCATGATAGGCGGGGCCGCAGCGGCGCTGCGAACCGATCTGCAGCACGGCGCCCGGCGCAAACCCGGCGCTGCGCTTCGCATTCACCGCATCGAGGAGCATGTTCGCGGAGTACATGTCTTCCGCCATCGGCTTTTCGCAGTAGACGTCCTTGGCGGCGGTCACGGCGTGCGTCGCATGCTGCGCGTGCTGGAAGTCGGCCGTCGAGATGATCACGGCATCGACGTCCTTCGCCTGCGCGTAGAGTTCCACGTCGCTGCGGTAGGCCTTGATCTCATGGCCGAGGCGCTTCTCGAGCTCGGGCTTCGCCTTTTCGAAGAGACGCTTCTTCCAAAGGTCGGCCACCGCCACCATGTCGAAGTTGAGCTTCGCCTTGTGCGCGCAGAAGCTCGGCAAGAGCGAACCGCGGAAACGATCCGAGTACCCCACGCACGCCACACGCACCGTCTCGTTCGCGCGATAGTACGCGCTTGCGGCCTGCGCCGGCGCCTGCTGCGCCTTGAGAACGCCCGGCAACGCCGAAACAGCCACTCCTGCCATGCCCAACTTCATAAAGTCGCGGCGATTCACATCAGTTTTGCTCATCTTGTTTTCCTTTTCACTGTTGACGAAATCGTTAAGCCAACCAATTGCCAACGCCATTATTTTAGCGAAAAATGAGACGAAAAGCAAGCCCGTCTCTTCCTGGACTTGGCGCCGAGAACGCCCCCCCTCATTCCCGCACACACCCCTTGGGAGCGTTCACCTTCACGACGGGCCGGCCGTTTTCGAGCTTCCACTCGACTTCGATGAACCCGCGGGGGGTCGGCACACGGCCTTTCGCCCAGGTGACGCCGGGGGCGGGTTGCGGTTTCACGCGAAAACGCGCATAGCCGGGCGCCGTCGGTTCAACGCCGAGGAGGTAGTTCGTGAGAATGCCTGCGATCGCGGTATCGGGATGCGCCTCGTCGCCCCAGCCGCGCCGCGGAAGGCCCATGCACTCCGTCACCGTGTGGAGGCCCTGCCAGGACGGGTCGAAGAGCTTGCGCCAGTTGTGCGCGTTCAAAAGCGCCATCGCCTTCGGCGCCTCGCCATACTCGAAGGCGCCGCGCATCGCCATCGCCTGGAATTTGCCATGATTGTGGCGCCGCAGCTGCGGGATGACGCGCGCGGCCTCTTCGGGCGTTGCAAAACGCGTCGCAAGCGCAAGCGGGTTCGCCTCCGCGCCCCAGGCGCGGTCTTCAAGCGATTGGATGAAGTGCCCTTTCTCGGCGTTCCACTGCGTGGCGCGGATCTGCGCGGCGAGCTGCGCAGAGCGCGCCCGCCAGGCCCGCGCTTCGTCTGCCGTACCAAATACGTCCGCAAGCGATGCCGCATCCACGTACGTCTTCCAGAGGAGGATGTTCATGTAGGTGCGGTGGTGGAGCGAAGTGCTGCCGAAGGTGAGCCCGGCCGCGTGCTTGCACGTTTCACGCCGCGGTTCGAGGAACCCGTCCGCGCGGCAGTGCTTCACGAGATAGCCGATGAGCTTCTCCACGCGCGGGAAGGCCTCGCGGGCGAGCGCCGCATCGCCCGTGTGGAGGTAATGATCCCACACCACGGGCACGAACCAGGCGGCAAATTCGTCCGACCCGAACGGCCCCCAATCGCCGTTCTGAAGCGGCCCGTGCGATTCCGGATACGGGCACGCCTGCACGTACCCCTCGGGCGTCTGGTTCTCGCCGAGCATGCGAATGGAACCGGGCATGAACGGCGAATCGGGCGGGAACGCCACGTACATGTTGCGCTGCGCCCACCAGAGGTCGCCGCTCCACACAAGGCGGTCGCGCTTCGCGCCGTCGGAGAGATAGGCGTAGGACGGCCCGAGCGTCTGCTGCCGCCGCCCGCCCTTCACAAAGATCGGCTCCGTACGGCCCGGAATCGCCGCGAGCGCACACGTGCGCACGCTCGCGCGCCACACGGCATCGAGCGTTGCGTCCGAACAGGCGAACGCCCCCACCACGGGCTCCTCGGAATGGATGCCGGCGTTGTCGAAGCCAATGGACTTCACCGTAGCGCCCGCACCCGAATCGATCATCCACTTCGCGTAGCGCACGAGCCCCTGCGCGCAGGCCGCCCGATAGACGCCGTTCGAGGTCACGTCGAACCAATCCCAGCGGTCGGTATTCGCCGGCATGATCGGCAGCCACACGTCGGCCCCGAGATAGGTGGCGCGCGTCTCGTGCCAGAAGTCGCCGCGCTTGCCCTTGAGACCTTCGGGGTGCGTGGCATAACACACGCGAACGCGCGTGGGGCCCTTCACGCCCGTCACTTCCACGACAGGGTAGCCGCCCACGCCCTCCGCACCGAAATCCACCGTGGAGGCGCCCTGCGTGAGGAGCGTCGTCACCGTTGCTAGAAGCGTCAACGTCATAGTCGATCCTTTCTTGAATTAACAGGCCACGATGAAATCGTCGATAAGAGCGCTCATCACACCCTTCGCCGCCTGCGAAGCGGCCATCACCTCTTCATGGCAGAGGGGTTTCGAAGAGATGCCCGCCGCGAGATTTGAAACGAGCGAGAGCCCCGCCACCTGAATGCCGCAGGCACGCGCAAACACGGCTTCGGGCACCGTGCTCATGCCCACCACATCCGCCCCCATGTGGCCATAGGCGTGGATTTCGGCCGGCGTTTCAAAGACGGGGCCGGAGGTGAACGCATAGACGCCTTCCATCACGCGCAGGGCGCGCTTGTTGGCAGAGGCGTGGAGCACGTCGCGCAAATGCTGCGTGTAGACCTCCGTCATATCGGGAAAACGCGCCCCCCACACGGGGTTGTGCGGCCCGATGAGCGGATTGATGCCCACCGTGTTGATATGGTCGCGCAAGATCACGAAGTCGCCCGGCTTGAGCGCGGGGTTCAAGCCACCTGCGGCGTTCGTCAGCAAAATCCGCGGGCACCCCATCCGCCGCACGATTTCAACGGGCAGCACCACCGCCTCCCAGCCCACGCCCTCATACCAGTGGCGCCGGCCGCAGAACGCCGCCACGCGCCGCCCGGCCCGTTCGTAGAGGCGGAACTCGCCGGCATGCCCCGGCACCGTGGCGGCGCCGAACCCGGGGATGTCCGCATACGACAGGCGCACGAGCGTTCGATCGCTCGTCAACGCATCGCCCCAGCCGCTCCCCAATACGATCGCAAGGTCCACGGGACGCGAAAAACACTCGTCGGGAAAGAACCCGGCCGCCTCATCAAAAAATTTCATCTTCATAGCGTTGTTATTATACCATACTTTCAGACCAAAAACAAAACCCGATGCCAAAGCTTTCGCTTTCAAACACCGTCGGGGATCCTCTCATTTCCCTTCCTCCATTTTTCCAAGAGCGGAGCGATGAAGGCTTCGTCGTTTTCGACTTCCATGCCAAGGGGGATCGTGGGCTTGTTCGCGCCGTGGAAATCGCTTCCGGCGGTGACGGCAAGGCCCACTTCTTCTGCGGCGCGCAGATGGTCGATTGTTTCCGTGATGTCGTTTGCCTGATAGACGGCTTCAAGGCCATCGAGGCCGAGATCGCGGAGACGCCGCAAGCCCGCCCGCAGCGCCGCAGGGTCATGCGTCCAATAGCGCGGATGCGCCATCACGGCCACGCCCCCTGCCGCATGAACGGCTTCGATCGCCGCGATCTGGGATGGCTTATAACGCGACACGTAGGCGGGCTTTCCATCCCCGAGATAGCGCTCGAACGCATCCTTCACGCTCGTCGCCCACCCGTGGTCCATCAAAACGCGCGCGAAATGCGGCCGCGCCAGAATCTTTCCATTCGCGTATTTCGCAAGTTCCTCGAACGCGACGGGGCAGCCGAGCGCGGCGAGCCGGGCGGCGATCTTCACGTTCCGCGCGTCGCGTCCCTCCCGAATCTCATCGAGAAAGGCGTTCAATTGCGGCGACTTCGGATCGATGCCGAGCCCGAGGAGATGGAACTTCGAATACCCTTCGCCCGGATCGATGGAAAGTTCAACGCCCGCAAGGCGCACCCCGGCCTGATCGCGCGTCGCGGCGAGAAAGCGTTCCGCACCATCGAGCGTATCGTGGTCGGTCAGGGCAAAGACGCTGAACGCACGCCCTTTTTCCGCGAGTTCCTCGGGCGTGAACGTACCATCCGAACACGTGCTATGACAATGAAGATCGAGCATGACGAGACAACCTTTCACCTCTTAGGAAAGACCGCGGCGCTTGCGGAGAAGCCAATCCGCGAGAAGCGCCAGAACAAGAAGAATGAACGCGCCCGGGTGGGCCCAGATCGGGTTCTCCACGTGTTCCGTCACCCGGCCGCTCCCCGCGCCGAACGCCTCGGCGAGTTCGATTTCGTTCCCGGGCCGCACGACCTTGCCGTTCGTGAGCCGCGCGAGCTCCGCCGGCACGGCGCCGTCGGATGCGGGATTCACGAATTCGCGCGGCGCAAAGCCGTCCTCCACCTGAAACGTGGTCACGAATTCAGCCGGCCAATCGCCGAGCAGCTGCCGCTCGGCCGTCGGCGAGGTCACTTCCACACGAAAAGTCCCCTTCTCGGGTGCCGCACGAAGGCGCGCCGTATAGACGCCGTTCGTTTCAAGGCCCGGAACGAGCGTCACCGTTTCCGTACGGCCGTCCGGCTGTGTCACGACAGCGGCAAGGTCATTGACGAGAACGGGGCGTGCGTCGCGCCCGACAAGCCGCACCGCGAGTTTCACCGTGTCGCCCGGCGCGTAGTGAAGCCGATCCGTGCCCACCCGCGCATAGGCGTTGCCTTCGCGAAGGCGCGCCCCGGTGCCCCACAACACGACGTTCCCCCAGAGGCGATGGTGAAGTTCGTCGCCCACACGATAGCGCAGGCGCCACGTTTCATCCGTTCCGAAGAACAGCACCTTGCCGCGGCCGCGCCGCGCCGCCACGACGACGGGCGAATCGAGCGCCGTACCGCCCTCGGCGTAGAGGAGCGTTTCCGCGCCCGGCTGCGCCTCAATGCCCACGAGGCGCCCGCTCGCAGCCGGCAGGCTCTGCCAGGTCTGTTCATTCCCCGCCACGGTGGCGGCAAGGCCCATCACGGGATGGGACGCCCCAAGCGGCGAAAGAACGGGCTTGAACGGAGCCGTGTGCCACCGCGCCGTCACGCGCCCCTGCGCGTTCGTGAGCGAAACGGGTAAGAGCGAGGCGAATGCCGTTCCCGCGTAGGCACACGGCATCGCGTCCGCCCCCGCGCTCACTACGAGAAGCGCCCCGCGCTCTTCCACGCAGAAGCGAATGTGCTCGCACGCTTCGGCGGAAAGCGAAGACGGCAGGAGATCGCCGAGAACGATCACATCGAAGGCGCGCCAGGCCTCGCGATCGCGCGGGAGCGCCCCCGCCTCGGCGTTTCCGAACGGACGCGCCGCGGAGGCGGGCGGCAAATCGCGCACCTCGCCCGCCACGCGATCGCTCTCCGTGAGCACGTACTGCAAGTTGATCGACTTGTCGCGCGCGTAGAAAAGGTTGCGGAGGTAGCGGAATTCCCACCGCGGCCGGCGATCGAGAATGAGCACGTTCACGCGATCGTCCGTAACCGCCACATCGACAGGCCATGCGTTGTTCGCCGCCTCCGTATCCCCTTCGGGCACCGTAAGCGCCACGCGATAGTGTTTGATGCCGCGATCCTTCGGCACATCGCGGAAGCGGATTTCCTTCTCCCAGGCCTCCCCCGCAATCTCCTCCGCACGCACCTCGAGCTCGCGGCCGTCGTCCGCAAGGAGCTTGACGGTGACGTTCTTCTGGGCGAGGCCCTGGGCGCGCACGGTAGCCGTAATGCGCACGGCATCGCCGAGGAACACCGTTTCGGGCGCGCGGACGTCGGCAAGCGCCACATCCGGGCGCTGGGCGGTATCGCCCACGAGCACGGTCGAAACGGGTTGCGTGGCGTGGGCGAAACGGCGCGCCACGGGCTCGGGATCCGCCCCGCCCGCGAGGCGGCCGTCCGTCACAAAAACGACACCCGCGAGCTCCTCCGGCCGAATCCGCGCGCGAACGGTTTCGAGCGCGGAGGCGAAATCGGTTGTCGCGCCGCCGAACGACCGCACCTCCACCTCGTATCGGCCGGCGAGCACCGCCGTCAAATCCTCCACGACGTTCGTTGCGACCTCCCGCCGCACGCGCCGCGCCGCGCCAAAACCATCTGCGCGTTCCATCGAAAGCGAACGATCGTGCAACACGACGACGCGGCGCGGCGTCGCACGTGTGCGGTCATGCGCCCACACGAGATGAACGAGCATCCAGACGAGCGCGAGAAACGCCATCAGCCGGCAGAGGCGCCGTGCCCAAACGCCCGAGCCCGCGCCCGCCACAATCCCGCGCGTCACGTCGAAACGCCGGGCGAGAACAACCTCCACCACCAGAATCACGAGCGCGAAAATCGCAATCGGCTTCCAGAGTTCGAGGCCGAATCCCTCGCCCGAAACGGAGGCGAGTACATCCGCCGCACGCCGCGCAAGCCCGAGCGGCACATGGGCGCGAACGGCCGCGAGCTGGGCGTCATCAAGGGGGGCGAGATCGCCTTCGCGCGCGCGTGCAGCAAAGCCGTTCTCCAAGGGCGCGCGCGCAGCGCCGGCCACGTCATAGACGAGTTCATGCGCAAACGGCACGAAGGCGGGGTCGGAGGGGAAGGTACTCCATGCGCGGTCGAACGGTTCCGCCGAAATCGCCACGCGCCCCTTTCCGAACGGCGCTGCGATACAGGCGGCCTTGCCGTCGGGGAAGCGCCGTAAGACGTCGATGGTCTGCGGGAACTGCGTTTCATCGAAGCGGAGGCGGCCCTCCGCGAACGACGTCCATGCCTGCGGGAGCACCGCCTCGCCCTGCCAGGTCCAATTCGTGTAGAACGCGAGTTCCGCGCCCTCGGCCGGCACGATGACGAGCCCGCCGCCCGCGGCGACAAAGCGCGCCACATTCTCCGCCGTGCCTGCCGGCAGACGCGGCACGTCGCAGAGGAAACAGGCCGCCGCGCGGGCGAGCGCATTCGACGCGGCAAGCTCCTGCACGCGAACCGTTCGCGACGTGACGCCGCCCGCGAGCGCCGCCTCGAGGAACGCCGTCGGGCGGTCGAAGCCCGTCGCGCCGGGATGGCCGTTGACGAGGAGAACGGGAAGCGTATCGATCACCTCCACGCGCTGCGTGGCCACGTTGTCGCTCGCGAGATCATCCGCCTGTGCAAACGAGGCGACCACCCGGTGGACGCCCGTATTCGTAAACGCAACCGGAAACACGAGCGTACGCGTGGCGCCGGGAACGATCTGCCCGCCGGGCGCGGAGGCAACGGGAGCGCCATCGACGGCGAGCGTCACCTCGCCCGGCGCCGCCGCTTCGGTGCCCGACGCCGTCAGCCCCACGGAAAACGTGACGGGGCGATCCGTACTGATCAAGCGGCGCGAGGGGGCGAGGCTCGATATCGCGGCGTTCGTCACTTTGGCGGGAGGGGCGAGGACGCGTGCCGTCACGGCGGCGTTCGCGCCGAAACGGGCGAAGAGGCGCCCCACGCGTTCCCAGGTGGAGGCTTCGTTCGTACGCCAGCCCCAGGCCTGTCCGTCGCCGAAAAGAAGGACGTCCTTGCGTGCATGCGTGCCGCCCGCGAGAACGGCGGCGGCATCGGTGAGGCGGGCGGGGACGTCGAAACAGCCCGTACCGGGCTCGACGGCCTCAAGGAGGGAGAGCACTTCGCGCTTCGAATCAAACGGCGCGGCGGTGAGAATCTTTCCGCCCGCGACAAGGCCGAAGGCCGTCCCCTCCGGCGCACGGCGCACGAGGTCGCGGATCTCTTCCTTCGCCTCTTCGAAACGGGGACGCCCGCCGGGCCCGCGCAGATTCATGGACGCCGAGTCGTCGAGCACGATCACCACGTCGCGCGCGCCGCCGCGCGCACCGAAGAGGGAGAACTCGGGCAAGTAGGGGCGCGCGAAGGCGAGCGCCGCGGCAATGAGCGCGAGCGTGCGAAGGAGCATCAGAAGGAGATCTTCGAGCAGGAGGCGCCGCTTCTTCATCCGCATCGTTTCGGCGAGGAACATCCAAGCGCCCCACACGATGCGCCGCGCCGTGCGGCGGCGGAAGAGATGAAGCACGATGGGGATCGCCGCGGCGGCGAGCCCCCAGAGCATCCAAGGCGCGAAGAACGGCAAAGACGTCATACGCCCCCGCACCCCGTACCGATCGCCGCCACGGCACGACAGGCGAACAGACGCCGATTCAAAGTTGAAGTCTTCGTTTTCATACGAGCATGATACTCTAAATGTTCCTTCTTGACCATGGTGACACGACCATTTTATCAAACCGATTTTCCGCTGTCAAACATCGTGTGCATTTCATCGTTTGAGGGCCACGCGATTTCCCGGCAAAAGCCGGAGACGGCCTTTGAGGCGAAGGCCCACGACGAGCGTCGTCACACGGGCGGCCACAAGACCGCTGCCGCGTACGACCTGGTCCATCGTCACTCCCTCCTCGGTAATCACCCGCAAAATCGCCGCCTCGTCAAACGACACGCTCTCTTCCGGAACGTGCGGGCGTCTCGTTTCAAGGCGTTCCGGCGGAATCTGCTCGGCCGGTTTCGGCTCGGGGGAAGGCGCTGCAGGAGAACGCGTTGAGGCGACAGCGGCAACGCGCGGTGTCGGCCTTTTCGGCGCAAGCGGCGCGAGCTCCTCGACAATATCGTCCACACTCGTCACCATGCGAGCCCCTTCGCGAATGAGATGATGGCACCCTTCCGACGTGCGCCAGTCGATCCGCCCCGGCACCGCCATCACCAGCCGCCCTTGTTCGGCCGCGCGCATGCACGTGATGAGCGTTCCGCTATGGAGCGGGCACTCCACTGCCACCACGCCGCGCACGAGCCCCGAAACGATCCGATTGCGCTGCGGAAAGGTTTGCGCATCCGGGCGCCGCCCAAGCGGAAACTCACTGACCACACACCCACCATGCTCCACCATCTCCCGCGCAAGAACGCGGTTTTCACGTGGATAGAATTGGTCCACGGCGCCTCCCAGCACGCCAACGGTCGTCCCCTCCCCCGTGAGCGCGCCACGGTGGGCCGCCGTATCGATACCACGCGCAAGCCCCGAAACGACACTCCAACCCCGGCGCGCGAGACCAAAGGCCAAACGCTCCGCCACGTCGCGCCCGTAGTCCGTGCAATGACGCGTGCCCACAAGGGCGATCCCGGCCTTTGAAAGTGCCGCGCTCGCGCCAACGACATAGAGCGCCAAGGGCGGTGAAGCGATTGTTTTCAACGGGGCGGGATAGGCCGCATCGATTTCGGTCATCACCGCGATTCCCATCTTTGCCGCGCGCTCGATTTCCCGTTCCCAATCCGGCACTTTCCCCTCCCAGTCCAGCTTGGCAGGATAGCGCGCCCAGGCGGCGGCGGCATCTCCGTGCGTCTCGCGCAACAAGCGCGCAAACGTGACACTTCCCACCGTGGGAATCATGTTGAAGGCGATACGGGCTTCTCGTTCGGTCATTCTGATATTCCTTTCGTCCTTCCCCGCGGAAGAACGCTGGATACTATACCATGTTTGACCGCTTGAAATGTTAAGCAATTGTCAAGATTTCAGAAAACGAAAAAAGGACACGGCCAAACCGCCGTGCCCTTTTTCATGTCGACTCGAACAAGCCGTGAGCGAGTTACTTCGCAATGACGCGCGCCATCTCGCAGACCTTGTTCGAATAGCCCCACTCGTTGTCATACCACGAGCAGACCTTGACGAACGTCGGATCGAGCTGGATGCCGGCCTTGACGTCGAAGATCGACGTGCGGGCGTCGTTGCGGAAGTCGGTGGAAACGACCGCGTCGGCCGTGTAGCCGAGGACGCCCTTGAGGCCGCCTTCGCACACGCACTTCTCGGAAGCTTCCTTCATCGCCGCGCAGATTTCCTCATACGTCGCCGGCTTCTCGAGCTCGCAGGTGAGGTCGACGAAGGAGACGTCGGAAGTCGGAACGCGCACGGACATGCCCGTGAGCTTGCCGTTGAGCGCCGGGAGAACCTTGCCAACGGCCTTGGCCGCGCCCGTCGAGGACGGGATCATGTTCTCGAGGATGCCACGGCCACCGCGCCAGTCCTTCTTGGACGGGCCGTCAACCGTCTTCTGCGTCGCCGTCGCGGCGTGGATCGTCGTCATCAGACCACGCTTGATGCCGAAGTTGTCGTTGAGGACCTTCGAGATCGGCGCGAGGCAGTTCGTCGTGCAGGACGCGTTGGAGATGATGTCCTGGCCGGCGTAGGTCTTGTCGTTGACGCCGTAGACGAACATCGGGGTCGCGTCCTTCGACGGTGCGCTCATGATGACCTTCTTGGCACCCGCCTTGATGTGG
>JAZLJP010000179.1:0-3443 GCA_045617985.1 Kiritimatiellia bacterium
GTTCCGCTCCCACCGCCGCGCCCATCACCGGTTCCCCCCCAGCCCCCGCGGCCAGGCGCCTGCCCCGCAGAAACCCACCGCCATGCGCGCCACGCCGCAGGCCAGGCAGGCGCTCACACGATGGTGGCCTTGGCGGAGCGAATCCTTGCGGCCCATGCCGCGGCACACCTGGATGTTGATCGGCCGCGCATCGTCGTAGCCGCGCGTGCGCAGACTCTCCGCGAGGCGCTTCATGCTCGCCGTGCGGTCCTTGTTCTTGCGCAGCTGGGGATTCTCGAGCGTGCGGATGGCGCGTTCAAGGCCCATGTCGCGCACGGTCTGCGAAGCGATGTGGTAGACGCCCGTACCGTGATAGCGATACTTGTTGCGGAGAACGCGGATGACCGTCGCGGGGAGATTCCACTTCGCGATCGACGGCTTGAAGACGACGCGCACGGGCACGGTGGCTCCCACGTCGCCCGTCGCCACGGCGGACGTGACAAGGGCGCGGCCGCGGAGGAGCACGTCGGGCGCGCCGCGGCGGATATAGATGAGAATGTCGTCATCCGGCAACGCGGTCTCGGGAATCGGCTCGCCCGCGTAGTCCGCCAGCTTCGCCACATCCGCCGCTTCAAGCGGGTAGACATAGGAGGAAATGCCAAGATGCGGAAGGCGGCTCATCGGTACACCTCCTCGGCCCATTCGTAGGGTTCGGCAAACGGTTCGCCGCGCGTTGCAGCCACAAGATAGCGCATCACGCGCTCTGCCGCGAAAAGCCGATGGTAGCGGAGGCGCGCCGCCGCCGCCACGGCGCGGCGGGCGTCGTCATGCGCCTGATAGAACGCGATCTTCTCGGCAAGATCGTCCACCGCCGTGTAATAGACCGTCTCGCGGTCGGAGAAAAAGCGCTGCATCTCGTTCGCCCCGTTCTGGAACGTCAGAACGCCATTTGCCATCAAGTGGGCGATGCGGTCGGACGCATACCACTTCGCGCCCTCGTAGCGGTTGAGCGAAAGGCCCGTCTTCGCCTGCGCGATCGCCTCTTCGTAGGCGCGGCCGATCACGGGCGGCGTGGGCTCCACGCCGAAGAACCCGAGCCGCACAGCCGGCGCGAGGCGCGCGCGAAGCGCATCGAGGAAGACCTTGCGTTCGTCGCGCGCACGGGCCTGCCCCGCGAAGAACACGTCATATTCAAAATCGGTCCGTGCGGAATTATCCTCCACTTCAAAGGACGGGTCGCACGGATTCGGGAAATACCCCACCACGTTCCGTCCCGTCGCGAGCGCCTTCAGGGGCGCGCCGGCGGTGGTCACGAAAATCGCGTCGCAGGCGTCCTTGCGGCGGAGCAGCTGTGCCTGCGTGTGCACCTGGGCGGGTGCGTCGCAATTGAGATGGACGATCTTCACGCCCGGGAGCGCCGCATGGATGCGCGCCAATGTTTCGTTCGTCACATAGTCGCAATGGCCCACGAAAATGAAATCGGGCTTCCAGTTCTTCGCCGTCTTCACGAGGCGCGTATTCATCATCGTCGCGCCGATGTTGCGGAGGAACCCGAGCGGCGCGAGGAAGCGCGTGACGTCGCGTTCCGAGAAAGTGAGAATCTGCCAGTTGTTCCGAAGGGCGCCGGCGGCAAGACGCATGTCGATGCCGGTGCGGCCGCGCCCCCAATGGCGCACGAGGAAATTCCCCACGAAAAGGATGCGGAGCGATTTCATGACGCCCGCCCCCCTTCCATGGCGGCAGCGCGCGCCTTCGCCTCACGCGCTTCGAGCTGCGCCAATTCGGCGGCATCGGGCGACTTGCGGAAATAGCGGTAGTTGAGCACCCATGAAGAGGGGTGGCGCCGGATGACGCGCGCAAGATCGTCGAGGCAGCGCTGCGTGCAGCCCCACACGTCGCGCGCCTCGGCAGCCGGGATGCAGTCGAGAAGGTCGCAGCGGTAGGTCCCGTTCTTGAGCGGCCGCGACCACGCAACGAGCACGGGCACCTTCGCCTTCGCGGCAAAGAACGCGGGCGCCGCCGAAACGGGCATCGGCCGCCCCATGAAACGCACCCACACGCCGCCCTCCTTCGGTTTCACCACCTGATCGACGAGAAGGCCGATGTCGTAACCGTCGCGGATGCCGGCGAGAAGCGCGCGGAAGGCGCCGTCGGCCGGCACGATCTCCTGGCCGATCGAGCGGCGCGAACGCATCAAGAGCCGCGTCATCGCGGGCGTTCCGATGTCCTTGGCCACGCTCATCATCTTGTGGCCTTCGAGGTGAACGAGCTGCGAAAGAACTTCCCAGCAGCCGAGATGCCCGCTCACCGTGACGATCGGCTTATACCGGGCGAGAAGCGTGCGACACCCGCCATCGAGCGCCGCAACGCCCCCTGCGCGCGACCCCGCCTTGCGGCTCGTCCAGAAGAGGTGGCCGATCGTGCGCGCCATGTTGCGGTAGCTGCGTTTCAGAATCAGTGTTTCGCGCCGCGTGGGCGGCACCTCGTGCGGCGCCTTGAAGTCGCGCGCAGGCGGATAGACGCCCGTGATGACGCGCAGATTGAACAGCGCCACCGAGCGCCCCGCGCGATCGAAGAAGAACATCGTCGCCGAAAGGAAATCGCACACAGCGAACAGAAGGCGATGCGGCAGGTTGGAGAGGATCGCCATCCCCAGGAGAATGCCCAGCCATTCGAAGGGACGCCGCAGGCCGCGCTTGACCGGTTTTCGCTGTCGATGCTTCTTCTTCATGCCGTTCGCCGTTTCAATCGCCGGCCTGAAGCGCGGGGTTTACATCCACCGTGAAGGCGGCCTCGCCCATGAGGTTCCGCTTGTAGTAGGCGAGACCGGCAATCATCGCCGCGTTGTCGCCGCAATACTTGGGCTTTGCAAGGAGAAGCGGCACGCGCATTTCGGCGGCGACTTCCGCGAGCTTCGCGCGGAGGCGCCCGTTGAGCGACACGCCGCCGCCCACGATGAGGGCCTTGTAGTCGCGCCGCTTCAACGCGAGGCGCGTGCGATCTGCAAGCGTGCCCACGATCGCCTCCTGATAGGCAGCCACGATCCGGGCCTTCTCCTGATCGTCCTTCGGCGGGTTCTTCTTCACAAAGTAGAGCAGCGCCGTCTTGAGGCCGGAGAAGGAGACGCAGAGCTCCGCGTCGAGCCCCGCAAGCGCGGCCGTACCGGCACGGGGGTGCCCCTTCGGGAAACGCGGCATCGGATCGCGCACCTTGATCCCCGCCGGATAGGCGAGCGCCTTGAGGGCGGCGGCATCCGAAAAGTCCGTCGCACCGTTCCAATAGCCCTTCGCCCAGCGGTCGATCACAGGACCGCCCGGATAGCCGAGAGCGAGCAATTTCGCCGCCTTGTCAAACGCCTCGCCCGCCGCGTCGTCGAGCGTCTGGCCGATGATCTTGTAGGTACCGTAGCGGGGCATGTCGACCCACGTCGTGTGGCCGCCGGAAACGGCAAGGCCCAAGGCCGG
>JAZLJP010000180.1:0-17402 GCA_045617985.1 Kiritimatiellia bacterium
AAGATAGACGCCATGTTGGCAGCCGCCGGATGGGTTGTCCAAGACCACGCTACGCCAGACCTGAACGCCGGTCTTGGGATTGCTTTGCGTGAATATCCTACGGACACCGGTCCGATGGACTATCTGCTCATCGTGGATAAGAAGCCTTGCGGTCTCATTGAAGCCAAAAAATTCGCTCTCGGTTACAACCTCGCGGATGTCGAAAAACAGTCAGAGGACTACGCGAACGCCGAGTTGAAAATTTACAAGAAGAACTACTTTCTGCGCTTCATCTACGAATCAACCGGCATTGTCACCCGTTTTCGCGACCGCCTTGATCCGAAGCCCCGTTCCCGTGAGGTGTTCTCTTTCTTGCGGCCGGAAACCATGCAGGGTTTTCTGAAGGAGACGAAGTCCCTTCGCGGACGGCTCAAGGAAGATATCCCCGCTCTCTTGCAGGGTAATCTCCGCGACTGCCAGTTCTCTGCAATCACCAACCTGGAAAAGTCCTTTGCTGAAGCGAATCCCCGCGCGCTCGTCCAGATGGCGACGGGCGCGGGAAAGACCTTCACGGCGATCACGTCTGTTTACCGTCTCCTCAAATATGGTAACGCCAGGCGAGTGTTGATGCTCGTCGATACGAAGCAGCTTGGCGTACAGGCACAGGAGGAGTTCGAGAACTACCAGCCCGTCGGCGAACAGTTCAAGTTCACCGAGCTCTATCCTGTCCAGCGGCTCACGTCTTCCAAAATCGATTCCACCGCACGCGTCTGCATTTCGACCATCCAGCGGATGTACTCGATTCTGAAAGGGCAGGAACTCGACGAGACCAGTGAGGAGGAGTCCGCCAAGTGGCAATCAGGAAAGGACGCCGCAGTCGAATACAATCCGGCCCTCCCGCCGGAATTCTTCGACTTCCTCATTGTTGACGAATGCCACCGCTCCATCTACAACCTTTGGCGTCAGGTGCTTGAATATTACGACGCGTTCATCACAGGTCTCACGGCCACGCCGGACAATCGCACGTACGCGTTCTTCAAGCAGAACGTGATCAGCGAATACACCCACGAGCAGGCCGTCCTCGACGGCGTGAACGTGGGCGGTGACGTGTATCTTATCGACACGAAGATCACCAAGGACGGCGAGACGATCTCCTGCCGGCAGCAAGTGCGTACCCGCGACAAGCTGACCCGCGCCGAGAAATGGGAGACGCTTGACGACGACCTCCCCTACACGGGGAAAGACCTCGACAAGAAGGTCGTGAACAAGAGCCAGATTCGAACGGTCATCAAGGAGTTTAAGAAGGTCTTGTTCACCAAGTTGTTCACCGGGCGTTCCGGGCAACATATTCCCAAAACGCTCATCTTCGCGAAGGATGATTCTCACGCCAACGACATTGTGGACATCGTACGCGAGGTTTTCGCAGAGGGCAACGACTTCTGCAAGAAGGTCACCTACCAGGCAGTCGAAGATCCGAAGAGCGTCCTCACACAGTTCCGAAATGGCTACTATCCGCGCATTGCCGTGACGGTCGACATGATCGCCACAGGAACGGACGTGAAACCCCTCGAATGTCTTCTTTTCATGCGTGATGTACGGAGTGCGAACTACTTCGAGCAAATGAAGGGACGCGGTACGCGCACTATTGACATCGAGGCATTGAAGAAAGTCACCCCCGATGCCTTCGAAGGCAAGCAACACTACATCCTCGTGGATGCCGTCGGTGTGACCTCCTCGATGAAGACGATCTCCGGCAATTTCGAGAAACACCCTGGTATCCCGAAATCGCTTCAACCCTCTACAACGCCTTCGATCCAGATGCGATCAAAAACGCGGAACAGGCGGAGAAAGCGGCTAATTCTGCCCTCACGGATGAACGGGCACGGCAGATTGCGGAGGAGAAACTGCAGAATGAAGCCACCAAACCGTTCAATGGCACGTTCAATATGTTTCTTGTTGATGTTCGCAAAGCGCATGACCAGTATCTTGCGGAAAATCTCGATATCATCACGAAAAGCGAGTGGGCATCATTGGATCAACAGGTATGTGAATCCTACATAAAGGAGTTCGAGGCGTATCTCCACAAGAACAAGGCCGATGTCGAACTGTTGCAGATTTACTTTGAACAGCCCTATCGGCGTCGTGAAGTGACGCTCGAGATGATTTCCGATTTCTTGCTCAAGATGCAGACGGAATGTACTCGTCTTGATGTGGAATTGCTCTGGATGGCCTACCACAGCCTTGGAGTTGCCGAGAAACAGATGTTCGACGGTTCACGAGAGGTTGCGTTGCTCTCCCTCATCCGTTTTGTCTCTGGCATTGACAAACGTGTCATCCCTTTTGCGGCCACGGTCGATGCGAACTACAAGGCCTGGGTGTTCAAGTGGAACAATGCGCATCCGGGTAATAAGCTCACCGAGTCGGACGCCGAGTTCATGCGCCACGTCCGCGACCACTACAAGACGAGCCTTCATATTGCCAAGGAAGATTTCGACCTGATTCCATTCAACGAGTATGGCGGCTACTTCCGGTTCAAACAGATTTTCGGTGCCGAAACCAAGGCTGTGATTGAAGAGTTGAACGAGGCCCTTGCCGCATAAGGAGATTTTGAGAATATGGCCAGCAAAAAGGATAACGCCGTCGTCGATCAGTCGTCTGCGCTCGTCAAGCGCGTGTGGAGTTTCTGCAATGTTCTCCGCGACGAGGGTGAGGAGTCGAAGGAAAAGCAACTTTACAACCGCCAGGATTTCTGGTGTGAGACCTCGAATAAGCAGCTTAACTTCGTCCAGCACATCCGCACCCTGCAGAGTACGGATAGACGCGCTGCCGTCGTTCTTCCAGACAACGTTCTCTTTGAAAAAGGCGCGGGCGAGACGATCAGCAAGAAGCTGATGGAGACGATGGATTTGCATACGATCCTTCGCCTCCCGACCGGTATCTTCTACGCGCAGGGTGTTCGCGCGAACGTCCTCTTCTTTGATGCCCGTCCTGCGTCCAAGGAGGCGCAGACTAAGGAGGTGTGGGTGTACGACTACCGTACGAACGTCCATCATACGCTCAAGTCGAACCCGCTCAAGGAGTCCGACCTTGCGGACTTCGTGAAATGCTACAATCCCGAGAATCGCCACAAGCGCTTGGAAACCTGGAACGAGGCGAATCCCGAGGGCCGATGGCGCAAGTTCACCTACGCCGAGATTATCGAGCGAGAGGGCACGAACCTTGATTTCAAGTGGATCAAAGAAGAGACGGACTCCGTCGAAGACATCTCGCTCGGTGAATTAATGGACGAGTTGAATGGCTATTCTCGGGCGCTAGTAGAGGCGGTTGGTAAACTGACCGCCATTACCAGTGGCGTGATTGGGGACTAACGGTTCGAAAGGAGGGGGTGGAATATGGCGAAGAATTCAAAGAAGAATAATGGGGATTTTATTGAGCCGCAGAAGTCGAGCGCGGCACAATTCATTACTTATATCGCATCTGTTGGCGGAACTCCTGAACAATATGAAATCCGCTACGAGAATGAGAATATCTGGATGAGCCAGAAGATGCTTGCGGCGGTTTACGGTGTAGAGATCAATTCGGTGAACTATCACATCAAGAAGATATTTGCCGATGCCGAACTTGATGAAAATTCAGTTGTTCGAAAAATTCGAATAACTGGTCCAGATGGAAAAAATACCTCGTAAATCATTATAGTTTGCAAGTTATTATCGCCACTGGATTCAAGATCGACAATGAGCGGGCAATTCAGTTCCGCAAGTGGGCAAATCAGATTGTTACCGAGTACACGATCAAGGGATGGGTGATGGATGATCGGCGTCTGAGGGACGGATCTCCTATCACGGACAAGTATTTCGAACATTTACTGGAGCGTATTCGGGAGATTCGCCGCAGTGAACGGAAGTTTTATCAGAAAATTACCGACCTCTACGCGACGGCGGTTGACTATGACAAGTCGGCTCTCTCGACGCGGCGTTTCTTTGCCAATGTTCAGAATAAGATGCATGTGGCGGCGCATGGTCATACCGCTGCGCAACTCATCTACACTCGGGCGGATGCACAGAAGGCGAACATGGGGCTTACGACTTGGGAGAATGCGCCCGATGGCAAGATACAGAAAACGGATGTGGTTATTACCAAGAATTACCTCACGGAAGAAGAGGTCCGGAGGTTGGACAGGATGGTGAGTGCCTATATCGACTGGGCGGAAGACATGGCCGAGGCGAAAACTCCCGTCACGATGGAGGGTTGGGAGAAACGGCTCGATAAGTTCATCGAGTTCTGGGGCCAACATGCTCCGGAGAGGTGCGTCGAGGAGGTGACGGCTGCTTTGGCGCATGATCACGCGTTAACGGAGTTTGAGAAATACCGTATCGTTCAGGATCAGAACTTCATGAGTGACTATGATCGTTATTTGTTGGCGCTAGAAGAAGAGGCGAAGAGGGCGAAGGATGAAAAAGCTGGTGAAGAGAATAAGGGAATCACCGAATGACCACCATCGAAAAAATCAAGGCGAAGATTCTCGATCTTGCCATTCGCGGCAAACTCGTGCCGCAGGATCCGAACGATGAACCCGCCGCAGAACTCCTGAAACGCATCCGCGCCGAGAAGGAAGAGCTCATCAAGGCGAAGAAGGTCAAGAAGGAAAAGAACCCCTCCGAAATCGTCATCGGTTCCGATGGGAGGCCCTATAGGAACCCCTTGTTGTAATCTGCGGGCCTTTGCGGCGGTATCGGATTTTTGCTATAATATCGCCGATGGGCGAAAAGAAGAACAACTTGAAGATTCTCTACGGCATTGCGGATTTCACGTGAAGATCCAGGGGGACAGTCCCCAAGCAGTCCAGGGGGACAGTCCCCAAGCAGTCGGTAAATGGCCAACGGGGCACAACCGCGTAACTGTTAAACCGAAGTGATTACAAAACCTCTGTGTGGTCGGTTTTGCTGACCACCTGGCGGTGGTCGACCGATCTAATTCCGTGGAGGTTTACCAATGTACGTGGCTGGAGTGTAGTTCTTGGCATGCGAAAACGGGTGAACCGCATGGGGACAATCCCTGCAAACCTTCCTCTTTACGAACCTTACACTCCTTGCGTTGGCCAGCCGTAGATGTATTGATCGCCTCTCGGTGCGACTTCTCCAGTCGGTGATGGATGTGAAATACCGGGTAGTGAGGGGGGCATCTGAGTTTTTCACCAAACCCTCTCTTGGGGGCTCCAGCTTGCGGCGCGCTCGGTGAGCGCGCCCTACCGTTTCGGGGGGAATCCCCGACAATGAATTTGCCGAAATTGCCCTCTTGTCAAGCCGTGTCGGTTTTGATATAATAGTTGCTCGTTTTGGAAAAACAAGGAAACAAACATTCATGCCGACCATCAATCAGCTGATCCGCAAGGGGCGTCATCCCCTTGCTACGCATTCGAAATCGCCGGCGCTGAAGGCCTGCCCTCAGCGTCGTGGCGTGTGTCTCGTCGTCAAGACGATGACCCCTAAGAAGCCGAACTCCGCTCTGCGTAAGGTTGCCCGTGTGCGCCTCACGACGGGCGTCGAAGTGACGGCCTACATCCCTGGTGAAGGCCACAACCTGCAGGAGCACAGCGTGGTGCTCGTGCGCGGCGGCCGTGTGAAGGACCTTCCTGGCGTGCGTTACCACATCGTGCGCGGCGTTCTCGACTCCCTTGGCGTTTCCGGCCGCAACCGCAGCCGCTCCAAGTACGGCGTCAAGCATCAGAAGGAAGAGAAGAAGTAAGGGATAAGCCATGTCTAGACGCGCTAAGAAGATCGAAAAGCGGGTCTCCGTTGACCCGAAGTTCAATTCCGAATTGGTCGCTCACGTCATCCGCATCATCATGAAGGATGGCAAGAAGACGACGGCCGAACGCATCGTGTACGGCGCCGTTGAGAAGATCAAGGAAGCCATGGAGAAGGATCCCGCGAAGTTCGTGAAGGGCGAGGGCGAGCAGAAGACCCCCGTGACCGAGCCGATCGAAGTCATTTCCCAGGCTATCGAAAACATGAAGCCGAAAGTGGAAGTCAAGACCCGCCGCGTGGGCGGTACGACTTACCCCGTTCCGGTGGAAATCAATCCTGTCCGTCAGCTCTCGCTGGCGCTCCGTTGGATGACCACGTACGCCTCTGCGCGCCATGGCATGGGCATGCCGGCCGCCGTCGCTGCGGAAATCGTCGACGCGTTCCAGGGCCAGGGCAACGTCATCAAGAAGCGTGATGACGTGCACAAGATGGCCGCGGCTAACAAGGCGTTCGCGCATTACGCGTGGTAACACCAAATTGTTTTTCCAAAACGCGGAAGGGGATCGGTTGAAAGGCCGGTCCCTTTTTCGTTCGGGCGAGGGACAACGGGCCCGACCATGAGTGAGGGAGAAAGGAAACTGAAATGAGAAGCGGTTTTGTCGTTCGTGGATTGTGTGCGGCGTTCGCGGTTGCGGGCGCGATGGGCGTGGGAGCCGATGCGGCGCGTGACGCGAAGCGTCCGTACGAAATGGTGTGGGCGGGGCGCGAGCAGGACGACCATGAGCCGCTCTTGCGCCTTGAGGAGCCGAGGGGCTGGCGGGTGGAGACCGAGCGGGCCGTTGCGCGCTTCGAGCGGGCGGACGACCGGGCGCTTTTCGGGAAGAGCGTGTGCCGCCTCTTCTATCGCGCGACGGGGAAGAATCCGCGCGTGCTGCTGCGCCTCGCCCATCCCCTCAAGATCGCTTCGGCGTTCGATACGCTCTCCTGCTGGGTCTGGGGCAACAACGTCTACTACATGCAAACGAAGACGCCCTCGACCACGATCTGGATGGATTTCCTCGATTCCGCCGGCAAGCCCTTTTCGGTCAATTTCCTCCATGTGCACCATCTCGAATGGTATCTCGCCCGCCGGCTCCTCACGCCCGAGCAGCGCGCGCGCGCGGCGGGCGGCGCGACGTTCCTCGGCCTCACCGTCGTGGGCGGTACGAACATGGAGGAGCGTTCGCTCGACTTCACGAGCTTCTGCGCGTTCAAGGACGAATTGAAGCCGCTCGCGTTCAAGCCGCGCGCGCAGCGCCCGAACCGCGTGTTCCCCGAGGCCCCGGCCGGGCTCAACACGGGCGCGGGCTTTCTCCCGTTCCCGAATACGCCGCGTACGATCGTTCCCGAGACGCGTGCGACGGCCGATCTTGAATTCCGCGCGCCGAAGCGCGCGAGCGGGTGGGACGATCTCGCGTTCCGCTGGAAGGGCGGCGCGTGGCAGGCCATCGCCTCCGGCGGCGGCGTTTCCTTCGCATCGGGCAAAGACCGCGAACGGGTGCGCACGACCGTCGTCACAAATGCCGTCTCGCCGCTGGACGTGACGCTCACCGATACGTTCCCCAAGGGCGGCACGGTGACGACGCGCGTCCATCAGGACGGCCGTTCGCTCGTGGTGGACGTGGCGACGGACCGCCTTGACGTCGAATCGGTGCGTTTCGGCGCGTGGCGGCGCCCGCCGGAGGACGCCCGGCGCGTCGTATTGCCCTACTACACCTACGGAAAGGGCACGGCTGCGCGCCGGCCGGGCGTGATCGTCACTTCGCTTGCGGGCAAGCCCTTCTTCCATGCGGCGCATCTCGACTGGACGCAGTCGAACGGCAGCGATCCCTATTCGGAGGGCCTCCTCTGGAACGACGCGCTTGCCTCCAACGGCGGCGTGCGCTACCTCGCGAAGACCGACGGCGTGAAGAACGTCTGCCGCGAGCGTTTCGTCTACACGTGCTCGGACGCGTTTGAAGACGTGCTTCCCGTAATTCCGAACCCGAAGAGCCCGTGGAAACACGTCACCGGTACGGGCGTGTGGCGCGCGCATGGCGCCTCGCCGAACCGCCAGAAGGACATCGATTCCTGGCGCCAGGTGCGCGCGCGCGGCATCAAGCATCTCATCATCACGGACCACGAAGTGGGCTGGCGCGACGGCAACGAAAGCTTCACCTTCCGCACGGCGCCCGCGCCGAAGAAGGGCGGCGACAAGGGCCAGTACGACTACGCGCGCGTGATGATCGACGAACTCGGCTTCGTCTACGGGCCCTACAACAACTTCACGGACTTTGCGCCCGTCAACGCGCACTGGAGCGCGGATCGCGTCAGCCGCCTTCCTTCGGGCGAGCTGCAGACGGCGTGGAACCGCTGCTATGCGCCGAAACCGGCCTTTGCGGTGGAGGCCTGCGAGCGCCTCACGCCGATCATCCAGAAGAAGTTCCGCTTCAACACGGCCTACTGCGACGTGCACACGTGCGTGACGCCGTGGGGCCGGTGCGACTTCGACGCGCGCGTGCCGGGCGCCGGCACGTTTGCCGCCGTCTTCTACGCCTTCGGTGAAATCATGCTCATCCAGAAGGCGAACTGGCAGGGGCCCGTCTACTCGGAAGGCAACAACCACTTCATGTACTGCGGCCTTGCGGACGGCAACTACGCGCAGGACCAGAGCTACCGCCCGGCGGACAACCCCTGGCTTGTCGATTTCGACCTCCTTCGCCTCCATCCGCTCTGCTGCAACTTCGGCATGGGCTATGAGTCGATGTTCTACCCCGGCAACTCGGCGCCGAAGGATCCCGATGTGAAGGCGGACCGGTTCCTCGCGGCGACGGTCGCCTTCGGCCACCCGGGCTTCTTCCTCCACGGCCGCGCCTACGAGGACCGCAGCTACTTCATGATCCAGGCGCTCGCCGCGCGCTACACGCAGGCGGACGTGGCGAAGATCCGCTATGTGGGGGCGAATGGAGGGGCCGTCGATACCTCGACGGCCCTCGCAACGGGCGCCTTCTCCCTCTCGCAGGTCGCGGTGTGGTACAAGGACGGCACGTTCGTTGCGGCGAACGGGTCGAAGACGGTGCCGATGCCCGTACCGGGCGTGAAGGATCTCTGGCTCCCGCCGAACGGCTATTGCGGCTGGAGTGCGGACGGCAAGGTGTTCGTGTATAGCGGCCTTTGGGACGGCCGTCGCATCGACTATTCGGTTTCGCCCGAATACGTGTATGCCGATGGCCGCGGCCGTGAGGTGGCGCTTCCGGGCGTGACCACGAAGGGCGTGACGATTCGCCTTGTCGAGAACGGGGCGGAGAAGTGGCCGCAGCCCACGGCGGCCGCCTTTGCGGCGCATGCGGCGCCGCCAGCGGAAATGCTTGCGATCTTGCGCGCCGCGCCGCCCTCCGATTTCCCGCTTCCGGCCCTCTATCAGGTGGGGGCCACGTTCCGCGGCGAGGCGCCGGCGCCGATCGAACCGGCTTCGGGGGCGTCCGTGGCGGAAGGGCAGCGCGTGTGCGGCGGCGTTGCGAAGACGGGCTTCTCGATGCACCCGCCGTGGCATGGCAAACCGCGCGGCGACGTGTTCGTGCGCTATCGCCTCAGCCTGCCGGAGCGGCCGCTCGCGTTTTCGGCCTGGGTGGGGAAGGCGGATGGCAGCGATTCCGGCGACGGCATCCTCTACCGCATCGTGCTCGAAGACGCGGCGGGGAAGCGGCAGGAACTTGCGCGCACGACGGTGACGGACCACGTCTGGCAGCCGATCAAGGCCGATCTTGCGCCGTGGAAGGGCCAGCGCGTGGGTCTCTTCCTCATCTCCGATCCCGGCCCCGCAGACAACCCCAACGGCGACTGGTGCGCCTGGGGCGATATGAGATTTCTGTTCAAGTGAGGTGAATTCGCGGCGTTTTTTTGATATACTTATCTCAAGACTTGGCCAAGTTGTTGTTGAAAAACCGATCGGAGAGAGGCAATGAAGAGATCTCTAAAGACCAGTGTGTGGTTCGTTGCGGCGTGCCTGGGCGGCGCGCTTTGGGCGGCGGATCCCTCGATTACGGCGGATGCGACATCCGTCACGGTGAGCGTGCCGGCGGGGTATGCGCCGGGCGCCAAGCTGATTCTCGCGTATGGCGCGGGCGATCGCGGCACGCAGTTCGCCGCGTGGGCCACGACGCGCGAGCTTGCGGCGTCCGTGCCGGCGGCGGGCGGCGACTTCTCGGTGTCGTTCGCCGATCTCGGCTTCCCGGACGGCAACTGCACGGTGCGCGCCTTCTTCCAGAGCGAATTCGAGAAGCTCGACATTCTCGTGGTCGACGCGAGCAACGACTATCTTGATCTCGGCATTCTCGACAATCAGATCTACGGCATCGAATACGGCTACACGCCGAAGGGCGGCGGCGTCTACGGCAAGACGATCACCGCGCTGAACGAGGGCGCGGCCGGAACGTATTTCCGCTTCGAGGGCGCCAATAGCACGACGAAGTTCAACTTCTGCGCGGAGGATACGAACAACAACTACATGTACAAGGCGGCGACGCTCAGCGCAACGGACAAGAACATCGTGGTGGCGCGCAACAACACGATTACGGTGAATGACGCGAAACTTGCGACCAACTACCGCACGGCCCCGATCGGCCGCAAGGGCGCGCGCGTGCGGTTGAACACCCTGAGCCCCAATACCGCAAACGACCACAGCTTCGGCTGGTGGTACTATCTGAAGATCTGGGGAGAAGACGGCCGCCTGCTCATCGACTTCATCCCCGTGCGCCGCACGGCCGACAACGTGGTGGGATTCTACGACCTGGCGGAAAAGCGGTTCGTCACCCCCACGGGCGGCGGCGCATACGGCGCGGGAGCGGTGGTGGACGAGGCGTTCACCGATTTCGCCGCCGTGACGCCGCCGGTTTTGTTCGCTTCGCGGGGGATGACGCTCGCGATTGCGGAGAATGTCGCAACGGTCACGGTGCCGGCGGGCGTTGCGACGGGCGAGAAGCTCTATCTCGTTTCGGACGCCGCCGACCGCGGGCTTGACGTGCAGGCGTGGCATGACGCGACGGTGCTCTCGGAGGCGATCCCCGCAGCGGGCGGCACGTTCACCTGTCCGCTCGGAGAGGTCTGCTCCTTTACGGAGAACGTGGTGCGGGTGTTTGCGGTGGAAGATTGTACGCGTCTTGCCTCGCTCACCGCCAACGAGGCCAACGACTACAACGACACGGGCGTACTTGACAACCTCTGCTACGGTATCGAATACGGCTACCAGCCCATCAACGGCGCGGGCAAATACGGCAAGACCTTCAGCGCGGTCAACGGCACGCTTCGCCTGGAACGCGCCGGCAACGGCAACAGCGTGCGCTACAACTACTGCGCCTGCAACGACAGCTATACGCAAGTCACGTTCAATTTCGACCTCAACGGTTCCGCCTGCAATGACGTCGTGTTCACCCGCCATGCGTTCTTCCACAATGGCACGAACCGCGGCAGCTGCATCACGGGGCCGATGGACAAGACCGGTTCGATGCTGCGCATGAACAACAAGAACCTCGGCACCGACGACCGCGATTCCGGCAAGTGGTACTATCTGCGCCTCTTCGCGCGTTCGGGCTGCAAGCTCGTCGACTACGTGCCGGCGAAACGCGCGGATGGCGTGATCGGATTTGTCGACCTGGTCGGGCGCACGTTCGTTACGCCCACGGGCGGCGGCGTGTATACGAGCGACAACGTTGAGCAGGGCACGGTCTCGCGGATCATCCGCCTCACGGACCCGATCGCCTATGAGTGTCCATCGGTTCCGACCACGGCTGAGTGGGTTGGCGGCACCGATACGAACCTCGCGAGCCCGGCGAACTGGCGGTGCCGGAATCTCTACGGGGATGACCTCGAAGGGAAACTCCCCACGCGGGAAATGACGGCCGTGACGGTGAGCGGCGATTTCGCCTTCAATGTGGCGAGCGCCTCCGATATCCGCTGGCGGTCGCTCAAGTTCGTGAATGCCTCGCTCGCGGCCGACGTCGATTGGCGCGGGTCGTTCGGCGGCGACCTTGCAGAAGGGTTCACGCTCGACCTCGCGGGGCACACGCTCACGGTCGACGACCTGCAGGGCAGCGGCACGATCACCGATACGGGCACGCCAGGCGGCGTGCTGCGGATCGACGTGCCCGAAAACGCCAAGGCGTCCAACACGGGCATCTTCCTTGCGGGTGCGCTCAAGTTGCTCAAGGTCGGTAAAGGCGAATACCGCGCGCCCCATCGGCTCGGGGCCGACTACGCCGGCGGCACGGTGATCGAGGAAGGTTATGCCGCCATTTCCAGCTCGGCGCATCCCTCGGGCGCTACTGCCACGATGACGATCTGCACGAACGGCGTCTTCGACATCAATTCCGCCGGCAACGGCGTCGACTATGCCTGGAACGGCTGCACGATGATTCTCGCCGGCGGTCTGCTCGAGAATTTGCCGGCGGGGGTGAATTTGGGCCATCAGAACCTGAAGACGATTCGCTTGACGGAGAACTCGAAGATTTTCGCCAATCAGGGCTTCGGCTTTATCGGGCAGGGGTATGGCCCCACGGAACTCGACTTGAACGGCCACACCCTCGAGTTGGACGCCCTTCGGGGCTTCTACTTCTACAATACGACCATCAAGAACGGCTACGTGAACATCACCCGCGGCGGCTACATCGACTTCAACGGGCCGGAAGGCGGCGTCGTTGATGCCTCCACGGCGGATATCGAGTTCAAGGAGGGGCCGCGCTGGAAGGTCGTGAGGGATTTGAAGGTGCGCAATCTCATCATGCGCGCGACCGATCTCGGCAATACGATCCAGGGCACGAACGTGGTCAAGATTCTCGGCCGCTTCACGCCCTACACCGATTACATCCACAACTATCAGATGCAAAACGGCTCGACGATCGACCTTTCGGTGCGCACGACGGTCTATCCCACGGTCAATGCGAAGATCGCCACCTACCAGGTGACGTTTGCGCCCGGGGCGAAGGTGACGATCGACCTCCATGGCCACGAATACGGCAAGACGCCGGAGATGGTGATGAGCTGGCCGGAGAAGCCGGCGGCGGACGTGACGTTCGTCCTCGACGCCGAGACGCGCCGGCGGCACTTTGTGAAGGTGCTCGACGACGGCCTCTACGTGGCCGCCCGCGGCGCGATGGTGATTTACGTTCGTTAAAAAAAGGAGAGAGACAATGATGTTTTCAACGATTCTCGCGGCGATTGCGCTGGTGCCTCAGCCGACGTCGCTTGTGGAGGGACAGGGCGTTTGCACGCAGGCCGAGGTGCGGTATGAAACGGATGCGACGATCCCTGCCGAGGGGTATCGCCTGAAGATCACGCCCGAGGGGATCACCGTGGCGAGTTCGACCGAACACGGCAAGTACTACGCAGGGGTGACCCTCGACCAGCTGCGCGTGGGCAGCGGCAAGAAGGCCGCGTGGCCGTGCGTGGAGATCGAAGATGCGCCGGCGTACGGGTGGCGCGGGCTTCTCATCGACGACTGCCGCCACTTCTTCGGCAAGGAGACGATCAAGCGCACGCTCGATCTCATGGCGCAGCACAAGTTCAACCGCCTCCACTGGCATCTCACCGACGACCAGGGCTGGCGCCTTGACATTCCGGGCTATCCGGAACTCGTGAAGAGGGGCAGCGTGCGCCCGTCGAGCCCCTGCCACGGGCGGCGGCCGCACGCGAACAGCAAGCCCGCGCCGGGCGATCTCAACGGCCAGACGTACGGCCCGTTCTACTACACCGAGGCGGATATCCGCGAGATCGTGGCCTACGCCGCCCAGCGCCACATCACGATCGTGCCGGAAATCGAGCTGCCGGGCCACTTCCAGGCCGTGCTCTCGGCCTATCCCGAGTTCGCCTGCAAGCCCGAGAACCTCAAGAACTGCGAGCCGTTGTGCGTGTGGGGCATTTCGAAGGAAGTGATGTGCCTCGGCAACGACAAGGCCGTCAAGTTCATGGAGGACGTGCTCGACTACGTCTGCCGGCTCTTCCCGGGCGACGTGGTGCATATCGGCGGCGACGAATGCCCGCAGGTGCGC
Organism: Kiritimatiellia bacterium; assembly: GCA_045617985.1. Classification (GTDB taxonomy): domain Bacteria; phylum Verrucomicrobiota; class Kiritimatiellia; order RFP12; family UBA1067; genus RUG572. Next base: position 13,787 of record JAZLJP010000180.1, read on the forward strand.
TGGAAAGCGTGCCCGAAGTGCCAGGCCCGCATCAAGGCCCTGGGCCTCAAGAACGAGCAGGCGCTGCAGCCGTGGGCGACGAGCCGCTTCGTGAAGTTCCTTGAGGCGCGCGGCAAGCGGGCGCTCGGCTGGGACGAATATCTGCTCGGCGACGTGCCGAAGAGCGCCATCGGCATGAGCTGGCGCGCGGGCGGCGGCGGCGCGGGCCACAAGTTCCTCACGCCGAAGGAATGCGTGGAGCGCGGCCACGACCTCGTGATGACGCCCCGCACGCACTGCTATCTCGACTACGGCCAGGGTCTTGCGAGCGATCCGTTCCAGTACATCGGCGGCAAGGTGACGCTTGAAAAGGCGTATTCGCTCAATCCCTGCGAGGGCGTGCCGGAGCACCTCCGCGCGCACATCCTCGGCGGCCAGGGCAACAACTGGAGCGAATACACGTGGAACGAGTTCGATCTTGCGTGGAAGATGTGGCCGCGGTCCTGCGCGCTCGCCGAGGCGTTGTGGACGGGCGCGAAGAGGCCCGGCTTCGCCAACTTCAAGGCGCGCATGCAGGCGCATCGCGCGCGCCTCATCGGCCAGGGCGTCAACTGCGCGCCGCTCGACTAACCCCCCCAAGCCTATAAATTCGCCGTAGATTTTCATTCGTTGCGGGTACAAAATATGGTATAATTCTCTTCTGTTGTTTCCTAATAGGAATTTGAAGATGAAGAAACCGATTTTGCTTTCGGGAGCTGCGGCGTTTTCGCAGTTCCGCCTTGATGCGTTGCGTGCCGCTTTGGGCGCGCTGAACCCGGCTTTGGCGCGGGCGGAGATCGCGGCCGAGTGGGTGTATGCCCTACAGGTCGAAGGGGAGGGGCCGGATGCGGAAACGCTCGCGCGTGCCGCCACGCTCCTCAATGCCACGGGGGCGGAAAGCGCATTGCCGTCTACCGGTTTCTACGTGACGCCGCGCAAGGGCACGATTTCGCCCTGGAGCTCGAAGGCGACGGATATCTTCCGCAACTGCGGCCTGAAGGGCATCGCCCGCGTGGAGCGCGGCATCCGCTTCAGCGTGACGCCGGCGGTGACGGGGGCGGCCTTCGCGGCGCTCTACGACAAGATGACCGAAGGCGTGTACGATACGCTTGAGGACCTGTTCGACTGCCCGCCCCCGAAGCCGGGCGTGACTTTCGACGTGCTTGGCCGCGGCGTGGAGGCGATTCGCGAGGCGAACGTCTCCCTGGGCCTTGCCATCAGCGAGCCGGAAATGCAGTACCTCGCCGAGAGCTTCAAGGCCGCGGGCCGCAACCCCACCGATACCGAACTTGTGATGTTCGGCCAGGTGAACTCCGAACACTGCCGCCACAAGATCTTCGGCGCGAAGTTCGTCATCGACGGCAGGGAAATGCCGAACTCGCTCTTCGGGATGATCAAGAACACCCACAAGAAGAACGGGAAGGGAACGCTCGTCGCGTACAAGGACAATTCGTCCGTAGTCGAAGGCTTTGAAACGGAGATGTTCCTGCCGCAGGGGACGGGGAGTTGCACGCCCCGCACCTCTGGCAAGAAGCATGTCTATTCGTTCAAAAAAGTGCAGCTCGACCAGCTCATGAAGGTCGAAACCCACAACCACCCCACGGCGATCTCGCCGTTTCCGGGCGCGGCGACGGGCGTGGGCGGCGAAATCCGCGACGAGGCGGCGACCGGGAGCGGCTCGCGCACGAACGCGGGCATTTGCGGCTTCATGGTGAGCGACCTCCACATTCCGGGCTATCCGCAGCCGTGGGAGCGCGTGTACGCGGAATTCCCGAAGCGCCTGGCAACGCCGCTTGCGATCATGACGGAAGGGCCGCTCGGCGGCGCCGCGTTCGGCAACGAGTTCGGGCGCCCGCAATTGACGGGCTTCTTCCGCACGTATGAAGGCGAGGCGGCGGGGCTCTACCGCGGCTATCATAAGCCCATCATGCTCGCGGGCGGCCACGGCGTGATCGTGCGCGACCAGGTGGAGAAGAAGCCGGTGCCCACGGGCGCCTACATCGTGCAGATCGGGGGCCCTGCGATGCGCATCGGCCTCGGCGGCGGTGCGGCTTCCTCGATGATGACCGGCACGAACGACGAAGCGCTCGACTTCAACAGCGTGCAGCGCGGCAACGCCGAAATGCAGCGCCGCTGCCAGGGCGTGATCAACGCCTGCGCGGCGATGGGCGCGAAGAATCCGGTCCTTTCGATTCACGACATCGGCGCGGGCGGCCTCTCGAACGGGTGCCCCGAGCTCGTGGAGGCGACGGGCGGCAAGTTCCAGCTGCGTCTCGTCCACAACGAAGAGTTCTCGATGAACCCGATGGAAATCTGGTGCTGCGAAGCCCAGGAACGCTATGTGCTTGCGCTGCGGCGCGAGGCGCGGGCGTTTTTCGAAGAGCTCTGCGCGCGCGAGCGCTGCCCGGTGGCGTTCATCGGCGAGGCGACGGGCGACGGGCGCCTCGTCCTGGACGACGACTATTTCCACGATTCCCCGATCGACATGGATATCAAGGTGCTTCTCGGCAAGCCCCCCCGCATGGTGCGCGAGGTGAAGCGCGTCGAGACGAAGCACGAGAAGCTCAATCTGCGCGACGTGGCGCCGCAGGATGCGTTCTTCCGCCTCCTCCACCTGCCCACGATCGCCGATAAGACCTTCCTCATCACGATTACCGACCGTTCGGTGACGGGCCTTGTGGCGCGCGACCAGATGGTGGGGCCCTATCAGTTGCCGGCGGCCGACTGCGCCGTCACCACGATGGGCTACAAGACGCTCAACGGCCAGGCGATGGCAACGGGCGAACGCAGCCCGGCGGCCCTCGTGAGCGGCCCCGTTTCCGCCCGCCTCGCGATTACCGAAGCGCTTACGAACCTCGCTTCGGCCCATTGCGGCACGATCAAGAACGTGCGCCTTTCCGCGAACTGGATGGCGCCGTGCGGCGAACCCGGGGAAGACGCGAACCTCTACGATACGGTTGAAGAGGCGGGCCTCAATTTCTGCCCGGCGCTCGGCATCTCGATCCCCGTGGGCAAAGACTCCTGCTCGATGCACACGACGTGGACGGATTCGAAGGGCGCGAGCCACAAGCAGGTGGCGCCGCTTTCGCTCGTCATCTCGAGCTTCTCGCCGGTGGACGACGTGACGCTCACGCTCACGCCGGATCTGAAGAAGTGCGCGGCGTCGAAGCTCGTGTACGTCGACCTCGGTCACGGTGCGAACCGTTTGGGCGCGTCCTGCCTCGCGCAGGTCTACAACCAGCTTGGCGACGAGCCGGCGGATGCGGATGCGCCGAGCGTGAAGGCGTTCTTCAATGCGATGCAGACGATCGTGGCGAAGAAGTTGGCGCTCGCCTATCACGACCGCAGCGACGGCGGCCTGGCGGTGACGCTGGCCGAAATGGCGATCACGGGCGGACGCGGCGTGAAGGCCACGCTCGCCGGGGGCGATGCGCTGGCCGTGCCCTTCAGCGAAGAGCCGGGTGCCGTTCTGCAGGTGGCGGACGAAAATCTCGCCGCCGTGCTCGCGGTGTTCAAGAAGGCGGGCCTTGCGGACGACGTGCAGGTGATCGGCGAGCCGACGGACGACCGTGCGTTCGAACTCACGGTGGGTGCGCGC
>JAZLJP010000181.1:0-7490 GCA_045617985.1 Kiritimatiellia bacterium
CGCCAGCAATCCCATCGGGCACTTCATACTGTCCCAGCTCCTTCCATCGGCTGCCGATAGTATAGTAAAAACGCGCCGCGATTTCACGCGCTTTTGATTTGAAAGTGCTATGCGGCCAGCCTCGGATTTTGATATAATTACGCCATGAGTTTTTCGCGTTCTCCATCTTCTCTGCCGCGCCCCCCCGTACCGCCTTTCCTCCTCAAGACGCGCCGGGCCTATCGGCTGATGTACGCCGCCGAAGGCTGTGCCTTCGGCGCAGCGGTGGGGGCATTTGTCGCGGCGGGGGCGCTCCTCGCGGCACGGGCGTTTACCTCTCCCCTCCCCGCAGGCGCCGTTGCGTTGCTCGCGGCCGTGCCGGCGGGCGCGGCGGTGGGGGCGCTCGTCTTTCTCCGGCGCACGCCCTCCGCGCGCGCGTGCACGGCCTTGACGGAAGACGCCACCCACGCGGGCGGCCTCCTTCTCGTTTCGGACCTCCCCGGCGCTGCGGCCTGGACGCCGCCCGCGCCCGTCGTCCCCACGCTCCCCTGCCGCTGGCGGCGCCACACGAAAAGTCTCGTTCTCTCGTTCGCGCTTCTCGCCGCCGTCCTCGCCGCCCCGAACGCCTGGTTCGCCGCGGCCGTGCCGAGCGCGCTCCCGCTTGCCGGCCCCGACCTCACCGCCCCGCTTCGGCAGGAACTCGACGAACTGAAACAGGACGAACGCCTCGATCCCGCCGAGCTCGACAACCTCAAGGAGGAACTCGCCCATATCGCCGAAACGGCCACGCCCACCGACCCCGGCGAAACGCTGGATGCCGTCGAACGCCTCCAGGAACGCCTCAAGACGCTCCTCGACCTCAACAGCGCCGACGCCAAACGCATGATCGCCGCAAAGACGCCCCCCGATTCGCTCGCCCTCGCCCCCGATGCCGCCAAGACCCTCAAACAGATGATCGAAGATTCCGGCTGGGGCACCACCATCGGCGGCGAAGAGAAAAATCCCTCGTCCGGAAACGGCAACGGCGATGGCGACGGCGATGGTGACGGCGACGGAGATGGAGACGGAGACGGTGACGGAGATGGAGATGGAGATGGAGACGGCAACGGTGACGGCGACAAGATCGGTAGCGGTTCCGCCGCGCGCGGGCGTGCCGATGCGCCGATGACGTGGCGCAAGCCCCGCCAGATGGGCGAGGCCACCTACGGCGACCGCACGGCGAAACCGAAGCCGACCTCAGACCACGATTTGCAAATTGTGGGCGAATCGATTTCAGACGACGACCCCGCGCGTCACGCGCCCAAATCCGGCCGCACCGGGTCTACCCGCCTTGGCGGAGACGCGAACGGCCGCGCGCAGTCCCGCACGGTCTCGCCGCGCCATCGCACCACCGTGAAGCGCTTCTTCTCCCCTGAAAGGAAACAACCATGACCTCCCTTCTCTCCCCCGCAGAAATCGCCCCCGTGAAAGCCGATCTCGACCGTACCCTCGCCGCGCTCGATGCCCTTCTTCTCGGCCGCCCCGCGCTTCATCGGCTCGTCATTACCGGCATTCTCGCACGCGGGCACATCCTCCTCGAAGGCCTCCCCGGCCTCGGCAAAACCGCGCTCGTGAAGGCGCTCGCGGGGCTTCTCGAACTCGATTCGAAACGTATCCAATTTACGCCCGACCTCATGCCGAGCGACATCCTCGGCGCCCACATGCTCGAAACACGCGCCGACGGCCAGCGCGAAATGGCGTTCAAGCCGGGGCCCGTCTTTTGCAACCTGCTCCTTGCGGACGAAATCAACCGCGCCTCTCCGAAGACGCAGTCCGCCCTTCTCGAAACGATGCAGGAAGGCACCGTCACCCTGATGGGCGTTACGCGCACGCTTCCCGATCCCTTCTTCGTTCTCGCGAGCCAAAACCCGATCGAACTCGAAGGCACCTATCCTCTCCCCGAAGCCCAAACGGACCGCTTCCTTTTCAAACTGCCCGTCGCCTCGCCCGACGCCGCCACGCTCACGGCGATCATCTCCTCCCGTAGCCATGGCACCCTGCCGCCGAGCGAAGTGACGCTCGGCCGCGATGCGCTCACGCGTGCCTTCGCCACCGTCCGGCGCATCGTCCTTCCCGAGGCCGTGGCGGACTGGATCGGCCGCCTCGTCGCCGCCACCCACACGGCCGAGCACGTCACCTACGGTGCCTCGCCGCGCGCGGCGATCGCGCTCGCGGAAGCGGCGCGCGCCTCCGCCCTTCTGGACGGGCGCCCCTCCGTGGGCTTCGACGACGTGCGCGCCGTCGCCTTCCCCGTCTTGAACCACCGCCTGATTCTCGACTACCGTGCCAAACTCGACGGCGCTACGCCACGCTCGATCATCGAGGGCGTGCTCGCCGCCGTTCCCGTGGCGAAATGAAAGGAATCCCGCCCGTGAAACGTCTCTTCCTCTTCCTCTTCCTCGTCTTCGGTGCGCTCGCGTTCCGGACGTTGCCGGCCTATCTTCCCTACGAGCCGAAGGAGTCCCTCTCGAGTTCCACCTTCACTGAACCGAACTGGCAAGTGCCGACGGAGAGAACCACGGTCGGTCACAGTCGCGCGGATAAGTTTTCGCCCACCATCGCCAACATCAGCTATCGTCTCTCCTGCATCAGCCCGAAAACAGTATCCCACGGCACGCCGATCCTCCAATTCGACCTCCGTAATGGGCAAGCCCGCGAGCGGACGTTCCATCTCGCATTCTCCCGCGCCCACGGCCTTGTTCTTTTGAATCGCACGATCGAGGTTGGCCCGAATGGCGAAGTGCACCTCGCGCTTCCCCTCTTTCGCACCAATTCGAACGATTATGGAACCACCTTCAATCGTCTCACCCTAGAGGAAACCACACCGGGCGTACCGCACTACACGGAAACCGTCAGTTTGTTTGCCGGGCCCTTCAACGCGTTATTCCGCGATTCCCCCACCCCCGCGATCTTGATGGCAAACGACCTCTCGCCGGAGAGTTTTTCGCAGACTCTCGGCAAAATCCAAAAGGAGTCATTGGCGAAGAGACGCGCGAAGCAGGGTAAGAAAGTGGTGAAAAAAGAAGGGGAAGACGAAAAGCCCACCTACTCCTGCGAGGTGCTTCGGTTCAAACGCGCTGCCCAAAACTGGCCAACCGATTACCGCGTCTACTCGACGTTCGACGCCGTGGTCGTTCCCCCCGCGCTCTATCACGCGTTCCCGCCCGATGTGCGAGAGGCCCTTCAGGACTACACCCTCCTCGGCGGCGCCGTTCTCGTGACGCCGCTTGATTCGGCTTCCGGCGGGCTCGACGGCGATCAAGCCGCCGCCAGTCGTTTCATCACGGCCATTTCTCACGCTAAAGAATTACTCAACGGGCACTCTGGCAAAGAACTCTCCCCCTCGGCCCCGCTCGCCAAGATCCTTCTCAAGGTCGATGCCACGCCCAACGTCTCGTTTCTCGCGTTCCTCCTCGCGCTCTTCGCCTGCGCGGGCGTACCGTACGTCATGCTGCGCTGCCGCAAGCAGAATCGCCGCCTCGCGGCCTTGTGGATGCTGCCGGCGGCCTCGTTTGCGCTCGCCCTCATCATTGCCATCTGCGCGCTCGTCTTCTACGGCACCACGCCCACGGAACGCCTCCAGTCCGTCACGCGGCTCGATCAAACGACGCGCCGCGCCTTCACCCGCGGCCAGTTCGCCGTCTTCACGCCCACTTCCGCCGCGTGCGCACTCCGTTTCCCGCTTGATTCCACCTTTTCGCTTTGGATGAACAGAGACGATTCTCTGAACGCCGCCGCCACGATCTCCGACGCCTACCACCTGACGGGAGATTGGGTGAAGCCGCTCACGCCCGGTTTCTTCGGCTTCCAACGCATCGCGCGCCGCTCGGAGAAACTCGCCGTGCGCGCCGTCGGCCCGAACGAACTCCAGCTCGTCAACCTGCTCGGCGCCCCGATCAAAAACGGTTGCCTGCAGTTCAAGGAGCACCTCTATTCGTTCGGCACGATCGCCCCCGGCCAAACGATCACATGCCAAGGCGTACCCTCCAAGCCTGCGGTCGGGCCAACCGTGCTACCGCAAACGCCCCTCTTTGGAAGGTCCATGGCCTTCGGATGCGACTGGCCGAGACTCGTCGGGCTCTCGAAAAACCCTTCCCCTCCCCTGCCCGACGCCATGTATTTCGTCGTGCTCGACGGCTCCCCCTTCTTCCCCTCGCCCTTCGGCGAACAGCGCACCCACGCCTCGCGGGAATCGATCGTGGTCGGTACCTTTGCGGAGGAGACGAAATGAAAGTCGAAATCAAAAATCTCACCCGCAGTTTCACGCCGAAGTTCAAGGCCGTGGACGATCTCTCCTTCACCTTCTCGTCCGGCGAAGTGATCGGGTTCGTGGGCCCGAACGGCGCCGGGAAAACGACGACGATGCGCATTCTCGCCACGCTCGACATCCCCGACGCGGGCGACATTCTCCTTGACGGCGTCTCCATTCTGGACAATCCCGCCTTCGCCCATCGGCAGATCGGATTCATGCCGGACGATCTTCCCGACCGCAACGACATCACCGTGCATGAATACCTCGACTTCTTCGCGCGCGCCTACTTCCTGCGCGGCGCCGCCCTGAAGACGGCCGTCGAAGGCGTGGAGGCCTTTACGGGCCTTGAATCGTTCCGCGATAAAACCCTTCACCAGCTCTCCAAGGGCATGAAGCAGCGCGTCTCGCTCGGCCGCGCGCTCGTGCACGACCCCAGCGTGCTCGTGATGGACGAGCCCGCGAACGGGCTCGACCCGCGCGCCCGCATCGAACTGCGCGAACTCGTGCGCGCCCTCGCGGAAAACGGCAAGGCGATTCTCATCTCCTCCCACATTCTTTCCGAACTCGAGGAGATGTGCACGGGCACGGTGATCATCGAACGCGGCAAGCGCCTCTCCACCGAAATCTCCGCGGCCGACGCCGTGTGGGTGCGCGTGCGCCTTCACGGCCTCGACGCCGCCGCGGCGATCGCCAAAATCCTGGAACTCCCCGGCGTCAAGGCCGCCGAGCAGCATGGCCAGGTGTGCCGCGCGAAAATCGCGGGCGGCGACGATGCCGCCGCCGACTTCGCACGTGCGCTCTTCGCCCACAATCTCATCCCCCTCCTCTTCGAACCGGAAACCGGCAAACTCGAAGACCTCTTCATGCATGTGACGAAAGGAGCCCTCGCATGACCTTCACCTTCAATCCCGTGGCGCTCAAGGAACTGCGCCAACTCACGCGGACGAACATCATTTCCCTGATTCTGTTTCTCTATCCGCTCGTTCTCCTCGTGGTTGCGCTCTTCTGCGTCGATTTCAACACGCCCCCCGCAACGGCGCTCTTGGAGGGCCAGGGAAAATCGCCGTTCGCAGCCGTCATCGGCCTCACCGGTTTCATCGCCATGATCATCATTCCCCTCTCCCTTGCCAATAAGACCGCAAAGGAAACAACCCAAGGCTTCGCGAATCTCGAATTCATCACTGCCCTCACGCCCGCCCAGATCATCACGGGGAAACTCCTCGCCGCAGCGATTCTCGCCGGCGCGCTCATTGCCGTCTCGATGCCGTTCCTCGCCTTCGCCTACCTCCTTCGCGGCATTCCGCTCCTCCATGTCTTTCTCGCGCCGTTCGGGCTGTTTCTCGCCAGTCTCACCATCAGCGCCGTCGGCCTGCCCGTCGCCACCATGCCGGGGCTCTCGGTCTCCTTTCGGACTCTCGGCCTCGTGGGCCTCTGCATTCTGATCTTCGCCCTTATCGGGAACCTCTCGTTTTCCAGTACTGTCATGCCCACGCCCTCTCTCCTGCCCTACGGCATCGCCGTGTTCGTCGCCGTTGCCATCATCCTGCTCGCACGGGCCATTGCCGCCACCCACCTTTCCCCGCCTCACATCGACTTCGAAGGTTCGCTTCGGAAAACATACGCCGTCATCTTCCTCCTTTCCGCCGGCCTGCTCTTCTACCAGAATGACGATTTTCGTATCGGCTGGGTGGTTGTCTGGACCCTCCTTTCGCTGTTCCTCTTCCAGCGGAACTGCTTCCTCCTCCACCCGATGCCCCGCGTCGTGCGCGCCAAGGCCCCGCAACATTTCCTCACCCGCCTTCTTGCCTATCCCTTCGCATCGGGTCCGTATGCCGGGCAAATCTTCTCGCTCATTCTCATCGCGCTCTCCCTCGCCCTCTTCGTTCTTTCCGATACGATACGCCACGACGGCATCGCGTTCCCCATCTTCGTTCTCGATCTCGTCATGACAATCGCCCTCTTTTCATCGTGCGCGCGCACGTTTCATTCGGAACGGATCATGAACCTCTCCAGCATCGGCGTGATCGTGTGGGCGATCGCCGTCAACGTCCTCGGCACAATCGGCGGGGGGGAATCGTTCTGCAACGTCCTTCCCTGCAATATCATCGGGAGCGGAAGATCCTCCACCCAACCCGTCCATCTTCTCGTCTCCACCCTCTTTCTCTTCCCGGCCTTCTTCCTCACCGCCGCCCCCCTCTTCAGGGAATTCAAGTCCTTCCGGAGAAGGGGGGGCGAAGCGTTAGACACAAGACAATAGCCATGGAATTCACCCGAAAAGCGATTTCATTCCCGGAGGGGCGCCTTCCCTCCGCCGCCGAAGAGCAGGGGCTCGCGGACGGGCGCCGCCTGCGCTTTCTCCTGCCGCGGTGCGCGCTCATGGGCCAGGCGGGCGCACAGCTCGCCCCCCAGCCGGGCGCGTCGCTCGAGTTCCACGACTATCGCGACTACACGCCCGGCGACGACTTGCGCAATCTTGATTGGACCGTTCTCGCGCGAACCGACCGCGAGGTCGTGCGCGTCCATCACGCCGAAATCGCCCCCGTCATCGAGCTCTTTCGCGACCGTTCGCCCTCCATGGAAACGCCTCCTGCGAAAACGGACGCAGCCGACTACCTTTCCGGCCTTGTCACCGCAGCCGCGCCCACCTGCCGCGTCATCGAGCGCACCCACCCGCAAACGCCGCGCGCCGTGCGCATCGTCTTCTCCGACTTCCTTACGCCGGACGACCCCGACCGCACGCTCGCGCCGCTCGCCCACGCCGCCGCCGCGCTCATCCTCGTGCGCATCCTCTCTCGCGACGAAACCGCCCCCGCCCTCGGCGGCGCCTTCGACTGCCGCGACGTGGAAACGGGCGAACGGCGCGAACTCGTCTTCAACGCCGCAACGCTCGCCGCCTACCACGCGGCCTTCTCCGCCCACACCGCGCGCTGGGCCGCCGCCGCACGGCGCCTCGCCGCAACGGTCGTCGACCTCGCGGCCGAAGCGCCCTTCTCCGCCCATCTCCACGCCTTCGCACGCGCCCATCTCGTGGAGGGCCTCCTATGATTTTCTCAACCCCTCTCGCGGCCTTCGGGTTTCTCACGGTGCTCGGCCTCACGGCGCTCTACTGCTTCCGGCGCAAGAGCCCACCCCGTGCCGTCTCGTCGCTCCTCTTCTGGCCCGCGCCCCCGCGCCCGGCCGCGGGGGGGCCCCCCCCCGCCCACCTCCCCCTCCCCCCCGT
>JAZLJP010000182.1:0-11099 GCA_045617985.1 Kiritimatiellia bacterium
CAAGCCACATCTGCAAATCGACGCGCAGGGGCGACGTCGCGTTCAACCGGGCGAGCAAGGCGCGCGCCGCCGCCGCCGCTTCGCGTTCGCGTCCATCGCCATAGAGGCACAGCGCCGCCAGGAAATCCATCTCATCGCGCCGCTCGCTCTGCAACTTCCCGACGGCCGTAAAGTCGGCCTCCGCTTCGCGAAAACGATAGGCGCGATAGAGGGCGCGCCCGCGGCCCGCCAAGGCGCGCGCGCGCTGTTCGGCCGTCATTTTGACAACCGCCTTTTCGTCGAGCAGCGCGGAGTAGGCCGCTACGGCGTCTTCATGGTGGCCGCGCGTCAATTCGAGAACCGCCAGCCGCAACCCCGCTTCGATGGCCGTTGCATTTCCGGCCTTGCTGAGATCGCGGAAGATTTTCGCCGCCGTTTCGGGATGATGCGCACGCACGAGAGCATCGGCCGCCCGGAAGAGCGCCTCCACTTGGAACGAGGGGTGGTCGACCTTGCCGTAGGTCGTTGCCGCCTCGTCGAATCGGCCGTCGGCCATCAACGCATCCGCCTGCTTGAACGTGCACCGCGCCCGATCGACGGCATTCGACGCCACCTGTGCCGCGCGGGCGAAGAGCCCAACCGCCTCCGTGTGGCGGCCGAGGCGCAGAAAGGCCCAGCCTCGCCCTTCAAGGACATGCGCATCGAGGGCGTGGGAGGGGAACGACTGCATCAGCACTTCGTACTCGCGAGCGGCGGCAGCGTCGTCGCCCACAGCCAAAAGCCCATCGGCGAGGCGCAGCTGCGCGCTCGCGGATTCGGGGGCGTCGGGGTCTTTCCGTACAAGCGCCGAAATCTGCGCGCACCCCTCCGCCCGGCGCCCGGCATCGGCAAAAAGCGCAAAACCAAGGGCAAAGCCGGCCCGCCGGGCAAGATCGAGGCCACGCGCCCGCACAACGGCGTTCGAGGCCACCCGCACGGCCTCATTCGTCAAGCCGCCTGTCAGAAACGTCTCCACAAGCGCACACGAGGCGAGCACAAACGCGCGTTCGGCCGTGTTCGTGCCTCCCGCCACAAGCGCTTCGCGCCGTTGCCGCGCGCCGGCCGCATCCCCCGCCCGTTCGGCGAGTTCCGCCGCAAAGAGCCTCACCTCATCTCCCCGCTCGCCGGGAACGGCATCGGCGGCCTCGTCCTTCAATACGCCAAGCGCCCCCGCCACATCCCCGGCGCGCGCCTTCGCCTGCGCCCACTCCAGCGCATTTTCCAGCCGGCCTTCAGGATCTTTCGCGAGCACCTTCGCCGCCCGCGCATAGGCCTGATCGGCGGCGGCGGCGTTCCCGGCATCGGCCTCGAGACGAGCGGCCAGCCGAACCGCCCGAACGGAATAGACGAGCGTTGTAAAGGGGGCGGCAAGGAGCGTACGCGCCAGCTCGACCTTCCCGGCTTGCAAATTCGCCCAGGCACGCCAGTAGCGGAACCCCTCGCCTGCGGCATCCGGCCACGATTCGAGCCGCGCGAGCATCTCCTTCACCTGGCCCGCGCCCGCAAGCGCCTCAAGCTCAACGAGCCGCGCGAGATTGCGCGCTTCTCCCGTCGCCGTAGCGGCCGCCGCATCGGCATGCTTCGCCGCCGTCTGCCAAAGGCCATCCCCCAACGCCCGCCGCGCCACCGCAAGCTCGTCAGGTGCGGCGGCCAGCGCAAACGCGGCGACGAACGCCAGGATGGAGACAAGGCGCTTCATTGCTCCGCACCCAGATAGCCCATCTCCGCGAGAATGCGATTGTTCTTCATCCAGTTCGGCACCACCTTCACCCAAAGCTCCAGATTGACGCGCGTATCGAACATCTCCGAAAGTTCCGGTTCGGCAGCGTGGCGCACTTCCTTGATGAGGCGCGCGCCGGGGCCGATGACGATGCCCTTCTGCGAGGGACGATTCACGTAGATCGTAACGGCCACATCCCAAGCGCCGCGGCGGCGCTCGTCGATGTTCGCAACGACCACGCCCACCTCGTGCGGCACTTCGTCGCGCAGGCGCTGCAGAAGCTTCTCGCGGATCACGTCCGCAATCGCGAGCTTGCGCGGGTAGTCGGTCACGATGTCGTCAGGAAAGAGCGCCGGGCCCACCTCGGCCTCGTCGAAGAGCGCCGCGAGAAGCGCATCGCACCCCTGCGGCCTGATACCCGAAGTGGAGACCCACACGGGCGATGCCGCCGTGCCGCTTTCGAGCGCGATTTCCTTCCAGAGATCGCGGAACATCGTTTCGTAGAACGGCGCACGATCGCACTTGTTGAGCGCAAAGACGCACTTCGCCGGCGCCTCCTTCGCAACGCGCCGCATCCAGCCGTCGTCCTCCAGCTGCGGCTCGTGCGCCGCATCGAAAACGACGAGCAACACGTCCACGCCCGCCGCAGAGGCGCGCGCCATGCCGTTGAGGAGGCGCCCGAGCGGCCCCACCGCCTTGTGAAGGCCGGGCGTATCGAGAAGAACGAGCTGGCCGCGGGGATCTTCCACGATACCGCGAATCGTGTTGCGCGTCGTCTGCTCGACGGGGCTCACGATCGACACCTTCTCGCCCACGAGGCGGTTCACCACCGTGGACTTCCCGGCATTCGTGCGCCCGACAACCCCCACCACGGCGGCCTTGCGGCCGTCCGCAGCGGGCATCAGGCTTTCCTGTTCTGCGCGTTCGTTTGCCATAGGGTTAGCATCCTCGCTCACGCCATCCGCGCTTCGGCTTTCCGCAGGAGCTCGCGGTTCTTCTCGCCGAGCTCGGGCTTCTTCGCGAAGCTCGCAACGAGCGCCGCTTCGAGGTTCGCATCCGAAAGGCCCGTCACGCCCAGCTTCTTGAGAGCGGCGAGCATCATCGTGTTGGCGGCCTTCGGAACGCCGAACTCCTCGGCCATCTTGATGGCGGGCCACACGACGAGCTTCACGCCTTCCGGCGGCTGGCAGGCGATCGGCACGGTCGCATCCACAATCACCACGCCGCCCTTCTTCACGTCGCCCACGAAGCGTTCATACGCGGGCTGGTTCATGCACACGAGCACGTCAGGATGCTCCACCGTGGGCGAGCCGATCGGCATGCCCGAAACGACCACCGAGCAGTTGGCGCTGCCGCCGCGCTGTTCAGGGCCGTAGCTCGGGAACCAGAGCGTGTGGCGCTTCTCGAGGCGCGCCGCCTCGGCGACGGTGAGGCCGAGCGAGAGAATGCCCTGCCCGCCGTAGCCCGCGAACTTGAAGCGGCGCTCCGGCACTGCGGGATCGTTTTGGGCAGGCGGCACCACCGTCTTCTCGGCGAAGAGCTCCGCACACGTCTTCATCACCGGCACCGGCTTCACCGCGAGATAGGGCGAAGGGGCCTCGGCGGCAGCCGGACTGGCCGCGCGATCGCCGGCGGACGCGCCGATGCCCTTTTCCACATCGCGCAAGGTGCCAAGCGGGAATTCGCGCTCGAGCTCGTTCATGCAGAAGGCCGCGGCCTTGAGCGGATCCATGCGGAAGTTCGTGGGGCACGGGGCGAGGATTTCAAGTACGCAATAGCCCTTGTGCGCGCGCTGGAGCTCGAAGAGGCGGCGAATCGCCTGTTTCGTCTGCATGATGCGCTTCGTATCCGCCACGCTCGTACGGGCGATGTAGACCGGCGCCTGAAGCTGGTTGAAGACTTCGCACACGTGAAGCGGATGGCCCGTGAGGGCGGGGTCGCGCCCGAAGGGCGTCGTCGTCGTCTTCTCGCCTTCGAGCGTGGTGGGGGCCATTTGGCCGCCCGTCATGCCGTAGAGCGAGTTGTTGATGAAGATGCAGGCGAAGTGTTCGCCGCGCGAAGCCGCCTGGAAGGCGTTGTTGAAGCCGATCGCGCCAAGGTCACCATCGCCCTGGTAGGCGATCGTCACGGCTTCGGGACGCGCCCGCGAGGCGCCCGTCGCGGCAGCCGAGGCGCGGCCGTGCGCGGCGGAGATGTGCGCCGCATCCCAGTAGTAGTAGGTGAACACGCCGCAGCCGACGGGGTCGACGAAAATCGTCTCGTCCTGCAGCCCCATCTCGGCGCAGCATTCCGCCACGAGCTTATTCACGATGCCGTGGCCGCACCCCGGGCAATAGTGGGTGACACGCGTATCCTTCCCGCTACGCGGGAACTTCTGGTACATGCCCTTTTGTTCAATGACTTTCATCTTACTTCCCCAAAATCATCTTGGCGGATTTCACGGCTTCGTCCACGGAAACGACCTGGCCGCCCATGCGGTGGATCATCATCACGCTCGCGGCCTCGGCACCGAGGCCGCTCTTCGCGAGCTGCAGGCGCACATCGTCGGCAAACTGGCCGGCGTCAAGCTCGATCGTCATGATCTTCCGGCCCTTCGCCGCCTTCGCGAGCGCTTCGCGCGGGAACGGGTTGAGGGTGATCGGGCGGAACGCGCCCACCTTCATACCCTTGCGGCGGCATGTTTCAACCGTGGTGCGGGCGATGCGGCTGGCGATGCCGAACGCGCAGATGACAAGATCGGCGTCGTCCGCAAGATAGGTCTCGGCTTCGGCATCGGCCTGCATATCCTCGTACTTGCGCTGGAGATGGTCGTTGAACACCTCCTGCGCGGCGGCATCGAGGAAGATCGACTTCACGAGATTCTCGCGCGTCTTCGCCGTACCTTCGGCGGCCCATTCGCTGAAGTCCGGTCGCGGCGATTCCGCCTCCGGAAGGCGCACCGCCTCCATCATCTGGCCCTGGAGGCCGTCCGCAAAGACGACTGCGGGCGTACGCCACTTCGCGGCCATCTGGAAGGCCTTGATCGTAAGGTCGCACATCTCCTGCGCACTCGCGGGGGCGAGCGTAAAGGTCTGGTAGTTGCCGTGGCCGCCGCCCTTCACTGCGGGCGTGTAGTCGCTCTGCTCGGGGTAGACGTTCCCGAGGCCGGGGCCCGCGCGGTTGATATCCACCACCACGGCCGGCAGTTCCGCGCCCGCGAGGTAGCTGATGCCTTCCTGCATGAGGGAGAAGCCGGGGCCGGATGTCGCCGTCATGCAGAGCTTGCCGGCCGCCGCGGCGCCGAACATCATGTTGATCGACGCCGTTTCGCACTCGGCCTGCACGAACGTGCGCCCGAGCATCGGGAACCACTTCGCCGCCCCATGGGCGATTTCGCTCGCCGGGGTGATCGGATAGCCGAAGTAGAGATCGCACCCCGCATAGAGCGCGCCGATCACCACGGCTTCGTTGCTCTTCACAAATTTCGTCATGCCTTCACCACCTTGATCGCGTAGGGTTCCGGGCAGTTGTAGAAACAGATCGCGCAGCCGATGCAGCCCTCGCCCTTGTAGCCGACGGGCTTGATGCCCATCTTGTTCAACGTTGATTTCATTTCGAGGCAGTGCCGCGGGCAGGCCGCAACGCACCGGCCGCACCCCTTGCAACTATCCGCTTCGATTTCAGGGTGCGAGACGCCCCCGGTTTCATTCTCTTGCATTTCTTCTTTCGCCTTTCACAAAAAATCGAATCGCGCTCACTTCTGCCCGGTGGATCCAAAACCGCCCGCGCCGCGCTCGGAATCATCGAGCGAGGCCACTTCCACGATCTCGGCCTGCGCGACGGGAGCTACCACGATCTGGGCGATTTTCATGCCCTTCTCGACCGTGAACGGCTCGCTCCCGAGATTGATCAGAATCACGCCCACTTCGCCACGGTAGCCCGCGTCGACCGTGCCGGGGGAATTGAGCACCGTAATGCCATGTTTAAGCGCCAGGCCCGAGCGCGGGCGCACCTGCGCCTCGGCGTTTGGCGGCAACTCGAATGCGAGCCCCGTGTGGACGAGCGCACGCTCGCCTGGCTGTAAAATCACGGTCTCAATAGAACGAACGTCCATCCCGGCATCACCGGGATGGGCGTAGGTCGGCATCTGAGCCGAGGGGTCAGTCTTCAAGATCTTCAGCAGCATTGCTTTCCTCGACGGAGGTCGCCGCCGTCGTTTCATACCCCATGCGATCGAGGTTCCACTTGAGCCAGGCCGTGGGCAGCGTCATCGCTGCATTACGCGAGAGTTCGTCGCGCAGCTGCGTACGCGCGAGCTGGGCCTGCGCCGCATCGCCGGGCTCGCGGTTCGCCACGTAAACGACGAGGGCACGCTTGGGATTTGCCGTGGAGATGAAGTCGGAGAGCTTCCCCTTCTCAAGCTTCATCGTATTGCGCGCCACATACATCGCGTCCTGGAACGAGTTGTACTGGAGCTGCGAGGCGGAGAAGACGATCTGCGTGGAAACCGACGCCCCCACGAGGGACTTCTCGTCGAACGGCTTGCCCTTGGCAAGATCCGCCGCCACCAGCGCGCGCGTCTTTTCAACCGCCGCCTTGAACGCCTTCTGGCGAGCATCGGCGAGTGCATCCGGGCGGATGATCTCCTTCGCCTCGGCAAACGTCGGCACATGGGCCTTCGTGAAGCTCGCACGCTCGATCAAGTAGACGCAGTTCGTGCCCTGCACCACGCCGTAACGGGTATCCTGCGATTCCGAATCAAGCTCGGCCACCGCCGCCGTGAAGCCTTCGCACCCTGGAGCGATCTGGCTCGGATACACCATGAAACCCTTCACGTAGCCGCGCCCGTCGAGCGCAAACGGCTTCGAGGTCTCCACCTTCACCTTCTCTTCGGCCGCGATCTTTTCAAGGCGATCCGTCTTGAAATCCGCCGCCGCCTTCTCATCCTGCGGATAGACGCGGAAGAGGAGGTTCGTGCGATAGGCTTCCACAGAGGCGATGACCTTGAGCTCGTTCTCAAGGATGCCCTTCACCTGGTCAAACGTCTTCGTCACGGTCACGCCGTTCGTTCCCGTCGTTTCAAAACGCTTGGAGGTCGCATCATAGCGGTCATGAAGCTCTTCATCGGAAATCTTGAACTGGGCCAAACGCGCGGGCGCATCGGCTTTGAATTTCGCGTACTTGACCGTCACGCAGTCCGGCAACGCGATGGAATTCGTGTTATCCTTGTAATAGGCCTCGATCCCCTTGTCGTCGATCGTCACCTTCTCGGCATCCTTATCCGTAAACGCGGCGATACGCACGGTGAACTTATCCGTCCAATCGTTGAGCGCGCCTTCGAGTTCCATGGGCGAAACCCAGGCGGCGCTCCCCAGCACCACCTGCTGAAGCTTGTCAAGCGTAAGCCGCCGCTTGAGGAACTGCTCGAAGAGCACGGGCGAAAGGCCGTTGTCGCGCAGCAGCACCTCGTATTGGCGCATGTCGAACGCACCGCCCTGGCCGCGGAACGACGGATCGCGGTTGATGGCCGCACGCACATCGGCATCCGTCGCCTCGAGGCTCGCCTCCTTCGCCACGGCAAGCGCCGCAGCCGATTGCCAGGCACGCCGATTGACCTCGGCGTTCGACGACTTGTTGTCGCGCCCGCGCCCGAAACCGCGCGCGTCGCTGACCAAGCGGTCGAATTCAGCCGCCTTCAGTTCCTTTCCGCCGAGCTTGCCAACGGTTCCTGCGGACCGGCCCTCCTCACCCCCGCCCACAAAAAGGAAATCGAAGGCGAAAAACACGGAAATCGCAATCGCGAACACACCCCACACCCACTTGTTCTTGATGAGGCGGTTGAATTGATGAATAACCACTTTACTATCCTTGCCTTTACACTACTGGTTTTGCTTTGACCGCGAACGCAACACGCGTTCTTCGCTTAGATCAAATCGTCGTCGTCTTTCTTCTCGTCTTTCTTCTCGTCCTTCTTGGGGGCCGGCGCTTCCTCCTCCTCGTCGTCGTCGGCCTTCGCAGCCTTCTTGGCGGGCTTCGCCTCCGCCGGCTTCACGTCCACAGCTTCCGTTTCTTCATCCTGCTTCGCCTTGGCTGCGGCCTTATCGGCATCCGCCGCCTTGGTGGAGATCACAAGCTCGCCCGAGTTGACATTCGCGCGCCCCTCGGCGAAGGCCACGCGGTTCTTCATGTCGCCCGACGCATTGAACGTCATCATCGACACCACCATCCGGCCGGACGTCGCCGCCGGCGCGCGGAAGATCTTGATTTCGCACTGCGGCGAGAGCGTGAAGTCGAGCGTCTTGACCGTTTCAATCATTTCGCCCGTTTCGAAATTCCGCTCCGCAAGAATTCCCTGGTCGAGCTGCGCCTTCGAGTCGCCGCTCTCGCCCTTGATCGACGTGAAGAGCCCCTTGCCCGTGTTCGCCACACGCACTTGATTAGCCGCAACCAAACGCGGGAACTTGTAGTGCTTGCCGAGAAGCGCCATCGAACCCGTGACGCAGCGCACAACGGCCGTCTCGCCGTCTTCGGCCGCCGTGTAGTCGAACCAGCTCTCGCCGGCGAGATTCTCGCACGTGAAATTCTGCGCCTGGACCTTGAAGAGCCCTTCCTTCAACTGAAGCGGAAGCGCGAGATCGACGCGGCCCTTCTTCAGAACAAGCGTGCGCACCGGATCCCCGATCTTGATTTCCTTCGTTTCGAACTCCGCCACGTCCGTGATCTTGAGCGACGACTTGAGGCCGAACTCGAACACGACCTCGGGTTTCGTCTTCTCATCCCCCGCCACGCGAACGCACGAGCCGAGCGGATAATAACGCCCTTCCTCGGCATCGATCCAGTCCTGCGTGCGCGGGCGAAGAATCTGCACGGTGCCCACCGCACGTTTGCAACGAATCAACGGATAGAAGAATTTATCCGTCGCCTTCTTGGTCGCAAGTTCGCCTTCGGCAACCTGTTCGGTCTGAACTGCCTCGGAGGCCGACTTCTCAGCGGCAGCCTCGTCCTGCGCAGGTGCGCAAACGGCGAAAACGGTGACGGACGCCACCGCGGCCGCCGTCTTAATCGGGTTTGTGAAATTCATAAGCAAAGCCTTCCTTCTTCTTGTGGTTCGTATATTTTACAATTTTCCGCGACGAAACGCAACAAGGATAAATGCCCAACCTGCGAGAAAGAGCACGAGCGAAATCGACTGACTGATGGTGAAAACGCCCACATTCGCCCGCGGGTCGCCTCGCAAAATTTCAATTACAAAGCGAATAATTGAATATCCAACCATATAAGAGCCGATCACAAGGCCTGGAAGACGCGATGCGAAACGCCGATAGAGCGCCAAAAGAAGGCCAAATAAAATGAGGACGGAAATCGCCTCAAAGAGCTGCGTGGGCAAGACGGGGAGCGCCGCGCGGGCATCGGCGGCAATGAGACCGGCCTTGAGCTGCTCATGCCACGCGGGCGAACCACGCGGAAAAGAGACCGCGCACGCCACGTTCGAGAGGCGCCCGAAACAGCATCCGAAGAAGAAACACCCCACGCGGCCGAACGCATGCCCGAGTGGAATCACCACGCCAAAGAGGTCCGCCATCCGTATCTTGTTCTCCTTCTTCACATGGCACCACACGAAGAAGACGGCGATGGCGAGAATGAGCCCGCCGTAGAACATGAGCCCGCCTTGGTCCACGCGGAGGATCAATTCGGGATGCCCCGCGAATTCCTTCTGCCAGTGTTCGATCACGTAGGCGATGCGCGAGCCCGCCACGCCCGAAACCATCATCCACATGATGAGGTTCGTGCATGATTCCGGATTGCGCCCCTCCCTGCGGCAAAGCCACGCCAAGACCTGCCACGCCGCAAGGAACCCGAGCGCCATGAACGCGCCGTAGGTTTTGAGGTGCAGGAAACCGATGGAGATGAGATCTGGATGCATTTAGAGTCCCTTCAGGATTTCAATGGCAAGGCGCGTGGGGGCCGCGTTCGTGGGCGTGAGCCACCACCCTTCGCCTTTCTGGCCGGAGATGAGCTTCAAGGCGATCTTCTCGCGCGTCAAACCGTTCGTCGAGAAAAGGTTCGTCCGCCGAAGGCGCGCGAGCGCACAGGCGTTCGTGGCCTCCACCGCCCACAGGGCGTTCGTCGCCGCCGTTTTCCCAAGCCACGCCCCCGCGCGATCGACCGCGTGGTCGACCTCGTTTTGAATGGACGGCTCCAGGGCGCCTTCTTCCTGCGGCAGGGGCCGCACCGAAAAAGTCGCCGCAAAAAGTACAAACGGCATTGCAAAAATCTGCTTCATCGTGTAAACTCTTCTTCTCCCGACGGAAGGGAATTATACCACATCTCTTCTCCGAGGGCAAAGTCAAGATGAGGAGCGATAGAAAATGGAACGTAAGGCGAAAGGTCTGAGCCTTGTCAGCGGCGGCCTCGATTCACAGCTCGCCGTATGCATTCTGCGCGCGGCGGGCGCGGAGGTGGAGGGCATCGTGTTCGCTACGCCTTTCTTCACGCCCGACGGCGCGAAGAAGGCCGCGGCCGCATTGGATCTGAAACTGCACGTGATCGATTTTACCGATGACGAAATCGCCCTCATCGAAGAGCCTCCCCATGGCTTCGGCGGCGCGATGAACCCCTGCATCGACTGCCACGCGAAGATGATCGCGCGCGCGAGCGAACTGATGACTCGGCTCGGGTACGACTTCGTGGCGACCGGCGAAGTGATGAACCAGCGCCCGATGTCCCAGAACCGCCAGGCGCTCGGCGTGGTTGAAAAATGTTCCGGCCTCAAGGGCCGCCTCATCCGCCCGCTTTCCGCCCAGCTCCTCGAGCCCACGATCCCCGAACAGGACGGCCTCATCGACCGCTCGAAACTGCTCGCCCTCTCCGGGCGCTGCCGCGAGCCCCAGATCGCCCTCGCCGCCCGGTTCGGCCTCGTGGACTATCCCTCGCCCGCCGGCGGCTGCAAGTTGACGGAAAAAGGATTCGGCCGCCGCCTCAAGGACCTTCTCGACCACGAAGGCCTCAAGGACCGTCGCCTCGTGGAACTCCTCAACATCGCCCGCCGCTTCCGCCTCCCCGATGGAACAGGCGTGATCCTCGGCCGCGACGTGCGCGACAACAAAACCCTCGCCGAGCGCCGCGCCGCAGGCGAGACGCTCGTCGCCCCCGTCTCCGTTCCCGGCCCCACGGCCCTCCTCCCGCGCGTCGCCTCGGAAGCGGATCTCGCCCTCGTCGCCCAGCTCGTCTGCGCCTGGAGCCGCTACGATAAATACGAAGGCGATATCACCGTCAAAATCATCACGAACGATTCCGCCCAAGAGCGCCTCGTACCCCGCCCCCACCCCCCGCCCCCCACGCCCGCCCCCCCCCCCCACCCGCTCCCCACACAACAATACAA
>JAZLJP010000183.1:0-5971 GCA_045617985.1 Kiritimatiellia bacterium
TCCTTTTCTGACATTTCGCCCCTTCGGCCGTTCTCACGTCACGGAACGGTCCACCTCGGGACGCGTGTCGGAGTAGGCGAAAACGGCCGCCCAAATGTCAAGACATTGTAGACGGAAATGTCAAGAGAATGTCGAGGAGGCACGGAGAACCCCGACAAACCACCCTGGCGAGGGGACTGTCCCCCCCCCCATTGGGTCCGGCCCCTGCCGGGGTCGTGGTGGAACGGACGGGCGACTGGGAACTGCCGACATTCGACGTGTGCTGGCCCGTGTCGATCGAATTGGGGTCGAACGTGGATGGTTCGGTCGAATCGTCGGTCGATTTCGAGATACACGACCGGCTGGGCGGAATCTTCTGCTGGACGGGCGGCTGCTGCGTGGTGACGGAAGGCGCATGGCTGTGGTATGGGTGCGGAGGATGTGGATGCGGCGGATGCCAGGCGCAGGCGACATACACGTACGAATGCTATTCGCTCGCGCGGGAGGGGCCGGGGTACCCCTGCGAGCACTCCGGCGGCGGCACTGGCGGCGGAGGGGGGCGGAACCGAGTCCGCCGTGCGAGGACGCCGTCCTGCAGGCGGCGGGGGCGAGATTTCGGACGACGCGAACGATCCACTGCCGATTCGGTGGATTGCGCTCGTCGGACGCGGGGCGGCGGGGACGGCGGTGGCGACAAACGGAACCTTCAGCATTCCGGCGGGACGCGCCTGCTTCGTCGGCGCGTTCGTCGCGAGCACGGAACATCCGACGTGGACGGAGCGGATGGTTGCCGACACTGATTCCAAATATGACGACACCTTCGGGTATTCCCTGACCGCCGGCGAGACGCGGCTTCAGCGGCGGGGGCGCGTCTTGGCGCTCCACACGGCGTTCGGCGAGGGGCGGACGGCGAACGGCCTGTCGTCCGTGGCCTATTCGGGCGGCAGCTTCTTCCTGGCGCCCACCGGCACCGCGCTCGAGGTCACTTTCTCGATGGAAGTCGCCAACGCGGACGACAACCTCCGGCCCACCGCGCTGATGCTGGGCGTATGCGCTGGAACATGCGTGCGGGTGGGCCGACGGCGGTTTTTGATTTGCTAGGTTACATGGCATCGTTTCACCGGTCTTCTCTTGTAAACTGTTATGATCAAGCATATGGAGTAATGACGTTTGCCAGCATGTTGGGGGCCCGACCTTCTTTGGCATATACGGAATTGTTTGGTTATTTGAATGAGGTGGATTTGATTGGTGTGGGGAAATGTAACAATCCGTTTTTTGCAACTACATCAATGGTTGAAAGAGTTGTGGCAACAAACGGAACTTTCGCTGTGGTCAGATATTGGCCGCACAAATCTGTTGTATGCGATGTCGATGACGAGGAACGAACTTTGTTCGGTAACCATATGTATGTACTGGATAATGGAAATGTTTTTGATGGTTGTGCTGGCCCGCACCTCGGGGGGTGGTCGCGTAGTCTTTACTTGACGAACACAATTGATCATTCGACCCTGTCTGAACGTGCGAGCGTTTTTTTTCTCACCATGCATTCCCGGGAAGCATATTCAGTGGAATAGCGATTATAGATTTCTTAGATTGAAAGAAGTTCCGTAAATGAAGAGAGTATTTGTTCTTTATCTGCTGACCACAATAGGAGCTTTGTTTCCTGGGAATTCGACGGCAGAGTCGCTGCCGATGAATGCCGAAGTGATCGCAAATTCTGTTATCGTGGATCGCGGTATGGAGATTGCTCGCTTAAAGGGATTGGGAACTATCACCAATGGCCTTACGTTCTCGACATGGAGTTTTCCACGTTCCATTGATGTCAATGGGGAAAACTATGGTGTTTGCAATGACGAAGGTGTGTTCTCGATTACATCGCATACTACAATGTTGATTTTGCCATGTCACTTTTGAATGCCGGCTTGCCGGAATCTGAACGGTTGTCTGCATTGTCCTCTAGCCAGTAGTGGACGAGAGTGATGAAGAATTCGGCTTGGAACCGTTCCGTAATGAAATCATCGTCTTGTTGTGCGCCTGAACGGACGCCAGCTCGAGCTGGAGGACGACAAGGACATCTGAGGTGGACGATGGACAGTGCGGAAACGGGTATTCACCACTCGCCACCACACATTGTCCGCTTTCACACCTACACACTAGCACACTGGAGGAAGAGGTGATTCGCCCGTTGAGGCGCAACGCCTTTCAGAGGAATGCTCCCGTTTTCAAATTGGTCAACCCTGGGGGGCACAGAGTCTCTTGCCGTATATGAGGATGTATGACATAATATTGAACCTCAAAACGAACTACCGAAAAATGCGCGTACACGCAAAATCGAATACTTTAAATCAAGAGGCGGGCCATCAACCATTTCGATTTTCTTAATTAAAACTTTCTTTTTTCATAATATTTTCTTTGCGGCGATTCAAGTTCCTTGTGGTATAATCTTACGTGCGGTTCTTGGTCGAGGCGAGCGGGCTTTGGCTCGACATGTCCGGAACGATGATTTACGTACGTTGAATTTCAAACTGACAACAAAGGAAAGCAAATGAAAACGCAAATTGCAAGAAGAGGTTTCCTCAAGGGCGTCCTCGCCGCCGGCGCGGCGCCGATGATCGTGCCGCCGACGGTGTTCGGCCAGGCGGCGCCGAGCAACAAACTCCAGATCGGCGTGATCGGCCTCGGGCGCATCGCGCGCGGCATGGACATCAACGGCATCGCGCGGAACCAGGATCTCGCGATGCTCACGACGCTCTGCGACTGCGACACGGTGCGCCTTGCGGCGGCGAAGGGCGTGGCCGAGCGCCAGTTCGGCAAGAAGCTCGACCATCTGAAGCTGGAGCAGGACTACCGCAAGGTGCTGGACGATCCGAGCATCGACGGCGTGATGATCTGCACGCAGGACCACTGGCACGCGCGCATGGTGGTGGAGGCCTGCTACAAGGGCAAGCACGTGTATGTGCAGAAGCCGATGGCGCTTTCGGTGGAGGAGAGCGAAGCGATCGTCGAGGCCGTACGCCGCACGGGCCGCATCTTCCACATCGGCACCCAGCAGCGCACCGACCGCGGCTGCGGCGACTTCGTGAAGGGCGTCGAGTACGTGCAGAGCGGCCGCCTCGGCAAGCTCACGAAGATCGAAGTGGGCATCATCGACAACAGCCCCGCGAAGGAATGGAATGTGCCCTCGATCGAACCGCTGCCCGACAAGAAGGACTTCGACTTCGACCTGTGGCTGGGACCGGCGCGCGACGACGTCAAGTATTCGCAGCTGCGCACGCATTGGCGGCCGTGCGACGCGAACGGGCGCCCCTACGCCAACGTGCCGGGGCAGAACGTGGGCTGGCTGCAGATCCAGGACTACTGCACGGGCAACGTCTCGGGCTGGGGCTCGCACCACATGGACATCGCCCAGTGGGGCATGGACAATCTCGGGCCGGTCTCGGTGAAGTGCGAGAAGGTGACCTTCCTCAAGGGCCGTCTCTTCAACGTGCATGACGACTGCCTCATCACCTACAAGTATTCGAACGGCGTCGAGCTCAAGCTCGGCACGCCCCGCCTCACCGGCTACCGCTGCGGCGTGAAGTTCATCGGCGAGAACGGCGACTGGATTTCCACCTGCCGCGGCGCGACCGCGATTCCGGAAGGCAAGCGCGTGGACACCGCCTACAAGCCGAAGGCCGATTTCTGGCGCGCCACCGAAGCGAACAAGAAGGAACTCATCACCGGTACGCCCGAAAAGAAGGTGAAGCACAACCTGCTCAACCACCACCGCCCGTGGTTTCTCGGCATCCGCGAAGGCCACGACACGCACATCTCGGTGGAGGAGGCCAACGTTTCGACGATCTCCTGCATCCTCGGCTTCCACGCGATGAACAACTGCGGCTACGAGATCAAGTGGAATCCCGCCACGCGTCAGTTCGTCAATCCGGCCGATGCCGCGAAATTCACGTGCTGCCACGAACGCGCGCCCTACTCGGTGCCGGCGATGCTCGCTGAAATCCGCAAGAAATATCCGACGAAGAAGGCTTGATCGAAAATGAAAAAATTGATGATTCTTTCCGTGTTCGCCGCGGCGGCGTCCGTATTCGCGCTGCCCGAGGGTTCGTTCTTCGACCAGGCCACGCACTGGATCGCGGGGCACAAATGCGCAGGGATCGCGGATTTCGCCGCCCTCGTGAAGACGACGGTTGAACCCTGCGCGCCCGCGACTGCGCTGGATACCACGGTGACGCCGGCCTTGAAGGCGAAGAAGGTGCGCGTGTGGGGCACGATGCTGCTTGAGACCTTCAAGTCGTGGGGGCTTGATGTCGCCGAATTCGACGCCGATGCGGTGGCGAAGGGCGACATCCCCGACGTGGTCTTCATGACGCAGGGTCCGGGCTACTACCAGAACGACGTGGAGGTGATGTACCGCGCGGCGGCGGAGGGCGTGCATTTCGTGGCGCTTTGCAGCACCGACCGCTGGAGCGCGGCGATCGCCAGGCGCCTGGGCTTCAAGTACGACGACGTGCTCACGATCAGCCCCGCTTCGACGTGCGGCGCGACCTTTGTGCGCTGCCCCAAGCTCTTCGCGGGCTTCCCGGAAGGGGCGCGGCTCGATGCGTTCTTCGCGCCGATTACAGGCAAGAAGTGGATGCACGGCATGTATCTGACGGGCGACCGCTGCCTGATGGGCGTGGTGGACGTCAGCCAGGGCCGCGTGGCGACGGCGGTGGCGCAGTATGCGATCGGCCGCGGCGCGTTCACGCTCTTCGGGCCGCGTCTTTACGAGACCCCCAACGAGCCCGTGTGCAAGCGCCTCCTGCTGAACCTGATCAACCTGCGCGAGAAGCCGGCGACGCCGCTCAACCTCCCGTGCGTCTACCATCCGACGCCGCGGGAAGGCAAGCCCTACTTCGAGCTCAACGTGCCCGGCGAGCAGTTCGAATATCTCACCCAGGCGCGTCCCGTCGACCACATCTGGCACCTCGGGTTCTTCTTTTCGTGGAAGTTCATCAACGGTGAAAACTTCTGGGAACCCCGGAAGGGACGCACGTGCGTGGTCGCGCACCGGGAAACGGGCGACGGCCAGGGGAACGCGGTGCTCACGAGCGAACTCGTCTATGAACTCGACGGCCGCGTGCTGCTGCGCGAAGACCGCACGGTGAAGGTGACGAAAGCCGCAAACGGCAACTACGCCTTTGACTGGACCGCTACCTTCACCGCCTGCGAAAAGCTCGACTTCACCGCCTCGAAACCCAAGTGGGACAAGGAGAAGGGTACCTCCAACGGCAATGGCTACTGCGGCCTTTCCGCGCGCCTCGCCCGCAACGACGCCTTCACCTTCGCCTACAAGAATACGCTCGGCTCGCTCGACGCCCGCTGCTATGGCGACGTGGCGGACGCGATCGACGTGACGGCGAAGTCGAAGAAGACCGGCGCCACCACGCGCCTTCGCTTCAAGGCCGACAAGCCCACCGCCAACTACGTGCTGCATCTGCCGCAGACCTTTGCGCCGAACGGCTTCCACTTCGTGGCCTTCCCCGAGTGCTTCAACACGACGCTCACGATGGCCAAGGGCGAGAAGCGCACCTTCCACTACACCGTTTCCGTTGAAAAGTAAAGGAGTCAATCAATGAACGTCGGAGTCTTTCTCTGTCTCGAGCCCTACACGTCGCTCGAAAACAATTTGCGCCTGGCGCACGAATACGGTTTCACGCATGCGGACATCACCGACACCCATTCGGGCGGCAGCATGTTCGCGAGTGCCGGGCTTTCCGCCTCGGTGAGCCTAGACGACAATCCGTTCGAAGTGCGTCGCACGTTCGAGCGCAACGGCATGAAGATCATGACCCTCAGCGCGCATGCGCTCCTCCTGGAGCCGAGCTCGCCGGCCAACTACGCGACGGCCGAAATCATGAAGGCGATCAAGTTCGCCGCCGGCGCGGGCATCGAGTACGTGATCACCACCGAAACCTTCGCGAAGAGCGAGTGGGCGAAGTCGCTCACCTACAAG
>JAZLJP010000184.1:0-3834 GCA_045617985.1 Kiritimatiellia bacterium
GTGTGTTCAATCCCATTTCGCAGAATTTCTATGGGTGCACGCTGGCGACGGGCGCGACGATCGACCTCTCGCAGAAGACGGAGGTGTGGTCCTCCTCGGGAACCTCCGCGAAATCGCGCAATACGGTGGATTTTGAAACGGATGCGTTGGTGTGGATCGATCTCGGCGAGCGGCATGTGCCGCAGATCTGGACGTATTTCGTCTCGTGGAAGAAACCGCCTGAGAATCTGAAGACGCTGAAGTTCAAGGTGAAGGGCAAGTACGGATCCTGTTCGATCGCCGTGGGCGATGAAACCGGCGTTCGCGTCCTTCGCCAGAATCAGATCATCTTTTTCCGGTGATGGTAGGAGCGGCTTCGAAAACGGATACAACTATGAAAGGATTGGGGAAAATCGTATGAAAAAGCTCATTGCCGGTTTCGCCGGGATCTTGGCTGCGCTGGCGGTTCAGGCCGACTCGCTGTCGCTCTCGATCAATTTCGCGGGCGCGCGCAAGGATACCACCATCTACGGCGAGGTGGGCGGTTCCGAATTGTTCGGCGCCTATCCGATCGCGGGCGACCTGTGGAACAACGTCAAGGACAACTACAACAACTCCAATCTCGGCAACCTCGTCTGGAGCGACGGCCAGGTGCGCGCGGGCGTTACGATCACGACGGCCGCCGGGTGCTGGTGGACAACCGGCAAGACCCAGGGCATCTTCTACAGCTACCTCGACGACAACACCAGTCTGCCGACGTTCTCCATCCAGGGACTGACCGTTCAAAACGGATTCCCGCCCACGCCCTGCACCGTGTACGTCTATTTCAGCACGGACAGTTCATTGGCGTTCCATTCGCCGAATGTGAACGGCACGCGCTATTGCGGTACGACGGGCGGCACCATCGCCAATTCCGCCAACTGGGGTGCCAACACCTACTCGCACAACGGCTATCTGTATGAGGGCGGCAACTATCTGCGTATCGCCAATGTCACGCCCACGACGGGCGGTTCCATCAACATCGCCTCGGGCAGAACCAACAACCAGACCCGCGGCGGCATCGCGGCGGTGCAGATCGTCTTCGAGAAGCCGTCGGTGGAGGCCGCCTGCACTTCGGGCGAGGGTACGGTCGCCATCGATTCGGGTGCGGCGGCGACGAGCGTCCGCAAGGAAAGCGACTATGGCACGACGGTCACTGCTACCCTTACGGCCACGCCCGCCGACGGCTACGCGTTCCGCTATTGGAAGGGCGACAAAGGCGCGATCGTCACCGGCACGGCATTGGACGCCACGATCGGCGTGAGCGCCAATTCGGCCAAAAAGCTTGAGGCGGTGTTCGGCCCCCCTGACGAACGGGCGCTCATCCTCTCCGTCAACTTCGCCGGCGGCAAGGCCTCCGACGTGCTGACTCAGCCGATTCGCGGCCCCCAGGCGCAGGGCGTCTATCCGGTGGCCGGTGATAACTGGAACAACATTTCCAATTGTGTGCAGGAAGGGCGGAACGGACTTGTCTGGAACAACGGCGCGGTGATTCCCGGCGTGAGCATGAGCCATGGTTCGGCGTGGAGCTATATCACCGCCACGCCGGCTTCCGAGGGAACGGTCTTCTACAGCTACTTGGACGACGTTGCCTATACCGGCCATAATGGGCCGTTCGTCACGTTCGACGGGCTCACCGCCGCCAACGGGTTCCCCGCCACTTGCACCGTCGTCGTCTACATGTCGACGGACAATGCCAATGTTCTCTTCCCGGCGCCGAAAGTCAACGGCGTTCAGTATAGCCATAACTATGTGGGCACGGTGACGAGCAGCGGCAATTGGGGCAGTACCAATTTCGCCCGCGACGGCATCGAACGGGAAGGCGGCGACTACTTGGTGATTCCGGATGTGGCGATTCAGGATGGCAAGGTGGACCTCAGCGCCGTCAAGGCGTCGGGGGTGCGCGCCTGCATCGCTGCCGTCCAGCTCGTCTTCGACCTGCCGAAGGCGGTCACAGTGACGGCGACTTCGCTTGACGCCGCGCAGGGCACGGTGCAGTTCGGCGACGAAACGGCGGGCGCGAGCGCAACGTTCAACGGCAACGACCGCGCAATCACGACGTTGCGTGCGATTCCCGCGCCGGGTTATGCATTCGTCAAGTGGGGCGGAAAGACCGACGTGATTGTGGAAGGGGCGCTCACCGATGCGGAAGTGACCGTCGATGCAACGCTGAACGCTTCGCTGACGGCGGAATTCGTGGCGGACAACGTCGCGGCCACGGCGACCTGGGTCGGCGGGGGCGATCGGGCCAATGTGAACGATGCCGCGAACTGGGATTGCCGCACCGCCTCGGGTACCCGGATTGAGGGCGCGGTTCCAACGGCCGACACGGTCATCACGGTTTCGGGAATGACGTCCCTCAACGTGCCTCCCGGGCAGTCCCTTGTCTACCGGGAACTCGAGATCGGCAATGTGGAACTTGCGGCGGACTGCGACTGGCGCGGTCTTGGCGCGGCGCTGGTCATCAAGGGTACGGTCGATGTGAAGGGGCACAAGCTCTACGTCGCCGGGTTGAACGGTTCTGGCACGATCACCGATACGGCGTGTCTGGTCTCCGAGCCGAGTGTTCTTTCGATCAACTTCAACGGCACGCGCAGTTCCACCGGTGAAACCCCGGATCCACGCGGTACGGTGGGCGGCGAGACGACCTTCGGCGGTGCGCCGGTGGCGGGCATGTACTGGAACAACATTGCCGCCAAGAATTCGTCCAACCGCGGCGGACTTGTTTGGAATGACGGCAGCGCGGCGACCGGTTTGGCGTTCAGCGCGAGTAATACGGGGGTGATCTACACGACCGGCACGGCGGGCGCGGAAGGCACGTTGTTCTACAGCTATCTCGACGACGCATCGGCGACGGCGAAGATTTCCGGCCTCACTCCGGCGAACGGCATCGTCTCCAGCAAATGTACGGTCTACGTCTATATGTCGACGGATTCCCCGTCGGTCAAGTTCAAGACGGTGACGGTGAACGGCGTCAACTATTGCGCCAACGTCAACAGCACCGACGGTACCGCGATCTATGTGGGGGCGACTTCCGACTGGGGCAATTCCGACTATTCGCGTGACGGAATGATGGTGCAGGGTGGCAACTACATTAGGATTCCGGATGTGTCGATCACCACGGCGGGCGAAATTACGATTACGCCGGTTAAGACCACGGATAACAAGGTGGCGCGTGGCGGTTTGGCGGCATTCCAGATCGCGGATCTGCGCCGGTGGGCGGGCGATGACGTTACGTGCGGCGAGCTGCATGTTGACGTGCCGGAAGGGGCGAGCCTTGAAAATACCACGGTGACGTTGGCCGGTGGGCTCAAGCTCGTGAAGGACGGCGCGGGTACGTTCGTACCCTCGAAGGCGGGGCAGGACTACGCCGGCGGCACCGAAGTGGCAGGGGGCGGCATCACGCTCGGCACCGGGGTGGAGCCGCTGGGTTCCGGTAATGGCGTGCGCACGGTGACGGTGGACGCGGGCGCGGTGTTCGACTTCAACGGACTGCTGAGCACGACCCAGTGCCGCTACAACTTTGTGCTCGACGGCGGTACCGTCAATCTGGTGCGTCCGGCCACGGCCGACGGCTGGAATACGGCGCTTGCTTCCATCGGCGGCATCACCTTGCTTGCGGATTCGTCGCTCACCGGCAAGTACTTCTTCTTCGGCCACAACAGTGATTCGACCCCGCTCACGTTCAACGGGCATACGCTCACCCTCGACATCGACGACTATATCTACGCATACGCGCTCAAGGCGCAGGATGCCGGTACGATCGTGGTGAACGGCGGCTGGGTCGAGTTCAACGGCACGCTGAATGATTTGACC
>JAZLJP010000185.1:0-21164 GCA_045617985.1 Kiritimatiellia bacterium
TGCGCTCGCACAGCACCTCGACCGGGCAATCAAGACAGAGAACCGTGCCGTTTGCCTCCGCAAGGGCGCGCGATTCCGCCG
This sequence comes from Kiritimatiellia bacterium, assembly GCA_045617985.1. Lineage (GTDB taxonomy): Bacteria > Verrucomicrobiota > Kiritimatiellia > RFP12 > UBA1067 > RUG572. The sequence goes on from JAZLJP010000185.1 coordinate 82, forward strand.
CAAGGAGCGAGCCGCCCCCCAAGGCGATTACGCGGCGCGGCTCGAGCACCACCGCCGCGAGCGCCTCCTTTTCAAGCGCGCGGAACCCCGCTTCGCCTTCATCTGCGAAAATCTGCGGAATGGTGCGCCCCGCCCGTTCCTGCAGATCCACGTCGAGATCGCAGAACGGCAGTGCGAGACGCTCGGCAAGCAACTTGCCGAGCGTCGTTTTGCCGCTACCGGGCGGCCCGTAAAGGAAGAGGTGTTTCAAACCCTCACGCCTCGCCTTCCTTGAGCGTGTTGCGCGCTTCGTTCACGCGCATCTTACGGCCCATGACTTCCTTTTCACTCATCGCCGCAATCGCCTTTTCGGCTTCCGGGCGATTCGGCATCACGACGAAGCCGAAACCCTTCGAACGCGAACCGGACTTATCGGTCACCACGCGCGCACTCGCCACCGCACCGAACTCTTCAAAGGTCTTGCGGAGCTGGTCTTCGGTCATTTCGTAGCTGAGGTTGCCCACGTAGATCTCAACGCTGCCGGCCGGAATCGGCTGCCGCGGCGTGGTGGAATGGATTTCACGCGCCGGGCGATCCTTCTTCGCGCCCTTGCCTGCACACGCGCAGGTTTTACCGCGGCGGCCCAGGAAATAGCCGATCATTACGCCCACAACCAGCACACCGCCCAGAGCGGCAATCGCATGAGGCGGGCAGGCGCCCTTGGTGCACGTTCCAGCCGCAGCGGCTGCGAGCATCGTCAGGTTCATCATCTTGTTCTTCTCTCTCTTTCTTCTTGAACTACGCGACCTCAGCCCGCGAGGAATCCGTCGAGCTTCTTGAGGCGCGAGGGGTGACGGAGCTTCCGCAGGGCCTTTGCTTCGATCTGCCGGATACGCTCACGCGTCACGTTGAACTGTTTGCCCACCTCTTCGAGCGTCCTGGAAAATCCGTCGGTGAGCCCAAAACGGAAATCCAGCACCTGCCGCTCACGATCCGTGAGCGTCTGCAGGATTTCTCCCAACCGCTCCCGAAGCATCGCGTATGCCGTCTGCTCCGAGGGGTTCTCCGCCGTGGTATCGGGAATGAAGTCGCCGTACTTGGCATCGTCATTATCGCCGACCTTCGACTGAAGCGAAATCGGCTGCTGCGCCATGCGATAGACCGAGCGCACCTGTTCGGGCTTCATCTCCATCGCAACGGAGAGTTCCTTTTCGGTGGGTTCGCGGCCGAGCTGCTGAATCAGCTTCTTCTGCACGCGCATCAGCTTGTTGATCGTCTCGATCATGTGCACGGGGATGCGGATTGTGCGCGCCTGGTCGGCAATCGCACGCGTCGCCGCCTGACGGATCCACCACGTGGCATACGTCGAGAATTTATACCCGCGCTTGTACTCGAACTTCTCCACCGCCTTCATGAGGCCGGTGTTGCCCTCTTGGATGAGGTCGAGGAAGCTGAGCCCGCGGTTCATGTACTTCTTCACAATTGAAATGACGAGGCGCAAGTTCGCCTCCACCATGCGCTGGCGCGCATCAATGCCTTCCATGAGGATCGTGAGCATCTCGCCGAACGTGGAGAGGAACTCCTCCGGCGGCATGCCGAACTTCGCCTCGAGCTTTTCAATCTTCGCCCGGCACGAGGCCAATTCCGCATCACGCCGCTTCGACGGCGGCTTCGCGAGAATCCGCTGCTTATTGGCGAGCTCGCCCTTGTAAGGCAGATAGATCGAATCCTTCGCCTCCATGCAGAGCGTCTCAAGCACCTTCTGCTTGAAGTTGAGATCGATGAACGCCTGACGCAGCTTGGCACGGGCGTTCTGAAGCGTCTTCTCCGCACCGCGGATCTGCGCAGGCGTGGCCTTCTTATTCCGCACCACGGCGAGATACTTCGAATAGGCCGTCTCGATCGTCTTGCTGACATCAACGAGAAGCTTGCGGTAGGCCGGCAACTGCTCCATGTAGGCGTCGCGATTATCCTCAAACTTATCCGTCACCACGCGGTCGAAGCGCTCCTGCATGCCTTCGAGCTTGTCGAGGAGGCCCATGTACATGCCCGGCGCGAACGCGAAACGATTGAACATGTCCTTCGTTCGCGACTCCGCCGCCTCGATCTTCTGGCAGATATCCACTTCCTGCTCACGGCTCAACAACGGCACCTGCCCCATCTGGTGGAGGTACATGCGAATCGGATCGTCGAACAGCTCCTGCGTGCGGGCAGCCGCAAAACGGCTATCGCCCTTCTTGTCCTTGTTCGCGATGTAGGCATCCACTTCCTCGGCGCGGATCACCGCCACGTTGAGCTGCTGGAGGATGGAAAGGTACTCATCCGCCGTCGATTCATCCTGCACCGTCGCCGGCACGATCTGGTTAAGCTCGTCGTACGTCACGTAGCCGCCGTTCTTCTCGGCGCGCTGCTTCACTTCCTGAATGACGGCATTGCGCTCTTCGGCGCCCAAGACGCTATGTCCCGCAAACGCCGCCATGTCCGTAGGATCGAAATCGTCATTGTAGCCCGTCGCGGGCATCGTCATCATTTCGTCCAACGCGAGATCGTCAAGATCCGAAACATCCGGCACATCCGCCGAATCGGCCGGCGAATGTTCTTCATCCTCGAGCGCCTCATCGGCCACCTTCTCAATGTCAAGCTCACGCGCCTCCGCCTCGGCCGCTTCGGCCTCGGCTTCGTCCTCCGGGGTCGCGTCTTCAAAACGCGCTTCTTTTTCCTCGACCTCGTCTAACACTTCATCGTCAAGGCGCTCATCTATAAATTCATCGATTTCCTTCTTCTTCGAAGAAAGCTCTACCCTCTTTCGTCCATTTTTCCTGCCGTCCTTCTTGCCAACCATATTTTCTTCTTTGGATTTCGCCGTCTTGGTCGTTTTCTTCCCCGCTTGAGACGACACAACACGCTTCTTCACGCTCTTTGCAGGCGTGTTCGATTTCATGTTTTTTCTAATTGCCATTGTTCTTCAGGACTCCTCTAGACTACAATACTATTATATGCTGAAAAGTCAAGTGGGTATGATAACATTTTTTTGAGATTTTCGCAAGACCTCCACGACAATCTTTTTGCCTTTTGCCTCAACGGCAAATCGTCAGGCGAACGAGCGCCGGCTCGAGCGGGGCCAGGGAAAGACGGAGTTCGTTTGCCGGTTCAAGTTTCGGCGTAGGCCCGAAGACGCTCTCCAGAGACGCCAGATGAATATCGGGAAGAAGGAACACGCGCACATCGCGCGCCTTCTCATAACCGTTCACCACAAGGACGTACCAGGCGCCATCCTTCATCCAGGAGCGCGCGGCGATCGTACGTTTCGGGCCCTTCCAATCCGCATCCATGCCACCGCATCCGAGGCATTTCACCACCCGGCGGCCCGCGCCCTCGACCGAGAGCAGCACTGGCATCTGCGCGCGGATTTCCTCACCCACCCGGCAGCATTCCGCCCAGCGTTTCGCAAACGGCTCGCCGTTCGGCTGCTTCTTGAGATCGAAGAACGAGTACATCACAAGGCCGTTTGCGCCATTGGCGATGCACTGCCAGCACATCGAGCGGAGCTCCGCCTCGGTGGGCGCACGGCATTTTTTCTTTTCAGCAGGATCCTTGCGATACGCCGCCCAGTTGAAGGCCTGCGGCACCTGCCAGAGGGGTTTGCAGATGAGCGTGCCCATGCGCGTCGCGTGCGTCCACTCCATGGCCACCGCCGCTGGCTTTTCGGGAATCGGATAGGGATCGGTGCCAACCACGTCGAACGTGGGCAGGTAGTCGCGGATCTGCGCGTACTGGTAGAGCACCACCCAGCCCGGATGGCCGGGATCGAGGCGCTCCATGAGCGCACGGCGCGCCGTGAGCCGCGCCAGCATCGAAAGCGGCAGTTCGTCGTTGAGATACCAGGCCAGGAGCGCGGGATGATGCTTGAAGCGCGTCACGCGATCGGTGATGAAACGCACTTCGTCCGCCTCCGTCTCAATGCCCTTCGGCGCCCAACGCGTACCTGAATAGATGTCCTTCACGCTGTAGATCACCTTGATGCCCTTCGCTTCGCAGAGATCCATCAGGTCCATCGAATTCGGGGAGTTGTAAGGCATGAGGCAGTTGAACGGCCCTTTCGCATAGACTTCGAGATCGTTCGTGGAGATCGTGCCCCAATACATGCCGAGCGGGAAGAACGGCTTGCCGTTCACGATCGTGCGGCCGTATTCGTCGAACCACGTCGTCCGCGCGGGCAACGTCTCGGCACGCGTAAACGTGCAGCTCGCGCCCCCGAGACGCTTTTCCTTTTCGTCGAGCAAGTCCACGCTCACCAGCTGCGGACCCTTCTTGAGGTCGCGCACCGCCACGGTGACGCCGCCGAAGGCGTCAGGATGAGATCCCGGGTACATGCTTCGCCGCGTGAACGGCCGATCCTGTTCGTCGCGGAAGGTGTAGACCAAGGTGCGGCCCGCGCTGCAGTCGCTCAACGTTGCATTCACCGCCGCGCGGAACGTGACGTTGCCCGTCGTTGCAAGGTTGCGGTAGGCGCTCGAGTAGAGACCTTCCACGGGCGCGGGCACATATTCGCGCACGGCGACATCGTCGAACCACGCCTTGCCCGTCATGCCTTTGCGCACGTAGGGGCTGATGTGCGCATCACGGGCCTCTTCGGGGATGCGCGGCGTGATGCCCTTGACGAGCGTCCAGCCCTTCGTGCCCTTCACGCCCGGCGCATACGCGCCGCCGAGCCACTTGCCGTCCGGGCCGTTCCATTCGATGCAGAGCGTCGCCCCGCCTTCTTCGCCCACGAGGTTTTCGGTACGCACCCACACTTCGTATTCATAGGAGCGGCCCGGCTTGAGATCGATTTTCTGGGCCGGGAACCGATAGAACGTGGGGTCGTCGTTTTCAAAGCGCAACGCACGCGTGCCGCTGCGGCCCTCGCCGTCGCGATAGGTGTAGTGCGGAGCGACCTCATTCCAGCCGAGCGTACGCCCGGCCTTCACCTCGTCGAACCCGCCGTTGACCACCGCGACCGGCCGCACCACGGGGTACTCCGCCGCGCCCACGCAAGCCCCCGCCACCGACGCTGCAAACATCAACGTTTTTTTGAATTTCCACATCGCCGGTTCCTCCTCTTGGTTTTTCTGGCTTCGTCTAGCGGAGATGGGTCCAGTCGAGATCCCAATACTTGCGGTCGAGCGCGTAGGGATCGACCGGCGCCTCGTCGAGGTTGAATTCGATGGGCAACACGCCGTAGCGGATCATTTCGCGGATGTAGGGGATCGGGGGCCGGAACCCGGGCATGTCGAAGCGCTTGTGTTCGTCGTGCACCTTCTTGCCGGCGGCGATCATCGCGAGGAGCGCCCGGTAGCCCGGATCCTTCGTGGAGGCGAAGACGGCCTTCCCCTGCGCGTTCGTGCAAAGGCCGAACCCGCCCGCCTCCTTCGCGAGCGGCGCCTTCAGGTAGAGGGACTTCTCGGGGTGCGTGAGGTTGAAGAGGAGATGGCGCGAGGTCTTCCTGAGGCGCGGATCGTTCCAGTCGGGCGTCCAGAAGGAAATGCCGTTTTCATCCGTAAGCGAATGCGAAAGGCGCTTCCGGCCCTGGTGGCAGGTGTCGCAACGCGTCTTGAGCGTAGCCTGCGCGGCGAGCGTGGCGGGGCGTTTCGAATCGTTGTCGATGACCTGGGCGTTTTGCATGTAGCCGCCGATGGAACCGCACCCGAGCGCGCCATAGGTGCCTGGATAGGGGGCGGAGGCATCGAGCCACTGCATCACCACCCAGCGGTCCTTCGCGTTGAGCTTCACGCCGTGGTGGGAACCGTCGATCTTCTTCATGAGGGGACTGCCGCCGCTGCCGCGCGCGTAGGGCGGCCAGTCGCTACGATCGGAGTTGCGGCCGTCATAGACCTGGTTCCACGCCACGAGGTTGTAGTAGCCCATCGAGAACATCACGCCGTGGTCGCCGCTCAGATCCACGTTGGCCGTGCGGCGATCGGGGTTGTGGCATTTCACGCAGGAGCGGTCGAGGATCGGCTGGATGTCGCGCGGGAAGTCGGGAACGTCGAAGGCGCGGCCCACAGGATCGATCGTGGAGGGGCCGCGCGAGAGCGCCTTTGAAACGGCCTTCGCCCGGCGCACCGTGTTTTCCGTCTTCTTCTCGTGGCAGCCCACGCAGCCCTGGCGCTCGCCCGGCATCACCTGCGTGAAGCTCTGCATGCGCTTCACGGCGCGGCCGTCGGCATCCACGGCCACGAAGAAGAGCGACTTCAGAGCGGGCGCGCGGAAGTAGGCGCTGCCATCCTCCTCCACGGGCACCCAGCCGAGGATGCGCGTGAGGGTGAAAGAGCCACCGTAGGTGAGCGGATCCATGCCGCCCGTGTAGTTGATGGGTTTCGGGAGCGACTCCATCACCATGAGCCGCTTGATCGTACCGGGCTTCACGCCGGGCATGCTGCGGCTGATGAGCACGTTTTCGAGATAGAACTCGCCCGTCTTCGCGGTAAGGTCCGTACGATCCACCTGCAGGCGCTCGCGCGCATGGGGCATGAGCGGGCGCGGCTCGTAGAGGAACGTATCGTCTTTGAACTTCACCACGTAATCGCCGTCGAGAACGCGGCTCACATCGGGGCCGCGACCGAAATTCTCAGACAGCGAGAAGAGCGTGAGCTTCGCGCCCCTCGCATTGGCAAGGAAGATGGCGCGGCCGTCGGAGGCCATGAAGCAGTCCTTCGAAAAGGCCCAGGGGTCGTAGAAGGTACCATTGCAGATGTGGCGGATGTTGGCGCGGCTATCGGGGCCGCCCTTGATGGAGACGACGGCGAGCGCGCCGCCGTGTTCGGTCTGGCCATGGCCGGGGTTATCCGAGAAGACCACGTCGTCAGTGCCGGGGATGGGCTTCGCGTCGAGGTAGACGCCGCCTGGATAGGTGTTGCCCTGGTAGATCTGGTGCTGGGTGCCGTCCTGATTCATGGTCCAAAGATGGTGGAAGGTCACCTGGCGGCGATCCACATATTCCCAACGCATGTAGAGAATGCGGCCGTCGGGGAGCACCCACGGGGTGTTGTCGTGTTCGATATTCGCCGAAAGCATGCGGATTTCGGAACCGTCCGGCTTCATGCGGTAGATCGACGCCACCTGCGTGAGCCAGCAGTTCACCCAGCGGCGGGCGCGCGAAGAGACGAAGACGATGTCGCCATCGGGAAGCCAGGCCGGTTCGATGTCGTCGTAGATGCCGGAGGTGAGCTGCTTGAAGCCGGAACCGTCGGCCTGGATGGTGTAGAGGTGGTAGTGCTCGTCCTTCGCGGGGCGGTAGGAGAAGACGATGGTCTTCCCGTCGTAGTGCACGGCCGGATCACGCACGGCGCCGCCAAGGTCTTCAAGGAGCGTACGCAGCTTGTTGGTGCGCAGGTTGTAGACGAGGAGGCGGCCCTGGGTGTTGAAGATGGAGCGCTCGCGCGCGTAGCAGTAGTAGCCGAAATTCGCGTACCAGTGTTCCGGCTTGCGGGTGCGGGTGGCGAAGACGATTTCCTCGCACGCGCCGAATTCGCCCTTGAGCAACCTCTCCTTGAGTTCCGCAGGCGGCGGGGGCGGCAGTTTGACGGCCGGCGGACGCTCGTTATCGGAGAGGAGGAAGTAGTCGATGTTGATCGGCTCGCCGGGCGCCACAAGGCGCAGGTTCGCGCAGGCGGGCAGGGCGAGTTTGAAAAGCTTCTCCTCGTAGAGCTCGTAGGCGGAGGTGTTGGGGAAGGAGACTTCCGCCAGGAACTTGCCGCCGTCGTAGATTTTGAGCGGGACATCGGCATGCACGGTGGAGAAGCGGAACTTCACCCACTTGGCCACCGGGGTAGGGCCGAACTCGGCGTCGCCCTCATGGCTGAAGAAGGCGAGCACCTTGTGGCCCGTGACGTCCACGTCGGGCCCGTAGGTGTAGGCGCTGGCCCTCCGGTTGATTTTAGAAATGGAAGTTTTTTTTACGGTTTCGCCTTCGATGAGCGTCTCCGCCGCCGAAACGGAAAATGCCGCAAACGCCCAGGCCGCCAACAGCCCGAAACCAAGAATCCCCTTGAAGGTAGAAGATGTTTTTTTCATGGAAGAAAAGTATACCCATCCGATGGCAGATTGTCAACCTGATTTCGCCTGATTTCGCCTGGAGTTTACCCATTTCACCGTCCCCATCAAGCAAACTCCGCCCCTCATCACACAAACTCCGACCCCCACTACGCAAACTCCGACGCATCGGCGCGTTTCTACCACGGAGCACACGGAAACCCGCTTCGCAGGACACAGAAATTCGTTGGAAGAAATCCCCTTCGGATCGTTCACGAGGCCTTTTCGGCAAATGGCCAACGATGTACAGCCACTCTTCAACGGGGACAGTCCCCATGCCCCCAGACGCCATCCTGGATTTCGTCCGCACCATAATCTCATCACGGAAGGACACAGGATCCGGCTACGCCCGATAGGGTAATTTCACCCCCTCCCATCGTCCGTTCAACCACCCGACAAAGCGAAGATTTCGGCACGGAATGGTTCCAAACCGAAATCTTCATTTTCGCCATGGGGACAGTTCCCCTCCCCTCCACCCACGGGGACTGTCCCCCTCCCCCCCACTCATGGGGACTGTCCCCATGCCCCAATGCCATCCTGGATTTTGTCCGCACCATAATCTCATCACGGAAGGACATGGAATCCGGCTGCGGCCAGGTACGAAAAGGCAATGGGGAAATTCCGTTCCCCACCCTCCCATCGTCCGTTCAACCACCCGACAAAGCGAAGATTTCGACGCGGAACGGTCCCGAACCGAAATATTCATCCCTAACACGGGGTCTGTTCCCATACGATTTCGAACCTAAATCTTCATTCCCACCATGGGGACTGTCCCCATGCCCTCCGATGTCATCCTGGATTTCGTCCGCACCATAATCTCATCACGGAAGGACACGGAATCCGGCTGCGGCCAGGTACGAAAAGGCAATGGGGAAGTTCCGTTCCCCACTCTCCCACCGTCCGTTCAACCACTCGACAAAGCGAAGATTTCGGCGCGGAACGGTTCCGAACCAAAATCTTCATCGCTAGCACGGGGTCTGTCCCCATGCGATTTTATACAAATTCTCCTCATTCGCCACAATCTCGTTGATAACCGCATTCTCGCGCGATCATTCCAGAATCCTTCCTGCCGCCGAAAGCCTTCTGCGGATCCGGCAGTTCCTTGTCGACAATTTGTTTTCAAGGATGTCTCACTTTGGCAATCAACTCATGTATCCTCCATCTGCAAATCTTAGTGTGGCAATTTACTATAGCACTCAAGTATACCCCTACCCCCCTCGTTTTTCCCACCTTTCAAAAACTTGCCGTAATTGCGGCTGAAGCTCAAACAACTTCTTTCGCGCCGTCCCGTCCAGTTTACCCCAATCACACTTATCCGCATAGCGCGGGTCATACCCTAACAAAACTACCCATGCTCGTCCATCAAGTTTCGACCAATCACACAATTGTGCATAATAAGGAGCAGCATGAATTGTCAAAGCCCATTCGCGTCCTGAAAAATTCGCAAGTTCCACTTTTTTAAAAAACCTAGAACTTACCGTCAATAAAAATATCCAATCGTTTTTACTTAAGTTCTCCCATACACATTTGTCGCTAAAGACAGGACGCATCGCTATCAACCTTGCCCAGTCAGATCCCTCCAAATCCTTCCACGAAACTTTTTCTGAAAACTGAGGCTGGAACATCAACAACCTAGTCCAACAAGCTCCATTAAATTTTCCCCAATCACACTTCTCGGCAAATTGAGGACGTTCCGACAGCAATAGCGACCAATCGCCCCCATCCAACTTCTCCCATTGGCAATAATTCGCAAATTTCGGATATGCCCCCAACAATTGTGACCATTGAGCACCATTCAACCATTGCCAATCATAACGGCTTTCCGATGTCGGGGTCTCATGCATCATTCGCCCTAAACGCCTCCCGTCGACCCGAGGCCATTTACCACTTGTAATAAGCATCTTCAACGGATTAAACTTCTTAGCCCAACAATTCAAACGACCAATAAGAGCAAGCTTAACAGCCTTCAACCAAACGGTGAAGCGAACATACCTAAGCACAAATAATGGACGTTCAGAACACAAATCAACAAGGACAAAACTCGGGATGTCCGGCCAAGGACAACGTTTGGCAAACTGGGGCTGATGCCTCAGCAAATTACACCAATCCCAAGAACTTAATGACTCCCAACTACATTTTGACTCGTAATCTGGGCTTTCCGAAAGCAACAACACCCAATCTTTTCCCGTGAATTCCGTGAAACGGCATTCCTTCTCAAATTGAGGCTGCCCTACAAGAAGATTAGAAAACTGCATGCCGTCCAACAAATTAAAATCACACTTGGCACCATATTCAGGATGCCTACTCAGCAAGAACATCCATTCTAAACCACCAAATTTATCGAAGGGGCACTTTGTAAACAACAATGATCGCCCTGCCAGGCTAATCCAATCTCCCAAATTGAACCCAGCATATTGAACCAATGCAGTCGCAACCCCACCAATTAACTTTTTTCTTTGCTTTTTATCTATCCAATCTTGCAATATCACCTCTCTGATGTAGCGATGCATCGAAACGAGTTCTGCATCAAAAACGCTCTTTGCAAACAAATCCCCATTAATCTTTATCAAACTATATTGCTGCAAAACCGCTACCATCCGCGCAAACTCATCCACACCAGAATCTTTTTGACTAATAAGTTGCTTCCAAAGGTTTAGCAACACATGCCATTGTACGCCTTCAGCGGGGAATAGCGAAACTATCTGGGCCAACCTCAAAGCTTTTTTACCTTCATTCTGCAACAAGCTGTCAATGATCGGTTTTACTACTAATCTAGGGACAACCTCTCCATGGTTAAAACTATCGCCTCCCCGTCCGGCCAAGTCAAAATTCTGCCGCATAATGGCAAGTTTTTTAACATACGTCACCCCCCTATCATAATTCGATGAAACATCACTAGCCACCAGTTCAATACTCAATGGATGGCCCTCAAGAAATTCCGCAATCTTATTGACCGCATCTTGATCCTCCTTCAATCGGGGCGAACAAATTTTGTTAATTAACTCCACACTCCCCGTAATATTCAAAGGGCACAACCTAATCGGTTTTACTCTTTCAGATGGCGAAAACCCATCTACCCTCTGAGAGGTCGCTATAATATGACAATGACCTGGAATATCCAAACCCAAAAGAGCCGGCAATCCTTTCTTGGCATTATTAGCATGAAGCAAAGGCAATGACGACCGCTCCATATTGTCAAAAATCAGCAAGACTTTATCACGCCTGAGACGCTCCACAAGAATAGTACGAATCTCATTCGCAGTAATATCTCGGTCAGACGCGTCCGTCCTTGTCATCACCCCCGAAACATCTACCTGACGAGCCGAATCACGACCATCTCCACCATTCTCTCTTTTACGATTTGCACAATCTAAATACTCACCATATTTCTCATACATCCGTCTCATCGCAGAATCCCAGTCCGCCACCTCATCCATCGGCACGGAAAACACACCACCCGTATAATATTTCATATTCCGACGGGCATACTCCAATGCCAACTCGCTCTTTCCCATTCCTCCCTCTGCGTGTATCAATGGTATTTTACCTGCCACAAGGTACTTTCGTAACTGCTCAAGTTCTCGTTCTCTTCCCACAAATCTCTCATTTCCACAGAGCGAAGGCACCCTGTACTTATGACTCCATTGCGTTAACCACAAATACCCCCTCTTCAATACGCTGCAAAACGACTTACGCAAACAGGCGCCCACCAAAAGAACAAACGCAAGCACTATCCCCGTCACAAAATCCTTCATGTCTATTGTCAAGCCAAAAATCGTCACCTCATCCCTCATCGCATCCTCCTTACACAATTAGAAAATCCCGCAGAATCTCATCGGCCTCGATCATGACATCTTTGGGCTTGATGGTGATGCCACCGCGAATCTTTTCGATATACGCCTTGGCCTTCGCCTTATCGACCGTTTCCATCAGGAGATCGAAACGCTTGTTGAGATTCAAGTTTGCCGCGTTCGGATGGGCGTCGGCAAGGTCACGAAGCTTCTGCTCGTCATCATCCCACCCATCCGCACGGAGTTTTTTCTCCACGCCATCGGATAGAAACTTATAGAAGATGAAGCCGAGAAAGTAGTCCTTGTATTCGTTCGCGTCAATCTTCGAGCGCATCTTGTTCGCCGCCGCCCAAATCCGTGATGCCAGCTGCTGCTTGTTCATTTCGTTACTCCCTGCGTCGGAAACTTAGGCAGCCTACGTACATCCGATATCCAGAGTGGCAATATCTTCCAAGATGTCTGTCCCCCCTGCCAAGATGTCATTTCATGGATTGAGAATGTTCGATCCTTGTGCATTCCCCACAAGAATTCCGCAATCTCCACGCTATCATGAATAGTCCTATTAGGATACAGTACATTTGCAAGTTGAATACCCGCCGCCGACAAAAAATACCCACTAATCTTTATTCTATCTCCATCTACACACAACACACACTTCGCATTTTCAACCGGAATTACAATTGATTTCTGTCCCGTAGCCGTATCAATACTATTCAAAGTTTGAATAGACCGACTGGCAACTAGCAAACCCGCATCCTGCATCATCAATGCCTCAGCATAGTTAATATACTGTGGATGTCCGTCGTGGTTGATCGGGATCAACCGGCCAATCCCCCCCTTACTCATTCTTTGGAAAATCAACGCATCACCTTTTGACATGTTTCTCGCCACATCCAAAGTCCGTGGCGAAATGCTCTTGGGCGTTTTGGCTTCCTCCACCAACAAACTTGCCCACCACTTACGAAGTACCTCATCATCAATCATTTCCGCTTCACGCCGCCAATGATTAAAGAAGTCCTGAGACAACGGTTCGTCTGAAATCTGCTCTTCCGGCACTTCCGAAATCTGCCGCGCAGCCTCCTGCATCGCCACATGAAGTCGCTTGGCATCCGAGGCGTGGTTCAGCTTGTGTAACGCCTCAAACGATGACGCGACCGTGGCCTGCGGTTCAAACGGAATAACATTTTCGCCCACGTAAGTGGCAAGTCCATTCTTAATGTCCGCACAATCCTTGCTCGTCTGTGCCGCAATCAATTCGGCCTTTCTGACGCGCCCCTCCATCCACGGCCCACACAAGGCATAAAAAAGCTTTGATATGCCCTTATGCGTATTTGTCGCAATGCCCGACCCCGCCTTGACCGCCGGTGTCAAATCGGCTTTCACCTCAGCTTTTACATCCATTCCTGACACCTCCATATCACCCTCTTTTCGACATTGATATTATATCATTTCTCACGATTTTCTGCCGATAATTTCGTCACGATCTTCCTATTCAGGAACGATGGGCTTTGGGCACTTGTTTTCAAACTTGCGTATCACAGTTTGCTTCGCCGATAATAGCGTCATCCTTGGATGAACGCCTCTTATTCCATTTCGTTGCCGCAATCGAGGGCGTCGAGATCGATTGTTCCTTCGAAAACGCGGCGGACGGGGCCGGTGAGGGTGAAGCCTGTCGTCTTGGACGCACGCCAGTCGCCGTCGACGGTGAGGTCAAACCCCTGCGACGTATGGACATGGAGCGGGAGGGAGAGCCCCTTCGTTTCCACGGCGACGACCGCCGTTGCAACGGCACCCGTACCGCACGCACCGCTTTCGGCTTCCACGCCGCGCTCGTAGGTGCGGAGGATCGCCTTGTGCGGCGGGCAGAACTGGACGAAATCGACATTCGTTCCCGCCGGCTCGAAGGCCGAAGCAAGGCGCAGCTTGCGGCCGAGCGTATCGACATCCACATTCGCCACGCTCTCGCACGCCACCACGAAATGCGGCACGCCCGCGACGATGAAATCGCCCTTCACCCCTTCCACCTCGAGATTGTAACGGCGATCCTTCGGCTCGGGCATCCACACCTTCACGTGGCCCGCGTCGAGAACTTCGGCATCCACGAGCCCCGCACTCGTCTCGAAGGTCATCAGCTTCCCCTTGGCCGCGCCGATTTCACGCGCGAACGCGGCTACGCACCGGGCACCGTTGCCGCAGAGATCGGCTTCAGTCCCGTCGGGGTTGAAGAAGACCATGCGGAAATCCGCCACCGTCGAATTCTGCACGAGGATGACGCCTTCACAGGCGACGCCCGTGCGAGGCGCCGCGAGCGCCGCAAGGCGCCGATGGTCGTGTACGGGAAAAGTTGCCGCGCGATCGTCGATAAGCACAAAGTCGTTGCCGGCCCCGTGCATTTTCGTGAAGGCGATTTTCTGCATTAGAGGCCCCCTCCCTGGAGCGCCCGGAGCCAGGCCGGGATCCGATTGACGGGTTGCTGCGGCGCGGGCGGCGCATCTTCGCCGTTCGTGAGGCGCGCGATATCCGCAAGGATGTTCATCGCCTCGGTGAGCACGATATCGCGCTTGCGGGCCTTGGCGGCCTCTTCTTCCGTGGGCACCTCATGCGTAAGCGTGGGCGCTTCCTCCTCCTCGGCGTCCGCCTCGTCGGCCTCGTTCAACACGGCGCGATCGTCCTTCATCACCTTCTTGCGCGCCTCCTTCTGAAGGGTCACCGTGCGGCGTTCGGAGAAGTCGTGGAACAGCTTCACCACCTGGCGCCGCCGCGTCCATTCCGGCACAGACGCGATACGCGCGGCCGAACGTTCCTTCAACATCGGCACGAGCGAGGGCATGTTCCAGATCTGATCGTAGCTCGCCGGTTCGATCCGGCTCCACGGCAAGGCGTTCGGCAGCTTGTCTTCGCCCACGTCGGTGCGATCGTCGAAGAAGGACGGCAGGCAGATGTCGCTTCCCACGCCCTTCACCTGCGTGGACGAGCCGTTGATGCGGTAGAAGCGCGCGGTCGTGATCTTGATGGAGCCGTAGTCGCTGCGGCCCATCGGCAGCACGGTCTGCACCGTTCCCTTGCCGTGCGACTGCGTATCGCCGATCACCACGGCGCGGCCCGTATCCTGCAAGACGCCCGCGACGATTTCAGAAGCGGAGGCCGAGTGGCGGTCGATGAGCACCACGAGCGGCTTGCGGTAGGCGAACGTGGGCAGATCGGGGAACGTGGGCAGCACGCAGAGGTTGCGCGCCTCGCGGATCTGCACCACGGGGCAGGGCCCCGGATTCGGCCGCACGAAGAGCGCCGCGAGAAGCACCGCCTCCTTGAGCGAGCCGCCGCCGTTGCCGCGCAGGTCGAGGATCATGCCTTCCGTATTCTGCGTATTGAACTTCGCAATCCACTTCGCCACGTCGAACGAGCAGGAGCGATAGCCGGGCTGGTTCGGCTTCTTATCCATCGTGCCGTAGAACGCCGGGAGCTTCACATAGCCCATCGTGCGCGTGACGCCGTCGAGCGTCACGCGTTCCACGCGGCCCGTCGCCGCCTGGTCTTCGAGCTTGATCTCGTCGCGGATGATCGGCACGCGGCGGCGCGAGGCGCCGTTCTTATCCGTGACTTCAAGAACGACCTTCGTGTTCTTCCTGCCGCGGATCTTGCGGATCGACTTGCGCATCGACTTCCACACGATATCTTCGATCGGGCCGTCGTCCTGCCCCACGCCCACGATCTTGTCGCCTTCCTTGATCGACCCCTCGCGGGCGAGCGGGCCGCCCTTCATGATCTCCTTGATTTCAAGCGCACCGTCGTCGAGCGACTGCGAAAGAACGGCCCCCACGCCCATGAGCGAGAGGTTCATTTCCGTATCGAAGTCTTCCTTGCTGAGCGGCGCCATGTAGGCCGAGTGCGGATCGTAGGCCATGGCGGCGGCGAGAAGATAGCGCTCCATCACCTTCTCGTCGTCCATCTCCGTAAGAACCCACGCGAGATAGTGACGGTACTTGTTGAGCAGGTTCTCCTTCGGCGTGGGCTCGGGCTTCTCCGGCTCCTTCACGGCCGCGACGTCGTTCGTCGACGTGTTGGCGGCGGCAACCTTGCCTTTCTTCTTGTTCTTGCTGCGGTCTTTCTTCTTCTTGCCCGTGCGCTCGGCCTCGGCATCCTCTTCCGCGTCGAGCTCGCGGCTCACGATCTGCGCGAGGAGTTCGTTCTTGATGCGCCGGCGCCAGAGGTCGTTCCGTTCCTCGAGCGTCGCGGGCCACGGCTCGTCCTTACGGTTGAACGTCACGGATTCGTCGACGTTGAAATCGATTTCCGTCGTTTCGAGGAAGTTCGTCACAAACGTCACGCACTCGTCGAGCCGGCACACGAAGACCTTGTGAAGGTCGTAGGCGAAGGTGAGGTCGCCCGCGCGCAGCGCGTCGCCGATCGTCGTCTTCATCGGCTCGAACCGGTCGAGGTCGCCCTTCAGGAACACCGTGTGGTTGAAGTCGTACATCGTCACGAGATTCGTCCACGCCCGCGGCGAAAGCGACTCGTCGAACTGCCGCTGCGTAACGTGGTAGGCCGGCAGCATGTTCACGACCTTCCGCGCGATGTTCGAATAGTACGGTTGCGGTTTCAGATTCATCGCATCCGTCAGCGACGGTGCCTCCTCCGCACCGACCATTGCCGCTCCAGCGACCCAAATCGTCATGAACAACGCTTTTTTCATCATCTTTACTTCTCCCTTTAAAACTTTCGATTTTCTTACCGCCTTAGACGTGCGTCTCCATCAACTGCGCAAGGCGCGTCACTTCCGTTGGTGCAAGAACCTGTTGGCGATGCGTCAGCCACGAGACGAGTTCGGCGCCATTGAGCAGGTTGACGCGTCGCACGGTCGCATGGGCCGCCGCAAAAGAATCGCTTGCAAAACACAAAACGCTTTCCACCTCTCCGTTCCATCCGGCACGTTTCAGCGTTTCGCGAACCGCCTCGGCCTCACGCTGCGCCTGTTTCAGGGGCGAACGATCGGGTAGCCGCCCGCCCACGAGCACTTCATCGTCTTCCACCGTCACGCGGCCGAGCCAGTTTTTCGTTTCGACGGCATAGACCCCCGTAGGCCCCGCCACCACATGGTCCACATGGAAGGCGCCCGCCGGGAAGTCATGGAACACGTGCCACCCGCTCGGCAAGACCTCCAGCAACCCCGCCACACGCTCTTCCCCGCGCGCGCCTTTGAAATAGGATTCCACACGCCGTAGGCCCTTACGCCAGAAGACGGCCGTCAGCACCACCGCAGCCAGAAAAGCCGCCGCAAACCACACGGTCGAGCGCCCCAGCACCACAGCCGTTCCCAGGGCGCCCAATCCGGTAAAGCAAACGAAAAGCGGCCAGAGCGAAACCACCGTTCCTCTCACTTTAGCCCATTCACCGGGATTGCCATGTCGCATTGCACTCATATCTTCCCGCTTCCTTCCTTTATTTTACACGCCTCGACCGCTCGCCGGTTCAGTTGCCTGAGCGGCAAGGATGCGCGCCGCAATCGACGCCGCATCGAAGCCATGCTCCTTTTCGAGTTCAGCCACGGAACCGTGCCCAACAAACTCGTCCGGCCAGCCAAAGCGGAGATCCGCCCCGATCGCCTCGCCGAATCCGCCCGCCAGACAGCCATTTTCAAGCGTGACGATACGCGCCCCCGCCGCCCGCTGCCACGCGAGCAGCTGCGCATCGAACGGTTTCACGAAGCGGGCATCCACCACGCCGGCCTCAAGCCCCTTCTCCTTCAGGCTCGCGGCGACCTGGCACGCCTTCTCCACCTGTTCGCCAAGCGCCCAGATCTGCACCTTCGCCTGGGCGCCGCACACCTGCGCCGCCCGGCCGTAGGCAACCGCCGTGGGCACTTCCGTTTCGTCACACGCCGGCACCGAACCGCGCGGATAGCGGATCACCCATGGCCCGCCTTTCTCGCGCGCAAGGGCCAGCATGTCCTTAAGTGAAGCGGCATCATGCGGTTGGCAGATGGTCAAGCCCGGCAAACACCTGAGCATCGCGATATCGAAGAGGCCATGGTGGGTGCGGCCGTCGGCGCCCACGCAGCCGGCGCGATCCACCGCGAAAACGACCGGAAGGTTCAGAAGGCACACGTCATGCATCACCTGATCCACCGCACGCTGGAGGAACGTTGAATAGATCGCAACGACCGGCCGCATGCCCGCCTTCGCAAGCCCCGCCGCAAACGTAACAAGATGCTCTTCGCAAATTCCGCTGTCGAAGAACCGATTCGGAAATTCCCGTGCGAATCCGTTGAGCCCCGTTCCGTCGCGCATCGCCGCAGTCAACGCGCAAACCCTCTCATCCTGCCGCGCCCAATCCACAAGCTCGCGCCCGAAGGTCTCGCTCCAGCTTTTCTCCGAAGCGGCTTTCACCTCGCGCTTTTCAAGATCGAAGGGGCCAACGCCGTGCCAGGCCGTGGGATCCTGCTCGGCCGGCGCAAATCCCCGGCCTTTCATCGTGACGATGTGCACGACCACGCTGCGCTTGTCGTCGCGGGCAACGGCAAGGGCGTTCTCCACGGCATGGATGTCGTGACCGTCCACAGGGCCGATATAGCGCAAGCCAAACGATTCGAAAAACGCATTCCCGAGCCAAATCGACTTCACCACCTGCTCAAGCCGATGGTACGCCTCGCGGAGGAACGTGAGGCGCATCTTGTGCCCCGCCCGTTCCGCCGCCGCCTTCATGCGATTGTAGCTCCGCGCCGTGAGCATGCGGCCGAAAAGACGCGCGAACGCCCCCACGTTCTTGGAGATGGACATCGCATTGTCGTTGAGAACGAGAATCACCTTGCCCTTCAACGACGAACAGTTGTTAAGCGCCTCCAAGGATTCGCCATTCGAGAGCGAAGCATCGCCCACCACGGCCACCACATGTTCCTTCCCCTGCTTCAGATCGCGCGCCGCCGCCATGCCTTCCGCCGCCGCAAGGGCACTCCCCGCATGCCCCGAAACGAATGCGTCGCACACCGTTTCCTCCGGGTTGCAAAAACCGGAAAGCCCCCCCTTGCACCGCAAGGTTCCAAATGTTTCGCGCCGACCCGTGAGGAGTTTCCAGGCGTAGGACTGATGGCCGACATCCCACAGGATGCGATCTTTCTCCGGCTCGAAAACGCGGGCGAGGGCAATGGCGATTTCTACGGCGCCGAGGGAGCTCGCAAGGTGGCCGCCCGTCTTTGAAACGGACGCCACGATCTCCCGGCGCAAAGCCTCTGCCAAGGCCGGGAGCGCGTCAGGGGAAAGCACCTTGACGTCAAGCGGCTGGCGCACAGTCTCGAACGACGCGCTCATGCATGCCCCCCCTTCCGGCGGTCACGTGCGGCGTAGGCGGCCAAGGCGCGGCCGAACTCATCCCGATCGAAATCAGGCCAAAGCGTCTCTGTGATGTAGAACTCGCTATAGGCACATTCCCAGAGGAGAAAATTGGAGAGCCGCAATTCGCCCGACGTGCGGATGATGAGATCGGGGTCTGGCAGGTCCGGCGCATAGAGGCAACGGGCAAAACCCTCTTCGGTCTGCTCCGCCGCCGGCAAGGCGGCAAAGCGCCGCGCGGCATCCACAATCTCGGCGCGCCCGCCGTATGACAGCGCCACCACGAGCTGATGCGTAAAGCCGGCCGTTTCCTCCTCCAAGGCGGCGATCTTCTTCTGAAGCGCCAAGGGAAGATCCTCTCGCCGCCCAATCACGCGAAACCGTACTCGATCCTGCAGCAGCTTTGCCCGCTTTTCCCGGATGAAAAGCCCAAGGAGCTTCATGAGCCCGCCCACCTCGTCTTCCGGCCGTTTCCAATTCTCCGTGGAAAAGGCGTAGACGGTGAGCACCTCCACACCGGCCTTGATGCACCATTCAAGCACGTTTTCCAATGTCCTAGCCCCGGCGCGATGGCCGGCAAGGCGCGGTTTTCCACGCGCGATCGCCCAACGCCCGTTGCCGTCCATGATAATCGCCACATGTCGCGGAATCGCATTCATTTCCCCTGTTTCCCTCCCTCCGCCTTCCGCTGCAGAACAACGAGCGTCGTCGCATTCTGACCAAACTTCGGTTCAGAATCCACGATTTTATAGTTCTCCTTCAAAAGCTCAAAGGCCCTGACCTGATCGGCAAACGGCGTTTCCTTGCAGGTCGGCGCCGAAATCGCGAACCCATACCCGCTGAACGCCGCCACGGGGCAGGGGGCTGCGGCGAGCAATTCATTCATGAGGGCCCGATTGAGAACATGCGTCGCACGCGCCTCCTCTAGAGAAAGATCGGGGAAATAGGAGAACGGCCCCATCTCAAGCCCGCGCGGCACCGTGCGGCCGGTTTCGATGGCAAGATAGAGGTCTTGCGTGAGCAGCGTCTTCCCGCCTGGATCGATCGCCTCGATTTCCCGGCCAATGAGCCTGAGCTTGGCAAGCTCCGTCATCTCCTTTTTCTGGCTCCAGAAACGATCCTGGTCATAGGTCGCCCACCGCTGCAGCAGCGGACTTGAAAAGGACACCAGCGTCGAAACGAAAACCACGAACCACCCGGCCCCCACGAGCGGATGGGCCTCGGGCAGCTGCCGAACAAAAACCGCCGTAACGAGCACCGTCAACATCCCCATGATCGGCACCTGATAGTCGTCATACGGGAACGGCGCACTGAGTTGCAGGAAAAAGACCGCCGCAAATCCCAAACCGAGCATCCACAACACAAGCCGCGCCGCCTCCGCACGCCGATCACACGGCTGCGCCGGCGCGAACGACGCACTGCGGAAACGAAGAAAGAGCGCCACGAAAAGGACGACGCCAAGCGCCGCATACCCCCGGGCGAGCCGACTGACGCTGCCGATGGCGAACACTGGATCGAATCCCCCCCGTGCGGCATGATAGCGCTGCGCGGCCAAAAGCCCGTTGAGCGATTGGGCGTCAAGCGCAAAGAGGCCGTAGGTAAGCCCAAGCCCGAACGCCCCGCCCAGGCCGAACCACAGGAAGCTCCAACGGAACGTACGAAAACGCACGAGGAGCGCCACCCCGACAACGGGAAGAATCAGAAGAAGCGAAATCCGCGTTCCCGTGGCGAAGGCGAGCGCCAGCCCCCCCAAAAAGAGCAGCCCCGCACAACGAAACGACGATTCGCCACGCCCCAATCCGTCGGCAAGAGAGAGGAACCCGGCAAGAACAAAAAGGCTCCCCAACGCATAGGTTTTCGGAACCGTCGTAAAATAGAGATGGTAGAGGTTGCAGCCGAGAAGCGCGAAAACGGC
>JAZLJP010000186.1:0-45837 GCA_045617985.1 Kiritimatiellia bacterium
TGGGTTTGCAGTAGGTGAAAGAACAGATTTTGGCAAAGACCTCTTGAAAAGCAAGGACAAGTCTACAATGGCAAGTACGATATTTGATGGAAAGTCGTCTGCGGCGTTTGGGGTGGTGTTGGGGAGCGTGGTGTTCGCCGCTCTCGCGCCAGCTTGTTGGGGTACGCAGGAGACTGCATCGGTGAACAAGGGGACGCTGAAGGCCTACTCGATGGTGACGCGGGATGGCCGGCGAATGGTGAGCTGGACGAAGGGCGGACACACGAGTTACGAACTCGTCCCCACGAATCAGCTGCCTGCGAATCTGCCGCCGGTGCGGGAATGGAAAATCTACTGCGTCCGTTCGACGCATACGGATATCGGGCTCCATAATTCGCAGTACGTGCAGCGGCACGGATCGGTGACGCGCACCGATCTCGCGCGCCGGCTGGTGGCCGCCGAGCCGGACGATGCCGACGTGGCGGCGTTTCGCTATACGCTTGAAGGATACTGGTTCTTCCACAACTATCCGCTCGACCGCGGCGAAGCGGCGACGCGATCGCTGATTGCGAACGAGATGCGCCGGGGGCGCATCGGCACGACAGCCGCCTGCGCGGGCAACCATACGCATCTCTACGGCTACGAGGAACTCTGCCGGTCGATCTACACGCGGAAGGTCTATGCCGAGAAGTGGGGACTCAACCCGAAGACGCTTTTGATGGCGGATAATCCCGGTATCAGCTGGTCCGTCGTCCAGCCCTACGCCGAGGCGGGCGTCGAGAACGTCCTCTTCCTGCCCAACCAATGGAATCCGCTCCTCTCGACCATTTGGCCGCAGAACAAGAAGATCCCGTACGCGAATTGGAATCCGGATGCCGGGGGTGGCGGCAATCGCGTTGACGTGCGCTGGGATTCACCCCTGCCGATGCTCTTCTGGTGGCAGGCGCCGGATGGCGTTTCGAAATTGCTCTTCTGGGCGGGCACGCAGTATACGTTCGGCGGTCTCGCCTTCGGCATTTGCAACCGGAAGCAGAAGCCGTCCGTCAAGAAGATGGAGGAAACGCTGCCGCGCCAGTTGGCGAAGATGGATGCGCGCTATCCGTATGACGTGTGGCTCTTTGCGCACTACTGCGACGACGAGAAGCCGAGCACGTGGGTGAGCGATCTCTTCAAGCGGTGGAACGCGAAGTGGCGTTGGCCGGAGTTCCGCACGATCGGGAATCCCGACGAGGCGTTCGATGCCGTGAAGGCGAAGTGGGGCGAACAGATTCCCGTGCTGTCCGGTGAAATCGTGAGCGGTTGGCTGCAGCATGCGGCCTCCACGCCCGAACTGCTCGCGCGCAAGCAGGTGGCCGATCGCGCCCTCGCCGCAACGGAGGCGGAAGCGTCCATTGCCGCCGCGATGAAGGGTACGCCCTATCCCGCCGAGGATTTCCGCCGCGCCTGGTGGGCGCTCATTCTCAATGACGAGCATTCCTATGGCACGAGCGGCTACAAGGGTCGCCGTGTTTTCGAGACCTGGCTGCAACATCGCGAATGGATCGAGAAAGCCGAGCGTTTCAATCCTGAGAAGGACGAAAGGGGGAAGAACAAGACCTCAGTCGGGGTCCAGGAGAACGCGTGGTACAAGATCGTCGTCAACGAAAAGGGCGAGATCACGTCGATCTACGACAAGGAACTTGGACGTGAACTTCTGGACGGAGTTGCGAACCGTTTCCTCTACACGCGCGACAATCATCGCACGTGGGAGGCCGATCCCGTTCAGGCGCTTGGCGCTGAATTGGTCCAAACGGTCACGCTTGATCCGAACGAGAAGAAAATCTACATCGATAACGTCTTCACCCATGCGCGCGACCTCTTCAATACGAAACGCTATTATCGCTACGGCTACTATGCGTTTCCGTTCGCCGTGAGCAACGGCGTTTTTCAGGCGCAGCTAAACGGCCCGGTGATGCGTCCGTATAAAGACCTCACGGGACACTGCACCGATGCCTACGTGGGCGTGCGCGACTGGTGTGCGGTTGAAAACGGCGACTGGGGTGTTGCGCTGATGCAAGTCGATTCGTCGCTCGTCGAGTTCGGTGAAATCCATCCGGATAAAACCTGCTACTCCTTCGGCAAGCCGCCGGCCGGGAAGAGCGCGCTCTACAGTTACGTCTTCACGGATTGGCTGCAGATGCACAATCCGGATGGCGAGCGCTTCAATCCCCGCTTCCGCTATGTGATCACCTCCTACAAGGGCTCTTGGAGGGACGTGCATCTGCCGGCAACGGTTGAGCGTACGCTCAATCCTCGATTGGCGGCCGTTGCAGCCGCCCATGTCCATGCGGACGCGCCGAACGTGTTCCTCGTTGCGTTGAAGGCGGCGGAAGATGGCAATGGCTATATTGCGCGTTTCCGCGAGGCGGAAGGACGTTCTACGCGAACGAACGTCGTACAGACGTTCCTGCCGGGCGCCACGGTCACGCAGGTGGGAATTCTTGAGACGCCGCGTGTCGGAATGGGGACAGTCCCCCACGAACTCGTTCTCGCGCCCTACGCATTTGGCACAGTGCGCATTACGAATGGAAAGAAAGTCGTCTGCGCGCCGCCCGCTGCCGATGGCTATGTCTATACGGAACTCGTCACGCGGCCGCGGGCGACACACGGCGAAAAAGAGGGGCAGCTCTATCTCGAGTGGGGCCTCGATCCGTCGCCCGACTTCGACCATTTTGAACTCTGGCGTGATGGTGTGTTCGTCGCTAGCGTCGCACCGGAAGTCCATGACGGCCTCGCCTACCGTGTGAACCGCTATGAGGATCTGGGCCTCAAGAAGCACACGCGCTACACCTACACCATCCGCCCCGTCTATAAAGACGGCAAAAAGGGGCCATACTCTTCACCGTTCACCGGCCTGACGCGTCAATAAAAAGATTCCGTTGTCGGGTAGGGATGCGGTAGCGGAGCGCCGGGAACAACGCGCTTATCGGGGATTGATGGAAAATTTTCAATCTGTTGGAACAACAACATACTTCCGGAAAGAAAAAGTTCATAATATGCGCCGACGCGAGGAAAGGCGAAATCAGCCGGGTGGTTGAGACGCCGGGATTTCCGAGCGGCAAAAAAAAGAAAGAAGGTGCATCATGAACAAGCAAGGAGTTGTGACTACGATCAAGATCGCGTTGACGGCGGGCTTGTTGGCGACGGCGCTTGCGGGTTGCTGCCTGTGGGGGTCGAACGACGAGGGTTCGTGCCGGAAGAGGGGCTGTTGCTGTGCGCCTGATCAGGAGTGTCCGAAGCAGAAGAGGGGAGTCAATGCGGCGGTCACACTCGGTCTCGGCACGGATGGCGTCCGAGCCGGGAGCGAGGCGAACGTCGGCCGCCAGAGCGTGTCAGGCCATGCGAATGCCGGCTGTGGCGGCACGTCGATTGGCGGCAACGCGAATACGGGTGCAGGGGGTGCGTCCATCGGCGGCAATGCCGCAGTTGGCTGCCAGGGTGCGAGCGTCGGCGGCGACGCCGCCGTTGGGAAACATGGCGTCTCCGCCGATGCGAATGTCGGCAAGGGGGCCAATGGCCTGAGTGCCGGCGCCAATGTCGGCACGGGCACTCCCGGCAAGAGTATCGGCGCCGGAGGGGGCGCACGGTAGGTGGATGGAACGAATAATCAAATCGAAAACGAAAGAGAGGTGTGTTATGACGATTGTAACCTGGATTGTTTTGGGCATTGTCGCTGTTCTGCTCCTCTGCGGAATCGTTGGAATCATCCGCTGGTTCTGCCGGAGCGGTCACGAGGACTGATGCCGATTTGCCTGTAAGGCATACGGATTACAAACGGGGGGCGCGGTGTAGAACCGCGCCCTCCCGTTTGTCATCGCCTCTATTGTAAAAACCTCAAAAGGTATAAACTCAGAGTGAGCGGAGATTGCGCGAGAGGGGTGGTTTTTGATATAATTTCCGTGAAGAGAGGAAGAGAGTAGGGTCTAAGGAGAAGTCATGAGAAAAGGCATCACAATTGTCGGCAGTTACATGGTTGGGCTGTTCATGAAGGGGGAGCGCATCCCCAAGGTGGCGGAGACGCTCATCGGTAACAGTTTTTACGAAGGCGGCGGCGGGAAGGGGTCGAACCAGGCGATGGCGGCGGCCCGGCTCGGCGGCGCGGTGCGGTTCGTCGGGCGGATCGGACGCGACCGCTACGGCGACGATGCGCTCAAGATGTATGCCGAAGCGGGCGTGGCGGCCGATGGCGTGTTGCGCGACGACGAGGCGCCGACGGGCGTAGGGTTCATCCTTGTTGACAAGGACGGCAACAACAGCATCATGGTGGTGCTCGGCGCAAACGACTGCCTCTCCGAAGCGGATGTCGACGGGTGCGAGGCGGCGTTCTCGGCGAGTCAGATCGTTGGCTTCCAGCTTGAGAATCAGCGCGACATCGTGACCTACGGCATCCGCAAGGCGCATGCGGCGGGTGCGACGGTGCTCCTCGATCCGGCGCCGGCGTGCGCGCTCCCGGAAGAGATCTATCCCTGTATCGACATCATCAAGCCGAACGAAGTGGAGGCGGCCACGCTCACGGGGCTTGAGGTGACCGACTTCGCCTCGGCCGAAGCGGCCGGGCGCTGGTTCCTCGCGCGCGGTGTGAAGACGGCGATCGTGACCTTGGGCGCACAGGGCGCCGTGGTCGTCGATGCGGCCGGCGTGCGGCGTTTTTCGACGCCGCGCCTGCCTACGGCGCCGGTCGATTCGACGGGTGCGGGCGATACGTTCTCGGGCGCGTTCATGGCGAAGCTCTCGCAGGGGGCGGGCGTGGACGAGGCGGTTCGTTTCGCGATCGCCGCCTCTTCGCTCTCCGTCACGAAGCCGGGCGTGATCGAGTCGATTCCCGCGTTGAAGGCCGTCGAGGCTCTCCTCGCGGATGCGGAGGCGTGGGCATGACGATCAAAGAGCGAATGATGGCGG
Source organism: Kiritimatiellia bacterium (assembly GCA_045617985.1). Classification (GTDB taxonomy): domain Bacteria; phylum Verrucomicrobiota; class Kiritimatiellia; order RFP12; family UBA1067; genus RUG572. The sequence goes on from JAZLJP010000186.1 coordinate 4,918, forward strand.
TCTATTCGGGCCGCCCGTGCGATCGGATGCCGGTGGCGGGTTACGCCCGCTATCTTCTGCGCGGCAGCGTGGAGCGCGAAATCCGCGCACTCGGCATGGGCATCATCGACTACGTGCCGGCCGTTTCCATGCTGCCGCCGCCGTGGCACATGCTCGACGGCTACCTCTCGCAGATCGAGGGCGGCGACATCACGATTTCCTTCCGCTGGGAGAAGGGCAAGCGCATCGAGCGCCGTGCGCTCTCCGTGGGCGGGAAGACGTTGTGGGCCGACCTCGAACGCGACAACGCGGGCGCGGGAAGCGAGCACATTCTCAAGCACTACATTACGAAGAGCGAAGATTACGGGATTCTCGCCGATCTTCTCCGGAAAATGGTGATCGCCGACAACGCGCCGCTCATTGCGGCGCATCAGCGCGATCTCGGCGAGGACGGCGTGGTCGTGGCGCGGCTCGACCGGAGCCCCTACCAGAAGATGCTCATCGAGCTTGCGGGGCCGGAAACGTTCTTCTGCGATCTGGCGGACGACGATGGCACGGTGGAAGAGGTCCTCAACCTCATCGGCGAGCGCGAGTACGAGGCCGCCGAGCGGAGTTTCGCCTCCAAGGCGGAAGTCATCTGGCTTCCCGACAACGTGACGTGCGACATGACGCCGCCGAACAAATTCCGCAAATATTGCCTGCCGTACTATCAGCGGCTCGCGAAACTCTCGCAGGAAACGGGCAAGCCGCTCCTCGTGCATTTCGACGGCAAGGTCAAGAAGCTCCAGGAGGCGATCCGCGAATCCGGCATTACGGCGATCGATTCGTTCTCGCTTCCGGAGATGAGCGGCGACATGACACTCGCGGAAGGGCGCGCCGCGTTTCCGGGCATCGGCCTTCTCGTCAACTTCCCGGCCACGCTCTCCTACAAGAGTGCGGAGGAAATCGAAGCCTGGACGCGCGCGTTCGCCCGTGAGGCGATGGCCTGCCAGCCGTGCATGCTCCAGATCAGCGAAGACCTGCCCGTGAGCGAATGGCAGAAGGCGGCCGCGGCGATGACCCGCGCGGCGGCGAGCGCCTGAAAAACACGGCTCAAACGTGCCTGGCGCCACGCCGCGGGGCTGGGAACGTGGGGAATCGCGCATTCAAGAAAAGAACTCCGAAGAGGCGAATGATGAACTGTAAATCGATTGTTTTATCCATTCTCGCACTGGTGGCCTGCACGGTGGCGGCGGAGACGGCTCCGCGTAAGCCGAAGGCGCTCTTGATCATGCTGGACGGCTGGCGCGCCGACACGCTGGAGAGCGCCTGCATGCCCAACATCGAGCGGTTGCGCAAGAACGCCTGGCAGCCGGGCTACTCCTGCGCTTGGTCTGTGACCGGCCTCAATCTCTTCGACGCCATTACCGTGAGCGCGCCGAACCACGCCGCCATCCTCACGGCCGTCAACGCCTCGAAGACGCGCGTCTTCAACAACGGGCAGACCAGGCGCGGCAACTACGCCGAGTGGCCGACGTGGCTCACCCGCGTCGCCAACGCCCGTCCCGAGTGGAAATCCCTCTTCGCCTTCTCCTGGCGCGAGGGCAACGACTTCGCGCATACGCCGAAGGTGCAGTTCCTCAATGACACCGACGCCAACAACGGCGTGACCGTGCCGAAGATCCTCGCCTCGCCGGACGCGCCGGACGCCACCGAGTTTTTCATCGGTTGGCCGGACCACATCGGCCACGGTTTCGGCTACTACCCCTATTCCTCTGCCTACCTGCGGGCCCTCTGGCAGTGCGACCGGTATATCGGCGCATGCCTTGACGCGATTGCGTCCCGGCCGACCTTTGCCGAGGAGGATTGGCTCATCGGCATCACCGCCGACCACGGCGGCTATGCGTACACCCACGGCATGTGGGGCGGCCACGCCTCGACAATTCCCCTGTTTGTCGCGGGCCGCCACATCCCCGCCGGCCGCATCCCCCGTACGCCGCGCCACTACGGCGTCACGGCAACGGCCCTCCGGCACTTCGGCATCGACCCCGCCCGGGCGCAGCTCGACGGCCGCGCGATCGAGACCGTGGCCGCACCGCCGGCGAAGCGTCCGCTCGCGGACGGTCTTGTCGCGTACCTGCAGTTTTCCGATAAGACGCTCGTCAACGAGGTGAAAGGCGGCCCCCAGCCCAAGGCGCTCGGCCCGCGGACGACCTCGGGCGGGCGTGACGGCCTGTTCGGCGGCTGCCTGCACTTCGCCGGCCCCGCATGCCCTCTGGACTGCGTGCGGCTTGAAGGCAGCGAGAACCTCGCGTTCGAGAACGGCATCGCTTTCGCCGCGACGGTGTGGGTGCGCCTCCCGCCAACGCAGAAGGGCGCCCCCGCGATCTTCTCGAACAAGGACTGGCTGAGCGGGAAGAACCCCGGCATCGTGCTCACGGCTTCGCGTAAGAATGGCGGAGCGAAAGTTCCCGGCGTCTGCTTCAACGCCAAGGTGGCCGACGCGCGCCAGCGCATCGACCTCGGCACCTTCGACGTCGAGCCGGGCAAGTGGACCTTCTACGCCGTCACGTGCGACCGCGAGGGCACGCTCTCGTTCTGGCAGGGCGCACCCGACGGCCGGCTCTACTACATTTGCGACCACGCCGAGAAACTGGTGCTCAAGGCGTTGCCGTTCCACATCGGGCAGGACGGCAATGGCAACTGTACATGCTTCCTGAACGGCGCGATCGACGATTTCGCGCTCTGGACGCGCGCCTTGACGCCGTGCGAGGTCAAACATATCTACGAATCGGGCCGCGCCGGCCTTGAACTCGGCGCAATCCTGCGTTAATCAAAAGAGCTGAGGTCAAGATGATTTGCTATGATTTTCACATGAAAAATACGATGGTTTTGTTGATGGTGACGCTTGCGGGTGTTGCCAGTGCGGTGAATCCGATTACGGCGGAGGGCGAGTTCTTGTCCGATCCGGCGCCGCGGGTGGGGCCTGACGGGAAGCTGTGGGTGTTTGGTTCGCGGGATGAGAATCCGCGTTATTACTGCAGTTCGGGAAACGATGCATACGAAACGACGGACCTGCGGACCTGGAAGGTCCACCGCGATGTGTTCACGGCGGCTTCATTGCCGGGCGTGAAGGTGCTCTATGCGCCTGATGCGCTCTATCATAACGGAGCCTGGCGGCTCTTCTTCTGCACGCCCTCGCGCAAGTACATGGAAGGGATTGCGTCGGCGGTGAAACCCGAGGGGCCTTTTACGAACGCACAGAAGCTTTCCGCCTGTACGCAGATCGACCCCGCGATCTTCCGCGACGATGACGGAACGCTCTACTACAACTGGGGGCAGTTCGCCCTCAACGGCGCCGTATTGAAGGACGACCTGTCGGGACTCGTCCCCGGCACGCTGCACACGCGGATCATCGACGAGGCGGGCCACCACTTCCATGAGGGCGTACAGCTGCTCAAGCGCAATGGCCTCTACTATCTCGTCTATACGGACCTCAAGACCGACGGCCCGCGTTCGGCGGCGCGCATCGGCTATTCGACGGCGGAGAAGCCGTTCGGCCCCTACACCTACCGCGGCGTGATCGTCGACAACACGGGGTGCGATCCGAAGACCTGGAACGACCACGGCGGTCTTGTTGAATTCGGCGGCAAGTGGTACATTTTCTACCACCGGTCGACCAACGCGTCGAACACGATGCGCAAGGCCTGTGTGGAGCCGATCACCTTCGACGAGAAGGGGTTGATCCGCCCTGTGGAAATGACCTCGAACGGCGCCGAACCGCCGCTCGATCCGTTCTCGACGGTGGAAGCGCGCCTGGCGTGCAGTCTTTCAGGCAACGTGCGTATCGTCACGTTCCCCGACAAGCAGGAACGGCTGGCGAAAATCCAGACGGGTGACACGGCCCTCTGGCGGCATTTCAATTTCACGAAGCCGGCTGCCGCGCTTGAACTCACCGTCAAAAGCGCCGCCGGCGGAACCGTGACCGTCCTTGACGGCACGGGCCGCGAACATGGTACGGGAACGATTCCGCCCGGCGACGGCAAGACCTTCGTAGCGGTGACGATTCCGCTGTCCAAGCCGATGCCCGCCGGCATTCAGACGGTCAAGTTCGTCTTCACCTGCCCATCCGGCAAAACCTTTGGTGAACTCGACGCCTGGCGTTTCCGTCCCTGATGCGCGATCCGATTCGATACCCTTATCATGGCTTTGACGATTCTTTATAGCGATCGGATCGCGGATTTGGCGGCGGATTTGGCGGGAAAGATCAAAGCCGAGAAAACCTCCGGCGCCGATCCGTTCAAGTTCACGCAGGTGGTGGTGCCGAATGCCAACATCGCGAAGTGGCTGCAGATGCGGATGTTTGCGCGGGAGAAAGACCTGTGTGCGGGCATTCGCTTCCCCTTCATGGAACAGCGCCTCACCGCGTTGATGCATGTGAATCTGGAACATCCCGAGCAGTTTGAACTCCTGCCCGATCATGCATACGCGCAGGCGATCATGCGCATTCTGCTGACAAGTACGGACGATGCGTTCAAGGATTTCCGTGTCTACATTTCCGGCGGGCAGGGGGATGCGCCGCTCAAGATCGAAACACAGAAGCAGGCGCGCATGGCCTGGCAGCTTGCGGACAAGCTTGCGGGCCTCATGGACCAGTACGAGGTACGCCGCCCTGAAATCGTGGAGAATTGGCTCGCGGGCGGCAGCGCGAAGAATGTGCACACCCCTCCTGCCGGCATCGAGGCTGCCGAGGCGGCGCTCGCGAAGGCCCTGTGGGGCGCGGGCGGCGTCTTCCCGGGCGATGGCAACCGTCTTTCCCTGCGGCAACTCTATGATCGGGTGAAGGACACGGAACCCAGGGTGCCGGTTTCGGGCGAGAACAAGATCTATTTCTTCGGGCAGTCCACGCTGACTCTTCTGCAGGCGCGCATCCTCGTGTGGCTGGCGAAAAAGTATGATGTGATTTTCTACCACAACAATCCCTGCCGTGAATATTGGGGCGACATCGAGACGGCGCGTGAACGGCGCAGGGCGCTCTTCGGTGTGACGGAGAAGTCGGGAGAAGTCGATCCTGACAAGGCGTTTGACTGGACGCAGAATGACGATACGATCGAGAATCCGCTGCTCACGAAATTCGGCCTTGCCGGAAGAGAAACGCTGCGATTGCTGGTTGACCTTGAAGAGGAACTGGGCGAGGAACAGGCCTTTACGTGGACGCCTGTTTCGCGTATGGACGCGGCGAGCGAGAAACCGACGGTCCTTTCTCGGGTTCAAGAATCGATTCGGGGGCGTACGAGCAAGGTGGAGAAGTTGCCGCAGGACGCCTCGATTCAAGTGGTGGGCGCTCCGGGCATCCGACGTGAAGTTGAGATGGTGTACAACTCGATCCTTGGCAGCGTGTATCGTCCGAAAGGCGTCGAGGGCAATCGCCCTTGGCCGGACTGTACCTTTTCCGATATCGCGGTGCTGGTGCCGGACATGCAGGCGTATCGGCCGGTGATCGAGAGCGTGTTTGATGCGCGGGGGGAAGTTCCCTATGGGCTCATCGATACGAGCGCCTCCGAGTCCAGTCAGTGCCTTGCCGGTTTTCTTTCCCTGATGGAGCTGAAGCGCAAGGGACTTTCGCGGGAGACGCTTTTTGCGGTTCTGGAGAACCCTTGCGTGCAGGCCGCACAGAACTTTACGCGGGAGGATGTCGCAGATTGGCGGGAACTGACGGAGAAGCTGGGTGCCTTCGACGGCTTTGACCGGAAGAATGCCGATGATTGCTTCTGCTGGGACTGGGCGTTGTCGCGTTTGCGACTCGGACGGGTGGCGGATTCCTTGACTATGGTTGGGAACCCTTCGGAAGAACTGCCGCTGGTGATGGCCGGCGGGAATGAGGCGTTGAAGTTTTCCGAAATCGTAGAACTGCTTTATCGAGAGCTGGGTGCCGCATTCGACACCGAGGACGGCACGGTGCGAAAGTTGCCGTGTGCAGAGGGGGCGTCCGTTCGGTCCGCTGAAAGCCAGCCTTTGACTTGGGCAAGAGTGTTGGGGCATTTGGTACACAGGTTTCTGGCCGTGCCAAAGGACGATCAGCTCGAGGAGAACGTTCTGAGGGAACTCTTGCGGACATTGAACGGTTTGACGGGTATTGCCACCCCCCAGACGTTTGAATTGCCGGTTGCGGCGGTTGAACATTTTGTGGGAGGAATCGCCTGCCGGAAGGGGGGGTACCTTACGCATGGCGTCACGATCGCGGGGCTTCAGCCCATGCGCCCCGTTCCGTTCAAGCAGGTTTATGTGCTGGGACTCGGCGCGGGGGGCTTCCCGGGGAGGACGAGTTCCACGACGCTCGATATCCGTGGGGAGGGGTGGCGCCTCGGGGATGTGTCGGTTCCCAATACGAATCGCTATCTCTTCCTTGAAACGCTGATGTCCGTCCAGGATCGGCTTGTGTTGAGCTATCCTAGCCGTGACATCGAAAAGGACGCGGAACTGTTTCCGTCCAGTCTCGTCCTTGAGCTTGAATCGTTCATCGGCAAGGCCGTGGTGAACGACGTGGCCGCAGACGGCAAACCGGCAGGATTCCTTGAATTCAAAGGCTATCCGCTCTTGGAGCACGGCGAAGCCCGGATGGATGCCGAGGCCCTCAAGAAGAGTTCCGTGTGCGAAATTTCGTGGAAGGACGAGGATGGCGGTGTCAAGTTCGTCGGCATTCTGCCGACCTATTCAGCCAAGGCGCGGAAACTGGCGCGGCGACGGAACGGCGGGTGCGATGACGATCCGAGATCGGCACGCGAGTGGGAAGAGGCGCCATTGACGATGCCGCCGGAATATACGGCGAAGGAATTGGCGGAATTCATTCGTTCGCCGATGAGGGCTGTGCTGTGTTATCGGTACGGTGTCGCCGTCGAAGGGTATCTGGATCGTGAGCTGGAACCCGATTCGCCTTTGGGGATTGCAGATGGCCCGACGCTCTGGGATCTGCAGGCGGCATGGCTGAAGCATTCGACAGACGGCCTCGAGAAGGCCTTTCGAAGCCTTCAACTCTCGGGCGGTGCGCCGATGGGATTCCTGGGGGATTTCGCAAAGTCCAAGATGGAAGAGGCCCTTACGGCGAAGGCCAATGATATTCAGTCGTTCATTGCGACATTTGGCGATACCGAAGAACTTGGAAAGGCGCCGACGCGAAGTGGGCGTTACAGGCTCGGCTGGGGCAACGGACGACAACGAGACGAAAAATTCTACTCTGTTGAACAGCCTGGCTGGTTGGAGAACGAACAGACGCACGAAGTATCCGTGCTCGTGAGCGGGTTTCTCGGCGATGAGAATAAGATTTCAAAGTTTCCGCCTGACCGCACCTTGGAGCCCTTGATGACGTTTGTGATCGATCTGGCCACACGAGAGGATCAGACGCCGAGGTCGCTACGGGTTGGCGTTGTTGATCTAAACAAGGGAACGTGCCGGGCCTGGCGGTGGGAGAATTTGACGCCCGAACGGGCGAAGGGGTATCTTAAGATAATTACGCACGCCTATCAGAATTATCTGAAGTCCGGGACGAACGGGCGGCCTGTTGGACTTGAGTACAGGAATGTGGCGGGCGTGCCGGACTTATTGGAAAAATGCCGGACAAGCGGCGTGCCAGCCGGAAGCGCGGCCCAGGGGGGCGATGACGAGGCGGCATACGACAGGCTTCTTGAGAAAGTTTTGGATGGGGGGAGCGCCAGGGCGAAGAAAAAGTCATTCAACAACAATCTCGTCATTCAGAAAGTCGTGGATGGACTCGTGGTCGAACCCGATGCGGCAACGTTGAGGGCCTGGATCAAAGGACGCTACTCCGTGCCGCTCGAAGGCGTACGGGAAGATAGACCGGAACAGACGGCAGAAGGCGCGAAGGAAGGTGCATGATGAACGAAACATTCATCAGCGAACGACTGGGCGGCACGGATAAGGTTTGGAATCTCCTCGACTATTCGCGAGATGGGATTATCGAGGCATCGGCCGGAACGGGCAAAACCTATACGCTTCAGAGTATCGTCCTCAAACTCCTGCATGACAAGGTCGTCGATAGCGTGAAAAACATTCTGCTTGTCACCTTCACCGAGAAGGCGGCGGGGGAGCTACGTGACCGTATTCGCAATATCCTTGTCGATGCGGATTGCCTGCCGGACGATTTCGACGAGGTCAACATCTGCACCATCCATTCGTTCTGCCGCGAACTCCTCACGGAGTATGCGTTCGAGAATGGCGTGCCGATGAAAACGGACGTCGGAGGCTCTGACGAGGAGCTGAAGGAAAAGGCGGTCAGAACATCGCTTCTCGCGGCCGAGTGGAAGGGCGATTGTTTTCGCCAATTGATGAATGAAGCCGGGTTTGATTCTGTTGAAAAACTGATTTCGGGCGCTAAGAAACGCTTCGACAAGGGAGCTCTGGTTGTTCCTCGGTCGAAAAGCGGAAAGATCACCAAGACGGTAAAAACAGTCCAGGCACAGGTGGCTCTCGTCAATCCACTTGTTGATGCAGCAAGAAAAGAATTCACGCATTTGAAGGCCGAGTCGTCGAAGATGACTTTTGACGACATGGTGGCGGAGGCGAGTCGCGTCATCGGCGAACAGGACGACGACTCCGAGCTCTTGATGTCGATCCGGCGGAAGTACCGAATCGCCCTCGTGGACGAGTTCCAGGATACGGACGCGAAGCAGTGGAACATCTTTCGAAAGATTTTCTCAAGTACGGTCAATACGGTTGAGGAGGCCGCACCGAAGCCGAAACGGGGTTTCTTGCTCGTTGTGGGAGACCCCAAGCAGGCAATCTACTCGTTCCGCGGAGCCGATGTCGGCATGTACCTTGCGGCCAAAAAGTGTGTGACGGACTCAGGCAGGGGCGGGCAAGCGCTTCGGTCGCTTGATACGACTTTCCGTTCTTCGCCGAATTTGGTTGAGGCGTTCAATGCCATGTTCAGGAATGATGGGGGCTGGTTTGAGGGCATGTCGTCGGCCAATGGTTCCATCGAGTATGGGAAAGACGTCAATCCGCCGCCCGATTCAACCGAAAAGTTTCACGGGTTCGAGCCCTGCGAGGGCTTTGGCTCCGCTGTGACTTTGCTTGAGTCGCTGCCGCGGCAGCTTGATCCTCCGTCCGTTTGGAATGCCGGTTACGGCAATAAGTCGCTCTGCCTTGCCGTGTTCATGCACAATGCGGCGAAGGAGATGAAACGCCTTCACGGCCTTAAACCGGCCTATCGGACGGTTGATCCCAAGACCAGGGAAACGAAGGACCATCAGTTCGCTTATCGCGACATGTGCGTGCTCGTGCGGGGCAAGGGCGAGGCGGAGACGGTGAAGCGGATCTTGGCGGAGCAGGAAATACCTTATGCCTACTACAAGGAACAAGGGCTTTACGATTCGGAAGAGGCGGAATCTGTTTTGGCGCTATTTGACTATCTGGCGGATTCGGGGCGGAGGGGACGTCTTGAGGCGGTGCTGCTGACGCCGATCTGCGACGTACCGCCGGCGCAGTTGGCGGCTCGCCTTGATTCGCGAGATGCCGAATTCTCAAGGATGACGGATCGATGGAAGGAACTCGCCGGGAAAAAAGAATGGGGAAAGCTTTTCGAGAGCGTGCTAAGCGAAACGTGTCTCGCGCATCCTGTTGCCGGCGATTTCGAGTATGACAGGCGAAGATCTGCGATTCGCCAGATATTCGATAAGCTGTTGGTCAAGTGCGGTGCTTCGGCGCGTTCGATCTCCGAGTTCGCGGAAGAGTTGCGTTCCTGGCGGAAGAATGATCGGAAGGCCGAAGAGAACGGGATGCTGCGCCAGAAGGAAAGCGAGGCCGATTGCGTGCAAATCATGACGATGCACGTTTCGAAGGGCCTTGAGTACAAGGTGGTGTTCATCGCATACGGATTCGGCGAGATGGCCAGCATGGCGGAGAAGGATGAAAAGCCTGCCGCCCTACAGGAGGAGCGCCGTCTTTTGTATGTGGCGCTTACGCGCGCGGAGTACAAGCTCTATTTGCCGTGGTCGAAATGGGCCGTTCATCGCCGCCGGTCAAAAAACAAACAGGGTGTTTCCGCCATTGAGGAAATCGGCATCGGTAGCGTTGGTTCCGCCTTGTTGATCCAGCCCGATGAGGCGAACGACAAGGGGTTCTTGGCCAAGGGCATTCTCGCCTACTATGGCAGGGGAGGAAAGAATGCTCCTGCGGAAGCGGCTGCGGCGGTAAGGGATGGATTCTCTTCGGAAAGAGGGGAACAGAACTTCGCATCCAATGGCCCGGAAACACGCGAGGGTGCTTCTCTTGAGATCGCCGAGTATCCGGAACCGGGCTATTTGGGGCATTTGAAGCTTCAGTGGGATTCCTACTCTTCGCTCGGCCGCCATTCCTCCTCCGCTAAGATGGCGTTGGATAGGGAGAATCGTGAAGACGAGACTCCCGCTGATGGCCAGAATCCTCAACAAGACAAGAGGGCCGAGACGCTGCTGCCTCGCGGCAAAATATCCGGTGATGTCTTCCACGAAATCATGGAGACGCTCTGCGGAAATGGCGACACGGATGGCGCTCCCGGATTCATGGCCATTGGAAGGGGGGCGCTCGGCGAACTTCAAGACAGCTTTGGCGCGGAAGAGGAGACGCCATTCGTTCGGCTCGTTCGCCGGACCATGCGCAAACATGCCATCCGCAACTGCGAAAAGGACGGCGATTCGACGGAACGGACGCTTGCGCGGATGGTGTGGAACGCGCTCAACACCCCGATCGTGGTTGGAGAGAAGACGTTTGTTCTGAAGGACGTCGCCGCCGACAATCGGCGCGCGGAGATGGAATTCGTCATTGACGAGAAGAGTATCCTTGAAGATGCACTGCCGAAATTGGCAGGTCATGAGCGAGATGGACTTTTCAATGGCAAGATCGATTTGCTGGTGCGCCCGGATGGGACGGACGGCCAAGTGTTCGTCATCGACTGGAAGACGAATTCCCTGGGCGCGTATGCACCGGCGGATGTCGAGAGCGCAATGGTTATGGCGGGATACGACCTTCAGTACAAGCTTTATTCGCTTGCCGTCAGGCAATGGCTGGGCGAGGAGATGCTCGGTGGCATCGCCTACTTGTTCGTGCGCGGCGGCGAGACGGCCGATGGATTGAGCGGCGTGTATGCGAAAACTGTCTCGGCGCAATTCTTCGACGACTGTCTGACGTCCGTGAGGGAGGCGTTGCCCAATGGGAAGAAGAACGGGGCGGTGAAGGGGGATGACGATGGAAGCAAATGATGCATTGCGGCTGTTGAATCTCTTCAAGATCGCATCCGATACGGGCGACAGGGCGGAAACTGCGAAAACGGTCCAGGGGTTGCTCGCGCGGTTTCTGGTGGACGGATCCATAGGACTTTCCGCGCTTCAGACCGCACGCGACATTGTTGCGCGCAAGAATGTGGATGATCCATGGGCGTATGCGTTCATTGCCGTAATGTTCCTTTCGCAACGTGAAGGCAATGCGTTTCTGAAGCCGGAGAACATGGCCGGGTTGATTGCGAAGGCGGGATATTGGGAGAATGAGGCAACGGAGGCCGTGGCGGCGTTCAAGGGGGGGATTCCCGTTGCCGTGGAGAAAATGCTGTCGGCCGCGGAATCGCTTGACGGGGATGTCGTCGTGAAGAATCAGGGCCGCTGGTTCTTCAAGAAGGATTTGATAGCGGTTCAGGCCATTTGTGCGGGTGTCGGCCGACTGATGGATGAGAGGCAGAATGCGCAGGGGTTCGTTCCTGTTGAACTTTCCCCCGATGAACTCCGTGCGGTCGTCTCGTTCGTTGGCGAGAAGGATGGGGGGCCGAATTCCTATCAACTGAACGAGGAACAGAAGTCGGCTGTCGAAAAGGTCGCCCGGCAACGCTTTACGGTGGTGACTGGGGGGCCGGGCACGGGTAAAACGACGGTGGTCTGTTCGTTCTTGCGTGCATTGCTAGGTAAAGGCGTTCTCGTTCCTGCTGACATCGCGCTTGTGGCGCCGACCGGGCGAGCCGGCCAGCGCATGGGCGAGGCGATCCGCAAGCAGTGCCTGGAGTTTGGTACCTCCGATGATCCGGTTCGAAAGCAGATCGAGACGTTGAAGGGACGGACGGTTCATTCTCTTCTTGGGGGCATCCCGCCCAACTGGAAATACACGGCGGCCAATCCTCTGCCGTACAAGTTGGTGATTGTCGACGAGTCGTCGATGGTGGACATCCATTTGATGCGCTCGCTTTTGGCGGCGCTCAATGACGGCTGTCGTCTTGTGCTGCTCGGCGACGGCGACCAGTTGCCGTCCGTCGATACGGGAGCGGTGCTGGGGGATCTGGTTGGCGGCGTCGACGAAACTGCCGTGGCGAGGTTGACGGAATCGAATCGTTTCAGAGGTAAGCTCGCTGAATGTGCTGCGGCCATTAACGACAAGTCCGGGGATGTGACGGAAGACGTGCGGTGGGCGAACTTTTCGAAAGCCGCGATTCCTCTTGCGTTGCAGTCCGCTGGAGGTTGGGCGGCATCCTTCGGACGGAAAGAAACCGAGGATTCCTGTTTCGTGGCCATGCTGCCACCCGATGCCAAGGCTGAAGCCTGTCACGAGCGGCTGGTAGAGTGGGCCGAGTATTTCGGTCTGTTAAGGGATGCCGAGGGATCGCTGTTGAATCTTGCAAAGAGATTTCCCGCCGACGACCCGGCATTGACTGAAGGTGTCAATTCCGAAACGGCGCATGCCCTCTTTCGGGCGTTGGACAAGTCGCGCATTCTGACTGTCGTGCGAGAGGGGGCGTTTGGCGTGAAGGGCGTGAACGAGCTGCTGGTGGGGAAACGCTATGGTGGGCGCCTCCCTGTGAATGCCTATGAAAAGCCGGGCGTGCCTGTTTTGGTGACGCGCAATACGCGCGACCGCGATCTCTTCAATGGTGACATCGGCATCACGGTTGAGGGGGAAAACGGTATGGTGGCTCTCTTCCCGCGGGGGGATCGCGTGGTGGCGTGCCCGATCAATCTGCTGCCAGAGCACGATCTTGCCTATGCGATTACCGTGCACAAGAGTCAGGGGTCCGAGTTCGACAACGTGCTCGTGTTGCTGCCGGATCAGGTGGAGAATCCGCTTCTGTCGCGACCGCTCGTCTATACCGGCATCACGCGCGCCAAGAAGCGCGCGGTGGTGATGGGCCCCGAGGCATCGCTGAAAAAGGCGCTTGCAACGGCTGTTGAGCGTAATACGGGAATTTCCGTTTGAAGGAAACGTTGAGTTAAGAAATTGTTGTGTAAATTCAATTACAGGAGGTTCATCATGGCGATGACAACGAGAGAGTTTTTGAAGGTATCCGGCGGTGCGGCGTTGAGCGGCGCGGCGCTGGGGGCGTTTGGGGGCGAGCCGAGGCGGAAGGTGCGCATCGCTGCAATCGGTGCGGATCGGCGGGCGCGGAGCGACCTTTCGGCCTTTTTGAATCTGAGGCGTGCGGAGGTCGTTTGCGCGGCCGACGTATACGCGCCGGCCTTCGATTGGCTCAAGAAGGCGCAGCCGAAGGTGAAGTGTTTCGCCGACTATCGCAAGATGCTCAAGGACTGTGAAGGGCAGTATGACGCGATTCTGATCGCCGTGCCGGATCATATACACTGTGTCGCGTTCCTCGAGGCGCTCAAATACAAGAAGCCGGTGTTTTGCGAAAAGCCGCTTGGGCACACGTTTGTGGAAACGCTCGCGATGATGCGTAAGGCCAAGGAAGCGGGCATCATCACGCACGTGGGCATGCAGGGCAATTCCGCGCCGGGAACGCTGATTCTGCGCGAGTGGATGGAATGCGGCGCGCTCGGCCAGGTCGAGGAGGCGCACCTCTACTGCAACGCTCTGCACTCCTTCTATTGCGAAGATCCCGCGTGGATCAACACGCCGCTCCCGGTGCCGAAGGGGCTCGACTGGGACCTCTGGCAGGGGCCGATCGGCACGCGCCGGCCGTTCTTCCGCAACGTCGCTCCCGGCGGCCATTGGCGGTGCTGGACGCCGTATGGCGAAGGGTGCCTCACCGACTGGGTATGCCATATCCTCGGCCCGCTTGTGACGGCGCTCGATCTCGACCTTCCCACGGCGGTCGCCCTTGATGCGCCGGGGTTCGATCCCGCGAAGACGCCGCTTGCCTTTCCGCTCAATCCGCGCTACACGTTCGAGTTCCCCGCGAAGGGCGCCCGCAAGGCGTTCAAGGCGTATTGGTACGACGTGAACCGCTCGGCGCCGCGGCCGGCGGCCTTGGAGGCGGATCAGCCGTTCGAACCGTTCAAGGAGAGCTGGGCCGGCGCGTGGGTGAAGTGCGAGAAGGAAACCGTGATGTACGGTTCGCATGGCGCGAGCGGTGTTCGAATCGTGCCGCATGCGCGAATGAAGGCGTTCAAGCGCCCGCCGCAGAAATATCCGCGCGTGAAGAACCACTACGCCGAATTTCTGGACGCCGTCCAGCAGAATCGCCAAACGAACACGCCCTTCGAACTCGGCGGCAAGATTTCGCTCATGGGCCTCATCGGCACGGTTGCAACGCGCTTCCCGGGCCGGCGCCTCACGTTCGACGCCCAGGCGATGCGTTTCACGAACTGCGAGGAGGCGAATGCGCTCCTGCGGCCGGACTGGTCGAAAGAGGCCCTGGCTGCCTACGGCACCGCACTCGAGATTTAATCCAACTTCTCAACGCCCCTCAACTTTGCTATAATAGAGGGAAAATTGATTTTTCAACTCATCAACTTTCTAGCATCTCTATGACGATTCTTCCTGCTATCGATTTGAAAGGCGGCGTTTGCGTGCGGTTGCGCCAGGGGCGCGCCGACGACGTCACCACGTACAACAGCGATCCGGCTGCGCAGGCGCGCGACTGGCGTGAACAGGGCGGGCGCGAGCTGCACGTGGTCGATCTCGACGGCGCGTTCGCCGGAACGCCCCGGCATGCGGAAATCATCCGCACGATCATCGCCGCGTTTGGCGGGCCCGTGGAAGTGGGCGGCGGCTTGCGGACGCCTGCCGCCGTCGCCGCCGTTCTCGAAGCGGGCGCGGCGCGCGCGATCATCGGTTCAGCGGCGCTTGAAGATCCCGCCTTCCTCAAGGAGATCGTATCGAAGTGGGGCGACCGCACCGCCGTGGGGATCGATGCGCGCAACGGTTTCGTGCAGACGCGCGGCTGGGTGAAGACGACCGAAGTGAAGGCGACCGATTTCGCGAAAGAGGTTGCCGCGCTCGGCGTGAAGACGATCATCTACACCGATACGGCGACGGACGGCATGCTCGGCGGGCCGAACCTCGTGCAGATGGCCGCCATTTGCGATGCCGCGCCCACGTGCGAGATTACGGCCTCCGGTGGCGTGTCGAGCCCGGAGGACGTAGCCCATCTGCGGGCGCTCGCGCGGCCGAATCTGCGCGCGGCAATTGTCGGCAAGGCCCTCTACGACGGGCGTACGACACTCGCGGCCATGAATGCCGCTGCGGAGGCGTAAGATGCTGCCAGAGGCCATATTGGAGATCCTGCCGAACGGCTTGAAGCTTGTGCTCGTTCCCGACGATCACGTGGAGAGCATCTGTTTCGGACTCTTTGTCGCAAGCGGCTCGCGCCACGAGGCGCCCGAATGCGCCGGTATTTCGCATTTCATCGAGCACATGCTCTTCAAGGGCACGAAGACGCGCTCGGCCCTGGAAATCTCACAGGCGATCGAAGGGCGCGGCGGTAACTTCAACGCCTATACGTCGGAAGAGGGCACCTGCTTCTACGCGAACATGCCGTTCAATCTTCTTGGAACGGCGGTTGAGATCCTCACGGACATGTACGCCCACGCGGCGATTCCCGACGGGGAGTTCGAGCGCGAGCGCCATGTTGTGCTGGAAGAAATCAAGATGTACGACGACGAGCCGGATTCGGTGGCGAGCGAGAATCTCTCCCGCGCGCTTTTCCCGAAGAATGCGCTTGGTCTGCCCATCGCGGGGTCGGAAGCGACGCTGGGGAAGATGACGCCGAAGACGCTTCGCGACTACATCCGCCGCGCCTACGTGCCGAAGGCGACGTGCGCCGTCATCGCGGGCCATTTCGAGCCCGCCGTCGCGCGCAAGATGATTCTTCGCGCGCTCGGCGAACGCTCCGGTGGCGAGCCGCTCCCCTACGAGAAGGTGAAGGCGCGGCCGCGGCCGCTCAAGGAAATCCGTGCAACGCGCGACATACAGCAAGTCCAGCTCGCACTCGGTTTCCGCACGTTCGGCGTATTCGCTTCGCTCCGCAAAAAGTCGGCGGCGAACGTGTTCGACTGCCTCATGGGCCGCACGATGAGCTCGCGTCTCTTCCAGAGCGTCCGCGAGAAGCGGGGCCTCAGCTATGACATCCGTTCGCAGCTCCAGTTCTTCGACGATGTGGGCGGGTGGGCCGTGACGGCCGGTCTCGATACGACGCGCGTGGACGAAGCGGTTGCAACGATCGAGCGCGAGTTCGCCCGCATCCGCGCGAAGCGTCCTTCGACCGCCGAGCTGCGGCGTACGAAGGACTATCTGCTCGGCAACTTCCGTTTGGGTTTCGAGAACCAGCGTTCGCGCATGTTCTACTTCGGCGGCTGTACGCAGACCTATTCGAAGATCATTCCGCCGGCCGAGATGATTGCCGCCATCGAAGCGGTGACGGCGGATGACGTTCTTGCCGTCGCGAATGAGATTCTCCAGGATGCGCTCAAGAGCTATTCCTGGGTGACGCCGAAATCTTCAGTTTGAAACCATTCATCTTCATTTGCAAGGGCCCTCGCGAAAAGGACCGTTGCAAATGATACGAGGGCCTCCTGTGAACCGCATATTGTTTGATAAAGAAGAAATTTGCGATGGATTTGCGACTTTTGGCGGTGTTCGGGCGGAACATGTGTTGAATGTGCTCCATGGCGAACCTGGACAGGTCCTGAAGACGGGCGTGGTGGACGGGATGATTGGCCTTTCAACCATTGAAAATATCGAGCCGCTCGCGCCGGATCCGACGACGAAACTCGCCCAGGGACGTATCACGGTCCGTTGCGTCCACGATCAGCCCGCGCTTGCGCCTTGGGTGGATCTGCTACTTGCGCCGCCGCGGCCGCGGGCGATGAAGCGTCTGTTGCCCCAGCTCGCGCAGATGGGGGTGGGGCGGATCGTCCTCGTGGGGGCCGAGAAAGTGGAAAAGGCCTTCTGGGGGGCGCAGCTTTTGAAAGAGGAAATCTACCGTCCGCTTCTCCTCGACGGCCTCATGCAGGCCGGAACAACGGCGTTGCCGCAGATCCAAATCGAACGCAGTTTTCGTCATTATCTAGAAAAAGGGCGGTTCGGGTCCGATTTTTCGCAGTCATCAGAGCGTTTCGTGGCCCATCCCACCAAAGGGGGACAGTCCCCATTCCTACGGGGACAGTCCCCATTGTCGCAGGGACTGTCCCCAACGGTGGAGGGGCTGTCTCCGTCTGCTGAGGGACTGTCCCCGTCTGAAGGGGGACTGTCCCCAACAGTAGAGGGTCTGTCCCCAGCTGCGGAGGGTCTGTCCCCGTGTGAAGGGGGACAGTCCCCTCGGGGGCGGGTGTTGGTGGCGGTTGGGCCGGAGGGGGGATGGACGGATGATGAAGTCGATCGACTGGAGGCGCATGGTTTTGCGCGCCTTTCCCTTGGCTCGCGCATCCTCCGCACCGATACGGCGGTCATTGCGCTCCTCGCCCGCCTCATGCCGTTGGACTGATGGTTCTGCTCCTTGGCCTTCCCAATGCCATCAGTTGCTTGAATAGGAACCGTGTAGGGTTTCTGTTTTGGGATCGAGCATCAATCGAATGCCGCCGCCATTTCCGCGGATGAACGTATGGGAAAGGAATCGCTCCGGCAAGGGATCGAAATTCCAGCATGTCTTCTGGGGTTCGCCATTCGGGTTCAGCGTCTTATTGGCATTGACAAAACGGTTCGTCTCAAGGACGTAAGCCCTTGATGCGGCAAACTTGATGAAATCGGCTTCCGTTGTCTTGCACGAGAATTCGGCATACCGCCCCCATCCCATAATACCGCCTCCGCCAAATCCCTTGAAATGGATGTCTTTCGCTTCAGGCGGAATCATCGCTTCCACATGCAGCGCGGACGCGATCCGCTGACTTGCCAATTCGGAATAGGTCGCGTAGACACGCTCCTCAGCCTTGCTTGTCACGGCATCCGCGCAAAGAAGGCCGATCATAAGCATAAAACCCATCATAACCAACAATCCCATACCGCCGAAGAACCCGAAGAACACTTTGGCCGGTCCCTCCAATGGCTCGTCTTGTCGAAGCGGAAACACCAGTGCCAATGCAACGGCAGCAACATACGCAAGAAAGAGTACAAGGCAAACCACGCTGTTCGCGCCACCGAATATCATCAGCAGCAGCGTCAGGAACAATGCAAATGTCAAATTGCGAAACAGCGTATAGATACGATGAGGCGTCATTATGACAAAGTTCCTTTCAATTGCTTATGACCTTCCCAACACACGGCGAGATTTGCGCTCCCACTATGTTTATTTTACCATATCCAAAACATCGAATGCAAGGAGAAATGTGGTATAATATTGTCATGAAAAAATCAGTTCTGTTTCTGTTGGCCCTTTGGGGTGGTGCAGCTTCGGCGGCGGTGTCGCTGGCGAAGCCGTTTTCGGATGGTTTGGTGCTTCAGCGGGAGCGTCCCGTGCCTGTGTGGGGCGGGGCGGCACCCGGGGAGAAGGTGACTGTCGCGTTCGCGGGGGCGTCGGTTTCGGCGACGGCCGATGCGAAGGGCGCATGGTCCGTCGAGCTGCCGGCGATGCCTGCTTCGCGGGAGGGGCGTACGCTGACCGTGACGGGGGGCGACGGTGCGCCGCGTACGGTTCGCGATGTCCTCGTGGGCGAGGTATGGCTTTGTTCGGGCCAGAGCAACATGGATATGGCGCTTGCGGACGACACACCGCGCTATGGCGACGGACACGGCCGCATGATCGCGCAGGTCACGCATCGTCCGTTCGTGCGCTATGTCACCGCGCCCGGCACGACGGGCTGGCACGTGCTTGAGCCGAAGTTCCTCTTCACGGGACGCAAGGCGGCGCTTCCGGTGCACTGGGGACTTGAACTCTACGCGCAGCTTGAGATTCCGATCGGCATCGTCGTCGCGGCCGTCGGCGCCAGCAACATCGACAGCTGGAATCCGGCGAACGGCCCGCGTGCCAACCTGCACAACACCTTTCTCAAGGATTTCGTGCCCTATGCCATCCGTGGCGTGATCTGGTACCAGGGTGAGACGAATCTCATGGAGGGCAAACTCTACACGAAGAAGATGCATCAGCTCTACGACGGCTGGAGCGCGCTTTTCCGCAATCCGAAGATGCCGTTCTACTACGTGCAGATCGCGCCGTACGCCTATGGAATCGACCGTGGCGTCAATCGCGACGACTTCTTTGCGCCGTTTGTCGAAGCGCAGGCCGCGTTCGCGCAGGAGGAACCGCGCGCGGCGATGACGGTGATCAACGACATTGGCGATGTGCGCGACATCCATCCGGGCAACAAGTGGCTTGTCGCCAAGCGCCTCGCGCTTCACGCGCTCAAGCGCGACTACGGCTTCCCGGAGGTCGAGGACTCTTCGCCCGTCCTCGCGAAGGCAACGGCGCAGGGCAATCGCGTCGAGCTCACCTTCGCCCACGCGAAGGCTCTCTACGTGTACAATGCCGAACGTACGCTCGACGCGGCGTTTGAACTCGCCGGCGCGGACGGCGTGTGGAAGAAGGCGCGGATCGTCAATTTCCCGAAGGTCGTTTGGACGCGGTTCGGCAACCTTGCGGATAACAAGGTCGTGCTTGTCGCAGACGGTGTCGCGAACCCCGTGCAGGTGCGCCATGCCTGGACGAAGCCCTGGACGGGGTGCCTCTACAATCAGGTGAACCTCCCCACGGGCACCTTCCGCGCCCCGATTCCCTATTCATCCGATGTGAAGTAGCCCTCTACGCTCTCCCATCGCCATCAGCGGCGGTCGGGAACATAGACCTTGTTGCCGCGGCGGACGTATTCGCGATGGACGGCTTCGCCCTCTTCGACTGCGATCGGCCCGACGACTTCGATTCCGCGGCGGGCGAATTCCTGTTTCCAATCCGGTTTGAAGCCCTCGTCGAATCCGGTGATCGCCTCCACGCGGTCTGACGGTACCCCGTAGACGACCTTGCGGATCCCGCTCCAGAGGATGCCGCCCATGCACATCATGCACGGTTCGCTCGTCGTGTAGAGGACGAGATTGCGCGGTGCGAGATTCCAGGTCCCGAACTTCTCCTCCACGATGCGGATGACGTTCATCTCCGCATGGTTGTGACTGCAGTTGTTCAACTCGACGGAATTGGTCGCCGTGGCAATACACGTTCCTTCGCGGTCGTAAATCGCCGCCTCGAACGGCCCGCACTTCTCCCCGGCCTTGATCCGCGTGAGAAGATCAGCCTGCAGATCACGCATAATCCGTTCGTCAGTCATTGATACGCTCCTATTTTATTTTGTCTCTTTGATTCGGAAGAAGGCCTGGGGTTTCCGGGGGCCGAGTTTGGTGAGGTCGAGAAGGATTGACTGGGGGCCGATGGGACCTTGGAGATTGGCGGCTTCGGGGAAGGGCTGCCAATTCGCCGTGGTGAGATCGTCGCACCATTCGACGGTGTAGGTGGCGTTGGGTCGGCCTTGCCAGGTGAGCCGGAGCGTTTGCGTGGCGGCGAGTGCATGCGCTTCAAGTCCGACGGCGATGAGCACATCTGAAGCGG
The DNA here is from genome assembly GCA_045617985.1 of Kiritimatiellia bacterium. GTDB lineage: Bacteria > Verrucomicrobiota > Kiritimatiellia > RFP12 > UBA1067 > RUG572. Next base: position 25,610 of record JAZLJP010000186.1, read on the forward strand.
GTGGGAGAACCGTAAAGGCGATCGGCAGGGCGTCGATCGCCTCGCCGTCTGCGACGGGGCAGAGGTTCAGGAAGTAGACGCCGGGGGCAAGCGTGCCGGAGGGCGTCCAATTCAGCGTTCCCGTGGTCGGGTTGACGGAGAGGCCGTTTGGAATCGACGAGCCGGTTTCGGGAACGAGGGCGAAGGTGGTCGTTGCGGCAAACGCATTCTCCGGCGCGAGGGCGCTCGTGAACGGCGTTCCCACGCGAAGCGTGTAGGCGTTCGCGCCGGCGAGGAGGGGCGTTTCGAAGCGTGTGGGATGGTTGGCGGCGCCGGGGGTGGGGGTTGCGAAGGTGGCCCATTCGCCGGTGCCGTTCGGCCAGCGGCCCAGGCTTGTCGTGTCGTTCTGTGTCGTGTCGTAGGTGATCGCGTCCACGAGATTCGTCGCGGGGTCGAAGAGGTAGAGGGCGTCCGCGCTCTTCGAGAGGCCGAACGGCGCTTGCAGGTTTGCGGGATCGAAAGGGAGCGTTGCCGCATCATCGGCACCCGTCCAGATGCGAAGCGCCTCGCCGGGGGCGAGCACGATGCTTGCGGGCAGCGTGAGCGATTTCGTCGCCTTCGTGTTCGGGGTGGGCGGTTCGGCTGTCTTGAGCGTATCGGTCACGAGCCAGCCGCCGAGCGACACCGTATTCGTACCGTTGTTGTAGAGCTCGAACCAATCGTCGAACGCGTTGGTGAGGGGATTTGCAAAGAGCGTGTTCTGCGCCATGAATTCGTTGAGGCGGATGTCGTTGAACCCGTGCTTGGGGGGCGTTGGGACGGTTGGCACGAAGGCGGGGAGACCTTCGGGGATCGTGGCGGCGGGCTGGTAGCGGCCGGGCGGCAAGGTGCTGGAGAGAACGCTCGTTGCATTGATTTCGATGGCCCAGGCGATGTCCGAACTGGTCACGACGTTCTGGTGCACTTCCACTGTGAGGGTGTTGGTGCCGGCGTGCAGAAGCGAGGGGTCGAGTTCAAAGGATTCGGTGAAGGTGCCTTCGAGTTCCTGCGGGGTGTGGGTGGTGGCGAGCGAGGCGTCGTTGAGCGCGCCGGCTGGCGTACGCGCCGAACGGTGGAGTTCGACGCCGTTGAGGTAGAGCGCGGCGCAGTCGTCGACCAGGTAGCGCGCGTTGATGGTGTCGCGGATGCCCGCGCCCGTACCGACGTCGTTGACGATTGTCGGAAGTTTGTCCGGCCCCAGCTTCGCGTTGTCGGTGAGCTGGGCGTTGGAGAGGGCGGCGTTCCACACGCGCACTTCGTTGTAGGTGGCGGAAGCATCGTTGTCGTTGTACTGGGAGTGGGCGAGCCAGCAGTTGTTCTGGCCTTGTGCGGCGAGCGACCAGCCGCTGGCGATGTTCATCGTGTATTCGCCGAGGGTGGCGCCGGTGGTGGCGTCCTTCTTGCGGAACGTCACCGCCCATGACCCGTCGGCCTTGGGCAGGAATACGACGGAAATGTGGAATTCGGTACCGAGGGTGAAGGGCGCAAGGTAGCCCTTCACGTCGCCGCCGATTTTCTTGATGCACATCGCCTCCTCGTAGAGCGCGGTGCCGGAGGTCCAGGCGATGAGGATGTAGTCGCTCTGGGAGTTGCCGATGTCGAAGACGCGTCCCCAGTTCTGAACCGAATTCTGCGTGGCCCAGATTTCCAGCGTGACGGGCGTGTTGTCGCGCGGTAGGATGTTCGCGCCCAGGTCGATCCAAGAGCATCCCTTGCTGCCGCCGGCGCAGGTGATCGCTGTGTTGGCGGCGTTGAACGTCGGCGTTATCGAACCGTTGCGGGTGGCGGTTTGGCCGCCTACGGTGTCGAGCAGGTTGCCGTTGAAACTCCAGCGGTGTACGAGGTAGTTGCCGTCGGGGCAGCGGGCGGAGAGGGTGGCCGCCGGCAGATCGGGGAAGACGTTGTCGGAATGGACGCTGCCTGACTCGTTCGGCGGCGTGTAGTTGAACTGGGTGCGGAAGTAGTAGGTGGCGCGCTGGCTGTTGAGCGGGATGTCGGTGCCGAAGTGGATCGACCAGCTGGGGGCGTCGGGATCGTGCCCAAGCGGACCCGCCCCGGCGGGCCAGGCCGCATCGTTGAAGGTTTCGGCTTTCCAGTTGCCGACGGGCTGGGCGGTCGAGTAGCGCCAGATTTGGTCGAGCGGCAGGAGGGAACGCGTTCCGAGGAGAACGTCGCGCGTGCCGGCGACGCGCCAACAGGCCGGTTGCGCGTTGTCGAGCGCAGGGGCGATGAGCGTCAGGGCTTCGCCTTCGGCGGGGACCGGCCAGTCTTCTCCGCCCCATTCGACGTGGTCGAGCGTACGTTCAACGAGCTCCAGGCCTTTGGCCGGGCGGCGGAGTTCGAGCGAGCCAACGGCCGGGAGACTGCCGGCAAAGGTGCCCGCGACGGTGGCGCGGTTGCCGTACAGGGTGGAGAAGACGGTGGCATCCTCGACCACGACGGCACTCGTGCAGGGGGCGAGGGTGAAGCCGGCCGGGAAGGTGAAGGTTGCCGAGCCGGTGGTGTAGACGCCACCGAGGTCGAAACTGGTGTTCGTTGAACTGTTGTAGATTTCAAAGTAGGCGCCTCCCGTTTGCGCGGGATGGGCGAGGATGGACGCGATGACGAGGTGGCCGTTGATGGAATCCAGCGTGGGCCCTGAGTAGGTGAGCGTGGTGATGGCGGTCGTGAAAATCGTGCCGTCTTCACGAAGGGCGCGCAAGGTGATCGGCTCGGTACGATTCGTGAGCGCGTATGGCGCGCTCCAGGTACGCACGCTCGTCCAGGTGACGTCGAGGGGTTTCCCGTTGCAGATGATCGTGGCCACCTCAAACGGTGCTTCGCCCGTGAGGGTGAACTGGTTCGCGGCGCTCACGGTGGGCGAGGTGAGCGTGAAATTGGCGGCGTTCGCGGCGTTGATCTGGTTCAACACGTTCGCGCGCCGCGTCTGGATGTTGTTGGCGACGGTGGTGAAGCCGCTCACGGTCACGCCGTCGGCGCGGAGGGCGTCATAGCGTTCGCGGTAGTCCACGAGGTCTTCCGAGCCCGAGGTGCAGGCCTCGACGAGCGCGATGAACTTCCGCCAGTAGCCGCGTGCGTGTTCGGGGGTGGCGAGCATGGTTTTCAAACTCGGATCGATCACTTTCAAGGATGCGGAAAGGGGGTTGACGATGTCGTTCATGTCGGTGTCGCGGGTGTTGGCCGCGCCGAAACTGGTGTCGATATCCCAGGCGAGGAGTGCCCAGCCGCGGGGGCCGTTGTAGATGTAGGCGTTTTTGCCGCGTTCGTTTCCGTAGGAGTCGTAGTTGCCCACATACACATGCAGCGCGGAGATGGCGAGGAACGCATCGGTATCGGCCACGGCGGCGAGATTGCGCACGTAGGCGGGATTGGAGAAATCATTGAAGGCGTGGATGAGCGCGTAGAAATCCTGGTAGTCGTGGGCCTGGAAATTGGCGGCCGCGCGGGGAAGCCAGTGCCAGCGGTAGCGCGCTTTCTTGTAGAAGGTGCCGAAGGCGGGATCGCCGTTGCCCTCGGTGGTGGTGAACGATTCGAGGGTGGCGCCGATTTCCTTGCCGCCCCGCTGGTATCTGAAGTCGCCGAAGTCGTTGGGATTGTATTCGAACCAGTCGTCGCATTTGTAGAGCCGTCCGTCGGTCTTTGTGGGATACCAGTGGTTGATCATCGATCCATTGGGCTTTTCGGTGTCTTCCACGACGCCCTGCGCGTTCTGGAGCTGTCCGTTGGCGTAGAGGTGGACCACGCGGCGGTAGACGGCGGGCTGCCCGAGGCGCTTGGCTAAGGCGTAGCAGAATTGCTCCTTGAACACGGTGGCGTCTTCGCCGGACCCCGGGTTGCCGGCGCAGGCGAGGACGAGGCCGTCGTCTTCGAGGATCAGGTCGTCCTTGGGGAAGTCGAGCTTGTAGTCGATGAAACCGTTGTTGATGGGTCGGCTGAATCCCTTGCAGTGGAAGGGCGAGCCGCCGTATTGGATGCCCGCGCCGTAGACGACGCGGTCGTTGCCGTAGACGAAGGTACAGGGAATGGAGAAGTTGCTGTCCTGGCTGCGGTTCTGCCAGGTGGAGATGTCGGCGGCCGTCACCCAGAAACGGTAGACGCCGAAGGTGTTGGCGGTGTGGGGGTCGTTCCACCGTACGAGGCAGTTGCGCCGGGTGTCGGCCGGGTAGGACGAAGAGAGGGCGGAGTTGACGCCGTCGGCGGCGGTGACGCGGAAGGCGACGAGAGAGTTGGCGGCGGGCGCGGGAATGGTGGCGGCGTACCAGCCGGCCTCGCAGGGGCTCATCGGGATGGTGGTGGACGAGGCGTTGCCGTCGATGCGCCAGATGAGGTTGACGGCGGCGAGCCCATCGGGATCGGCAACGCGCGCATAGACGGTAACGGCCTCGCCGTTCGCCGGGAGCAGCGGTTCGTGCGTCACGTCAACGAGGACGGGCGCGGCGCTCGCGACGGCGCGGCTGTTGGCGCGGCCCGGGGTGCCGAAGGCATGGGTGGTTGTGATGTCGCCGTAGGCCTCGATCCAGTTGCCGCGCGCGCGCACGAGCGCGTCGGGCGAGCCCGCGAGCCAGCGTACGCGCATTGAGATGGTACCGGTGCCGGACTTCGGCAGTTGCGATCTCAACGTGCCGCGGATGCCGTTGCCGCCGGTGTGGAGGCGGCCTGTGGCGCGCAGATGCAGCACTTTGGTGCCGTCGTCGGCATCGGTGGAGCTTTCAATCGTGGAATCTTGATGGGTGCCGTGGAATTTCCAGGTGGTGTTGCTGCTTTCAAAGGACGGGTTGTTGACGAGATTCGATCCGGTGGCGGACTTGAGCACCACGGCGTCGACGAGGCATTCGCCCGCGTCGTAGAGCCCCAGCTCCACCTGGGTGGGATCGCCGTAGCTGTCGTCTGCACGACCGTATTCGATGGCCCCGGTGAATTCGAGCGTCTTCCAGCCGCAGGTCTTGGTTTCATCGCTCGCGGCCCAGCTGCCGGCGAGGTGCGGATCGGTGCGCCAGTCGACGCGTTCGAGCGAGCTGCCCCCGCCGTCCGCAAGATCGCCCCAGGCGCCGCCGTCGCGGTAGATCACCTCTTCTTGAAGGACGAGCGCGTTGACGACGTTCGAGACGGCGGCATCCCACACGGCCATCGGCCGGCGCAGGCGCACCGTTCCGGTTCCGTTCGGGAGCGTCCCCGAGAAGCCGTCGTCGCCGAGGAGACCCTCGAAAGAAGGGTAGAGGGCGCGGAAGGCGCTGCGCTTGTTGGCGATGACGAGGTAGCCGCCGGCGGGAATCGTTTCGGTGCATTCGTAGTCGATGTCGCCGGAGATGACCCAACCCGTGAGGTCTACGTCGCGCGTGGTGGGGTTGTAGAGCTCGAGGTATTCGTGTTCCTTGTCTTCGTCGAGCGGATGATACATGAGCTCGTTGAGAACGACGGGCGGCACGAGGCGGGCTGCGTTGCGCGCCCCGGGCGTGGGCGAGGCGAGGTGGGTGAGGCGCGCGCCGCCGTCGGGTGCGCGGCCCCAGGCGCCGTCGAGGGCGACGGCCGGAAGGCGCACGGCGTCGATGATGGCATCGCCGGAAGCGGCGGGGGCACGGAGGAGGATGGCGTCCTTGTTCCCCGAAACGGCAAAGCCGAGCGTCGCCTCGTTGACGGCGAGGAGCTGGTGGGCGGCGAGCGTCGTCCCTGCAGGGAAGGTGTAGCTGGCGTTCAGGTTTTGCGAAACGAGGCGGCAGCCTGCGAGGGAGACGGCGGCGTCGCCGATGTTGATGAGTTCGATCGCGCTCGTATCGGTGGTGGGGGAATGGGGCACGAGCTCGTTGATGAGGAGGGTCGCGTAGGTTGCGCTCGCGGCGGGTTCGTTGGCGTTGGGCGAGCCGCCGGGACGCACCGAACGCGCCCAGGCGGCGCTTTCGGTTTGGCCGCGCGAGGGGCGCACGAGTACGAGGGAGTGGCCCGTATCCGTACAGCCGGCGGGCCAGGGGTCGGCGTCCTTCACCTTGATCGAGAAGAGTTCGGCGCCGATTTCATCGGAAAGGGTGAGCTCGACGGGGAATGAAAAGCTTTCGCTCGCGGTGGCCTGGAGGACGCCCGTGAGGCCGTACACCGTTTCCACGTCAGAGGGGACGGGCGCGATGACGAGCCGGGAAAGGCCGGGCATCTTGTAGCCGGCGGGGAAGGTGTAGGCGAGACTGCCAGAGAGTTTCCAGCCGTCCATCCGCTGCGAGAAGGGATTGGAATTGTAGAGCTCGATAAAGCGCACGTCGCGTCCATCGGCCCGCGCTTGAGGGGCGGCATGGATTTCGGTGAGGACGATCGGGCCGCGTCGCGTGGCGGGCCCGGCCGCTTCGATACCGCCGTGAACGAGACGATTCGGTATGGCGTTCGGTACGCCCGCGCCGTTTGTCCCCAAGATTGTTCCCAGAATGGCAACAACCAACCAATGACTCGACTTTTTCATGCCAAAAATTATATCAATATTGAGAAAACGAGGCAAGTGCGGATTTGATACCAGTCGGTGGCGATTGATTGACGGATGCGGGGGGATTTGGTATGATTGCGGGGCGTGTTTTAGGTGGCGGAGTACCGCCTCACGAAGGAATTGCAGAAGGCAAAGGAGAGAAATGAAAAAGACGTATGAAACGCAAGGCACCTGTTCGGTGGCGATCAACTACGAAGTGCAGGATGGCGTTGTGGTGGCATGTGAGTTTCTTGGAGGGTGCCCCGGCAATACGGCAGGCGTCGCGAAACTCGTCGTGGGGCGGAAGGTCGAAGATGTCGTGCGCCTTTTGAAGGGGATCAACTGCCGCGGGGGTACGTCATGCCCCGATCAGCTCGCCCGTGCTCTCGAGCGCGAGCTCCCGCCCTCATTCGCTTGAGGGGGGGGGGCGACGACCCTCCCGGATTTCAAAGGACGAGTGTTATGCTGTTGCCAAGAATGAGGAGATCGTGGCTTCGTTGGATGGTGTTTGCCGGAGCCCTGGTTGTGCTGCCTGCGGCTTGGGGCGAGACGGGGCCGATCAACGTGCTGTCGCTAGGGGCGAAGAACGACGGCTCGGCCGACGTGAGCGCGATTGTGAATGCGAATACGGCCAAAGGTGCGCTCTACTTCCCGGCGGGGCGATACCGCGTGTCGCATCCGCTCGTTCTGAAGAATCCCATCCGGGGGGCGGGCTATGCGCGCATCCCGGGGAAGGACGCCGCTCGCACATGGCTTGTTTCGGACATGGCGACGAACAACCTTGCGGGCGTCGTGCAGCTGGGCGAGCGCGTGCGCGTGAATGTGGAGAATCTGAACATCATCTGCGCGAGTGGTGAATGCGCGATTCGCATCGAGCCGTGTACGCAGGGAACGATGACGTTCATCGACAAGGTGGGGCTCTTCAATGTCGAATCGTACGGCCTCTACATTCAGGGGAGGGGGTCGCGGCCGATCTTCGCCCAGAACATGACCATCTTCAGTTCGTGGGCGCATCCTGAGAAGAGCGTGGCGGTGCGCGTGTACGGCGCGGCCGACTGCCGCTTCAGCAATATCGAGATGATGGGCGTGTGCGTGGGAATGGAAATCCACAACGGCCACACCTACTGCAATAACCTGCATCTCTGGACGGGTGTGCAGGCGCATCAGGCGAAGCCGTTCTACTGGAAGAACACGCGCGGCATCGTTCTCGGCGCGGGGGCGAACTTCGCGGGGTCTGAAATCTACCCCGATACGGCCTACTATCCCATCTACCAGTGCGCGGAAGGCGCCGTCTGCGAAATCGCGAACGTGATGTACTGGGAAGACGGCACGGTGAAGAACGTGCAGGAACGCACGGGCCGCTTCTACTATCGCGATCCCGCCTGTTCCGGAAAATTGATATTGAAGGGCGGGCTCATCGGCGCGGGCGGCAACGATGCCGCGCCCGGCTGTACACGGCCGTACATCCGGGGCGAAGAGGTGACGGGCGTTGTGCTCAAGAGCGACTATGCGCTCACGCCGACGAACCTCGATTGGCTCTGCGTGGGCACGGCGCTGCCCGACTACCGTGTGCGCTATGCCGAGAAGGGGTATTGCAAGGTGGCCGATATTTTCACCGTGGCGAAGACGGGCGCCTGCCAGTGTCACGTCGCCTGCAACGACGGAGCGACCTGGCGGGTCGACGTCGTGCGCGGAAGGGACGGGAAGACGGTGCCTGCCGTGACGCCCCTCAACGCGCTTTGCGCGGCACGCGAGTTGAAGACGCATGTCGAGGGCGACCATGTGAAAGTGTTCGTGCGCTCCGATGGGGCGGCGCCCTGGACGGCGCGCGTGACGACCGTGTTCATGGGCGACGATTTCCGTCCGCTTGACCATGGCAGCCTTCGGACGAAATCCGGCCGGACCCGTTTCCACGAGGTCCTGCCCCTTCCGTTACAATCCGATCTCTAGGCCCTGGACTTCCGGTTCGAGGCGGATGTTGAATTTGAAGTAGACGGCGCGGGCCATGAGGCGGGCGAGGGCGAGGACGTCGGACGGGATCGCATCGGGCCCGGCGACGATCACGTTCGCGTGCTCGGCCCACACGTACGCGCCGCCGACGCGGAGCGCTTTCGCGCCGGCCTCTTCGAGGAGTTTCCCGGCGGGCGTTTCGGGGGACGGATTCTTGAACACGGAACCCTTGGTGCCGGCGGGAAACTTCTTCCGGCGCGCGAGGTAGGCGGTCGCCGATTCCGTTGGGTCGATGCCGCTCAAATCGAATTCGACATCCTGGATTTCGCCGTCGATTTCCGAATGGCGATAGGCGAAACCGCAATCTTCGCGCGTGCGCCAGGTGCCGTCCACTTTGACGCGGCGGATGACTTCGGAAATGGAGTGCCCGAAGGCGCCGGCGTTCATCTTCGTCCATCCGCCGATCGTGCCGGGGATGCCGGCCATCCAGGGAATGCCGAGCGAAGCGCCGGGGGCGTTCGCGGGGCCTTTGGTGCGCACGAATCGTTCGTCCGTCGCAAGCTCGCTGCGCCACGTGTTCGAGCCGGCGCCGAGCCACCGCGTGGGGCCGGGCGGCGTGGGCAAGCCCGAAAGGTCGTGCGTGACCAGCGGCAGGAGCTGGATGATGTCGCCCGCGCCCGCGAGGAGCACGAGATCGCCCGGCGCGCGCGTGAGAAAGACATGCCGCCACGCTTCGCGCGCGGAGCGGGCGAGATGCACGTTCAGCGAGGGGCACTCCTCGCAGAAGGCCTTGTAGAGATCGGCGATGTCGCCGCCGGGAAGGGGCTCTTCGAAGGCCGCATAGACGGGAATGAGCACCACTTCGTGCGCTGCCGCGAACGCGGCCGGGAACTGGGATAAGAGGGCCTTCGTACGCGTGTAGCGGTGGGGCTGAAAGAGAACGCGCAGGCGCTTTGGCTTGAGCGCTGCGGCCATCTGGACGGCACAGGCGAGCTCGCGCGGATGATGCGCGTAGTCGGTGACGACTTTGATCGTCGCATTCACCCCGCTTGCGCCGGCCGGCGGCCACACGTGCTGGAAGCGGCGGTCGGGCAATTCGGCGAGGGCGCCGGGAAGGGCGGCGCGGATGGCCGCGCGCGCGTAGCCCAGGCGGAGCGCCACTTCGATGGCCGCGCGCGCATTGATCACGTTGTGCGCGCCGTTGACGAGGGACGGGAGCTCGGGGAAGTCGGAGGCGTCGAGCTCCCAGGCGCGGATGACGGTTTGCGCCTGGCCCATCGCCGTTTCGTAGCAGGCGCGGTAGGCGGTCTCGGTGGGAAAGTGCTCGGGGTGGTCGTAATCCATGTTCATCACCACGAGGATCTTCGCCCGATAGAGGGCGAGCGTGCCGTCCGATTCGTCGGCTTCGACAACGAAGGGCGCCTCGGGCGTGGAAGCGCCGGCCACGGGAAGGGCGCCTGTTTCGCCGCCGATGCACCAGGCGGGCGCACCGCCGAGGGCGGCGAGGAGCTTGGCGGTGAACGTGGAGGTGGTGGTCTTCCCATGGGTGCCGCACACGGCGATGCCGAAGGAGGCGTTCACGAGGTCGGCCAGCACTTCGCCGCGGAAGCGGATCGGGCAGCCGGAGCGGGCCTCGGCGGCGGCGCGTTCGGGGGAACTCTTGGGAACGGCGGGCGTGATGACGAGTTCATCGACGGCCGTCAGGTGGGCGGGGTCGTGCCCGATCGCCACCGGAATGCCGTTCGCCTCAAGCCAGCGCGTGCGGGGCGAGGCGTACTTGTCGCAGCCGGTTACGGCGTAACCGGCTTTTTTCAAAAGAAAAGCGACGCCGGCCATGCCGACGCCGCCTATGCCCATGAAGTGGATGCGTTTCACTTGTGCAGAATCGGCTTCGCGCGTTTCACGAACTGGACGGGAATGCCGAACGGATCGCGGAGCATGGCCATGTCGAACCCTTCGCGGTGGATGGTTTCGACGAGCGTCGCGCCGGCGGCGACGAGCCGCGCGGCGTCAGCATCCGTATCTTCGCTCGTGAAGGCGATGTGCACCGTGTTCGGATTCACCGTGGTGAAATCCGTAATCGGCGCCTGATCGTTCCGATAGAACTCGATCGCCATGCGGCCGCTCGAATCGACGATGAAGACGGGGTGCGTTTGGGTGAAACCCAGATTCGCGCACCACCAGTCCATCACCTTCTGCGGTTCGGCGACGTTGAGGCCGATGTGTTCGAGCGTCATGGCGTTCAGACCTCGGCCGCGAGCGCGGCGTCGACTTCATCCGACGTTTCCATGTTCGTGTACACGTCTTGCGTGTCCTCAAGGTCTTCGAGCATGTCCACGAACTTGTTGATCGCCTTGGCGGCGGCAACATCCGTCACCTGCGCCATCATGTTCGGCACGAGGCCCACGGAGGAGTTCTCTTCGTCGATGGCGATGCCCGCCGCCTTGATGGCATCGGAAACCGCAACGAAATCGGCGGGCTGGCACTTCACCGTGAAACCGCCGTCTTCGGAGACGACGTCTTCGGCGCCGGCTTCGAGCGCAACTTCCATCACCTTGTCTTCGTCAAGGCCGTCGGCGGCCGGGATCATGACCTGGCCGAGCTTGTCGAAGAGGCGCGAGGCGCTGCCCGGCTTCGCGAGTTCAATGCCGTTCTTCTTGAAGACGTTGCTCACTTCTGCCGCCGCGCGGTTCTTGTTATCCGTAAGAACCGTGACGACGATCGCGACGCTGCCCTTGATGCCTTCATACTGCGCATCCACGAGCGCGGCGGATTCAAGCTCGCCCGTTCCCTTCTTGATGGCGCGATCGATGTTGTCGTTCGGCATCTGGGCCGCCTTGGCCTTCGCAATGAGCGTACGGAGGGTGGGGTTGGTATTCGGATCCCCGCCTTTCGCCTTCACGACGATGGTGATTTCCTTGCCGAGCTTCGAGAAGATTTTGCCCTTCTTCGCGTCGGCCGCGCCTTTCGCGCGCTTGATTGTGGCCCAGTGGCTGTGACCTGACATGGATGATTCTCCTTTTGTTTCGAAAATTGAATCCCTATTTTATCAAATTGACGGCGTATTGGCAAGTGAAGAACGAATTTCATTTGGTGAAACCTTTTTCTGCCGCGTCTTGGAGAATTATGGTATACTGTGCGCTATGAAAAAATCCATTCTTATCGTTCTCGCGGCGCTAGCCGCCGCGAGCGTGTTTGGCGCGGAAACCGCGCAGGAGAAGTCGCCTGTGCGCGTGGGCGTGTTCGTGGGGCGCGGCGCGTACGGCGTGGGGATGCTCCGGTGGGTGCAGTTCGCCTGTCGTTCGCCCGATCTCGTGCCCACCTACATCGACGGCGCGGCGGTGCGCGCGGGCGTGCTGGATCGGCTCGACCTCGTGGTGATGCCGGGCGGCGCGCCTTCGCGGGAGTATGCCGATCTGGGAACGAACGGCGTCGAGCGCCTGAAGAAATTCATCCGCGAGGGCGGTGGCTACATCGGCACGTGTGCGGGGTGCTTCCTCGCGATGCAGGGCGCTACGCCGGAGCGCCCGCGCATGGGGATCGTGCCGTATGTTTCCCAGAAGGGGCCCTACCGTTACGGGTCGATCCTCTCAACGAAGTATACGCCGGCCGCCGAGGCCTACCTCGGGCTCAAGCCGGGGTATCGCCGCGTGCGCTACCATGGCGGGCCGATCATGCTCCCCGGTACGCCGATGCCGGAGGCGAAATTCGAGGTGATCTCCACCTATGTGGGCGACATCAACCCCGGTACGCCCGACCCCGTGAGGCCCATGACCGGCGCGGCGAGCGAAGTTGCGGGCACCTATGGCAAGGGACGCGTGGTTGCGATGGCGGACCATCCCGAATACTTCCCCAACACGCTCGACATCGTGCGGGGCGCCTTCAAGTACGTGACGGGGCGCGAGGTGTGCATCAACATCCCCCGGCGGAAGGCGGGGCAGCTTTCCGTGGGGCTCTACGGCGCCGTCTCCATCGGCGTGGAGAGCGCGAACGCCTGCCGCGCGCTCTTCGAGAGCGATGTAGCGGATGTGACTGCGATCAACGACGAAGATCTGGCCGAAGGCCTCTCGCGCCATTTCGATATCCTCGTTCTGCCCGATATGAGCGCCTCGCCGCCCGGCTTGCGCGAGACGGCCTACAAGCAGGCGAACTGCGCGGTGTTCAACGCCTTCACGGCGCGGGGCGGCCGCATCCTCACCTGGGGCGAATCGGCGCTCGTCTATCCGGGCGACCGTCGGCTCGTGAAGACGATCGACGCGTCGAATCTCGTTGCCGAAGTGAAGGCGCTTGAAACGTGCGCCTTCAAGCCGCCGGCCGCGATTACGAAACAGGTGCGCACGGCGATTTATGCGGGCCCGGGCGTGAGCTGCGCCGAGTATTGGAACGTCTCGAAGCTTCTCGAATTCTCGCCGCTCTACGATGTGACGTTCGTGAATGAGGTCGATGTGCAGCAGGGTGTTTTGAAGGATTTCGATCTTTTCCTCATGGGCGGCGGGTCTTCCCACGGCGAGTTCACGGCGCTCGGCGAGGCGGGGCGGAAGAATGTCGTCGATTTCGTTCGTAACGGCGGCGCCTACTACGGCATCTGCGCGGGCGCGTTTCTCGCGCTGCAGCCCCAACATCCCGGGCATGCGCGGCTCGGCCTCATTCCGTTCAAGGAACAGCGCGAGAAGGCCTATCGGGGATGGTCCGAAATGAGCATCAAGTTCACCGATTGGGCGGGCGAGCTCGGCTTCGTGGGCGGTACGCGCCGTTTCGTGCTCTACTGGGGCGGCCCCGTGATGATGCCGGGCGAGCCCATGGCGGATGCCGATGTGAAGGTGCTCGCGCGCTATCATGGCCACATGGTGAATACGTTCTCGGGGAAGGAGATCGATCCGATGACGGGCTTTGCCTGCATCGTGGGCGGCCGCGTGGGGAAGGGGCGCGTCATTGCGAGCGGCCCCCATCCCGAGTGTTCGGAAGGAACGCAGGATCTTGTGCGCGGCTTCCTTCGCTACCTCACGGGCGTTCCCGCCGAGCCGGTCTATCCGAACCGTGCGCGCGGGGCGGTGAATGTGGCCTTCGACGTGGAGTGGGCCACGAAGGAGGGAATGACCTTCGGCATACAGCTTCTCCACGACCCGCGCTTCGACCTTCTGCCGAACACGCCCTACGAAACGGGGCATGGCCAGCTCGACCATACGGACGTTCTCGTGATGCCCGGCCCCGTCATGGGCGGCTACATGTCGCTCGTCCACGACTTCGTTGCCAAGGGCGGCCGCGTCATCGAATACGATCCCAAGGACAAGGGCAAGGTGCGGGGCAAGGGCTTCTTCCACGCGAAGACCTACGACGAAGTGCGCGCCCTTCTCCTGAGCGTCTGCAAGTGACGGGGGCGCCTCAGCGGAGGATCTGCTCGGGTTGGACGCGGCCGAGGGCGTTGAAGGCGATGCCCTCGGCTTCGAGGAGGCGGCGTTTCTTTTCCATTTGCGGGCCCGTCGTGTGGCCGGCGAAGCCGTGCAGGGTGCCGTCTGAGGCGATGACGCGGTGGCAGGGCACGCGGGGCGCAAACGGATTGACGCGCAAGGCTCCGCCAACGGCCTGGGCCGAGCGGCAGCCGATCTGCCGCGCCACCCAGCCGTAAGTGGCAACGCGCCCGCACGGAATGCGCGCGGTCGCCTCATAGACCCTCATTTGGAAAGGCGTGGGCTTGGAATTTTGCTTCATGCCGATAGTATAATCGAAAACAGATTCAAAGACAACACGATTCGGTCTGGAGTTTACCCGTTTTTCAGCCTCCTGCGCGCCGAGTACGCCCATTTCACCTGCGGAAACGCGCTTCGCCCTTCATTTGTTGGACGAGCCTCATCTCCACACGTCAAAAATGGGTAAACTCCAGCCAAAATAGGGTTTATCATTCGCCCGAGTTATGATAGAATAATCGCATGGACAAATTAGCAATTTTCTTCGGCTCGTTTTTCGTGGCGAGTTTGTGCTGGGCGGCGGCGCCGTTCAAGATCGTTTCGTATAACGTGCACCATTGCGAGGACCTGAACAAGGTGCTTTCGCCGGCGGCGACGGCGCGCACGATTGCAAAGGAACAGGCGCGCTTTGCGGCGTTGCAGGAACTTGACGTGTGTACGACACGCACGGGCGGCGTGGACCAGCCGGCCGAGCTCGGCCGCCACACGGGCCTCGTTGCGACCTTCGGCAAGGCGATTCCCCTCCAGGGCGGCGCCTACGGCAACGCGCTCCTCTCGCGCGAGAAGCCGCTTGCCGTGAAACGCATCCCGCTTCCGGGGCATGAGCCGCGCCTCCTGCTGCTCGCCGAATTCGACGATTGCTTCGTGGGGTCGATGCATCTCGCTCTCGAGAAGGAGAATCGCGAAAAGGCGGTGGAAATCGTTCGTGCGGCGGTGAAGGCCGCCGCCGCGACGAAGCCCGTCTTCCTGTGCGGCGACTGGAATGCGCAGCCGGATTCGGCCGTCTTAAAGAAGATCGGCTCCTTCATGAAGGTGATTTCCACGCAGAAGACGGATACGTTCCACGGCGGCAAGCGGCCGCTCGATGCGGAACGGAAGAATGTCGGCTGCGTAATCGACTATGTGGCCGTGGATGCGGCGCATGCTCTGCAGGTGGAGGTGCTCGCGACGGCGGTCACGGAAGACCGCGAGACCTCCGACCACGCGCCCGTATCCGTGACGCTGCGCCTCAAGTGAATTTTAAAAACAGGAAAAGGATTCATCATGAAAAACACACGTCGTCAGTTTCTCGCTTCGGCAGGCGCGCTCGCCGCGCTCCCGGCGTTCCCTGCGATTCTCTCCACGCGCAGCCCCAATTCGCTTCTTTCCCATGCCTGCGTGGGTACGGCGAACATGGCGGGGGGCGATCTCAATTCTCTCGCTTCGCATAAGCGCACGCACATCACGGCGCTCTGCGATGTGGATTCCAACTACCTCGCGGCCGCGCACAAGCGCCATCCCGATGCGCGCATCTATCGCAGCTGGAAGGAGATGCTCGAAAAGGAAGGCGATCGTATCGATTCCGTGAACGTCTCGACGCCGGACCACATGCACGCGCCCGCGATCTGCGCGGCGCTCAAGCGCGGCAAGAACGTCTACGCGCAGAAGCCGCTCTGCCATTCGCTCGCCGAATGCCGCGCAATCGAAAAGCTCGTAAACGAGAAGAAGGCCGTCACGCAGCTCGGCACGCAGATCGCCTCGTGGGTGTGCGACCGCCAGACGGTGGCGTTCATCGAATCCGGCGCGATCGGCCGCATCAAGCACGTGTGGGTGTTCACGAACTCCGGCGGGTTTGCGGCGGCAACGCGCACATGGCCGCTCAAGGAAGACCCCGTGCCGGCGTCGCTCGATTGGAAGCTCTGGCTCGGCGACGGCGTGCCGTATCGCCCGTACGCGAAGGGCGTATACCATCCGGGCACGTGGCGGCGGTGGCGCGCGTTCGGTTCGTCCTGGCTTGGCGACATGGGCAGCCACATCTTCTCGCCCGTGTGGCTCGGCATGCATCTCGACAAGCTCGGCCCCACGGCGGTGCGTGCGGAGGTGTCGGACGACAAATGGAGCGCGGCGTTCAAGGAACAGTTCTGGCCGCGCATGTGCCACATCACTTGGAACTTCCCTGGCGTAAAGGCGACGGGCGGCCAGCCGTTCGACGTGGAATGGTGCGACGGGCCGCTGAATGCGAAGATGAATCCCACGGGCCAGTTCCTTCTCCCGGCGGAAATCCGCGCGCTCGCCGCCAAGACGCATTTCAAGACGATGCCGGTGCAGGGGCGCGTGATCGAAGGCGAAGAGGGGTGGATCATTTCCTCGCACTTCGGCCGCGGGGCGGCGGCGATGCCGGCCTTCGTGATGAAGAACGGCAAGAAGGCTCCCGAGATCGCGCCGGTGCCGGAAGTGCGCTCGCACTATCACGAGTATCTCGATTGCTGCCTTGACGGCGGAGCACCCCGGAGCCGCCTCAATTGGTCGGCGCGGCTCACGGAAACGCTCGTTCTCGGCAACGAGGCGCAGCTCGTAGCGGGCAAGACGATCCGCTGGAATGCCCAGACGGGCGTGAAGACGGTGGAAGCCTAAGGGTGGCGAACAAGGAGAAAACGGAAATGCAGTCGGTCACCAATCAGATCAAACAGTCGATGGCGGGGTCTTCGTGGATCCGCAAGATGTTTGAAAAGGGCATTGAGCTCAAGAAGCAGTACGGGGCGGATGCCGTGTGCGATTTTTCGCTCGGCAATCCCGACGTGCCGCCGCCCGTGAAGACGAAGGCGGCGATGGAGCAGCTCGCGGCGAAGGCGATCGAGCCGCTCGGCCTCGGGTACTGCCCGAACGCCGGCATTCCGGCCGTGCGCGAGGCGATGGCGGGGATGCTTGCCGCGCAGCAGCAGGCGCCCGTCACGGCCGCACAGGTGGTGATGACCGTGGGGGCGGCGGGGGCTTTGGTGAGCTTCTTCCGCGCGGTGATCGAGCCGGGCGACGAAGTGATCTGCCCGGCGCCGTACTTCGTGGAATACGGGAGCTATTGCGGGCACTTCGGCGGCGTATTGAAGGCGATTGCGTCGAAGCCCGACGAAGGGTTCCGCCCCGACTTCGAAGCGATGGCGGCGGCGGTGACCCCGAAGACGCGCGCGTTCCTCGTGAACTCGCCGAACAACCCGACGGGTTCGATCTACGCCGAAGCCGATATGAAGCGCCTCGCGGAGATCGTCAATGCGATCAATGCCGCGCGCGTGGCCGAATTCGGCGCGGCGGCGCGTCCGCTCTATCTCCTGAGCGACGAACCCTATCGCGCGTTCGCCTACGACGGTGCGGTGGTGCCGCCCGTGATGCCGCTCACGCCCTACGCGGTGGTGCTCGGCTCCTTCTCGAAGACGCTTTCGCTCGCGGGCGAGCGCGTGGGCTACGTGGCGATTCATCCCGATATGCCCGACGGCGAAACGCTCGTCAATGCACTCACGCTCACGAACCGCACGCTCGGCTTCGTGAACGCGCCGGTGATCGGCCAGCGCCTCGCGGCACAGCTCCTGGATCAGACGGTCGATCTGGAAATCTACGATCGTCGCCGTCGGCTCATGGCGAAGGTGCTCACGGAGGCGGGCGTGGAGTTCGTGATGCCGAAGGGGGCGTTCTACTTCTTCCCGAAGGCGCCGGGCGGAGACGACCTCAAGTTCGTCGATGCGCTCCAGAAGGAGCTCATCCTCGTGGTGCCGGGCCGCGGGTTCGGCATGGCGGGGCACGTGCGCCTCTCCTGCAGCGTGGACGAAAAGATCATCGCCCGCGCCGCAGAAGGTTTCAAGCGTGCCGTTGCGGCCCGCCGTTAACGCGTTTTCGCCGTCAAAGAGCTTCACCATCCCCGGAGGTCCTATGAAGATTCTGCCTTTAGCCGCCTTGCTCTCGCTCTCCTGCCTCGCTGCGCCATCGAAATCGCCGATGGAGTGGGTGAGCGTGCAGACGAACGAAATCGCGCGTTGGAAGGCGGAAAACAAGGCCCCGCAGGGCGTGGTGGCCGATCGGGCCACGCGCACGGTGCGCTTCCTCGTGGAGGCGACGGGCATCGGCGCGGATGAAACGGTGGAGTTCTTTGCGATCGGGCCGCTTTCGGATCGCGCCTACGAGTCGCTCTTCGTCACGGTCGCCTCGCCGGCGGCGATCGCAGAGGCGTTCGCGAAGGCCGGGGTGCCGTGTGGCGTGCCGGCCGATCCGCTCGCGGCGCGTTTCTGGCCGCTCGGCGAAAAAGTGAAGATGGCGATTACGCCGTGGGGCGCGGAGGCGGCGCAGCGCCCGAAGGGCGGGCTTTCGGCCTTCCTGCGGGATCGGCGTGCGAACGAGGAGGGGAAGATTCTGGAAGGGCCCCTTGCCTACGCGGGCGGGTTGCGCGACGCCGCAGGCGTGCCGGTCGCTTCAACGAACATCCCCTGCGCGGTGTTTGCCCTCTACAACCATGCGCCGGCTCTGTTGCAGCTGGACGGCATGCTCGACCAGTCTCCTTCTTACGGACGATTCCAGACGCTCGCGAAACACCGCGAAGGGGCGCTTTTCGAAATCGCGGTCACGTGGGATGGAAAGCGCGTGGTCAAGGACGTCGAATTGAAGCTCTCCGCGACCAATGCGGGCGAGGCGATGACCACCTTGCGGGCCGATGCAAAGGCCTATGACGTCCACGCTCGCCTCGCCTTCGATGAAACGGTCACGCTCGAACGGGCCGCCGCAGTGGCGCAGGCCTTCGCGCTTCTTGACGGCGAAGGCGTGAAGATGAGCGGCCGGAGCGACGGGCAGTTCTTCTTCCGCGCGTTCCTTCCCGAAGCGAAGTGGCGCGACCGTGCCGCGCGCATCTTCCAGCCGTTCGAGGTCCATGTGGCGGCGGACGGCGCGAAGACGTTCGTCTTTGTGGAGGAGGATTGGAGCGGGGAAGGGCTCGATCCCGTTTTGAAGCCGAAAACGACGGCGTTCAAGGAGTGGGCGGAGCTCCCCGGCTTGATCGCGAAGACGGGCGATCAGGGATCGAAGATTACGGTGATGTTCCTTTACGCGCCGAAAGAGACGAAGGTCACCACGTTGACGCCCGTCATCAAAGCGGTCGAAAAGCGCGTTTCCACGTTCTACGTTTTCGGCGAGTAGGCGATTGGGTGCACTGGATTCGGAAAAATCCTGTTGATTTTTTTCTTCTTTCGCGTACTTACTTTTTGGAGAGATGGGGCTCTTTACTCTAAAAACTAAGAAAGGTAGAAAAAATGAAAACGTTGATGAATCTTGTTCTCGTCTCGGCGCTGGCTCTTGGCTTCGCCGCCACTGCGGCGCAGCCGCAGCCCGCGCAGCAGCAGAAGGCGAAGGCCGCGCAGCAGCAGCGCATTGCGGCGAATCAGCTCAACCAGGCGCGTGCGTGTGTGGTGCAGGAGGCGATGAAGGCGCGTGGGCAGAAGATGACGAAGGAAGCGCAGCAGGCCTATCGTCAGGGGCTCATTCAGGGCTTCAACCAGGGCTTCGGCTATGCGAAGAAGCCGGCGGCGCCGTGCTGCGCGCAGAAGCCCGCATGCCCGAAGGCGACCGCCCAGGCGGCGCAGAAGCCGATGTGCCCGAAGATGCAGAAGGCCCGGCAGAAGGCGCAGCTGAAGGCCCAGCGTGCCGCCCAGAAGCGGGCGATGATGCAGAAACGCGCGGCTGAAAAGCAGGCGAAGATGCTGAAGAAGGCCCAGATGAAGCGGGCGCGCCAGGTGGAGCAGCTGAAGCGTCTCCAGGCGAAGTCCCAGGCGCTTCAGGCCCAGCTGAAGAAGCCGATCGAGGCGAAGAACCCGGCCAAGCGCCAGAAGATCCAGCAAAAGCGTGCGCGTCAGGCGCAGAAGGCACGTGAGCTTCAGGGGAAGATCCGGAAGCTCCAGGCCGAGCTGAAGAAGCCGCTTCAGGTGAAGAAGCCCCAGGCCGCGAAGCCCCAGGTGGCACCGCAGCAGCAGAAGGCTCGCCAGCAGAAGGCCCAGCAGCAGAAGAAGTCCCAGCAAAAGAAGTAAACCGGATGTGCCGAAGGAATACGCAAACACGACGTTCGCAGGAAATACTTCCACAAAATTCCTAATCTCAGAACGGCATGGTTGCGGGAACGCGCCGATGTGCAGCAATGCACTAGGCGCGTTCCTTCTTCCTGTGGTCTGAAAAGCCTGTGGAAGGGCTTCCGCTGAGTACAGGGGAAGGGGCGCGCCTTTCTTTGTATCGGGCAAGGGGTTCGGCGGCGAGAGGGCGCGGAAGAAAGGGAACAGGAAAACATGTTGCGAGCGGTGGTGACGCTTCTGCTGGCATCAGTCTTGTTGCCGACAGGAGCCGAAGACATG
>JAZLJP010000187.1:0-2168 GCA_045617985.1 Kiritimatiellia bacterium
ATCCGCGCCAGGGACTTCGGAAAGACCGGACTGTTCCCACGGTTCGAGAGCGTCACGATCCGCACGTCCTCGGGCACTTTTACCTGCGCCTCCAGAAGGGCGACAATGGCCCCCCTTGCCAGGAAGTCGTCACGGAAGAAGAAGAGGTCCGGCAACTTGTCCTTCCCGAACTTCAGCCGCTCCGCAAAAGCCTGCATCGCCCCGTATGTGCCGCCATCCACCCCGTGTTTGCCCGGCTGTCGTGAAATCCCCCAGTTCGTCATGCTCATCTTCCGGTACACGGTGTGCTGACGCAAGTCAAGGAACTCGTTCTCGCCTTTGACCCCCACTTGCTCAATTGTCCTCACACCGGCTTTTTCGCAGTGGTCCAACAGGTCGGACAAGGCCTGCTTGCAGTCGACTTCAAAGCATTCGACGCAACCCGGTCGACTGAAACCGGCCTTGGTGGCGATCAGATAACGACTCCCGGAGCGTTCGACGGCTGTAACGATGGCCTTGTCGTGAAACGGGAGAACGATCAGGTCGAAATGCTGCCCCATGGCTTCGTTGAGGCGCTCGACCGCAGCTCCGCCCTTCCCGACGGGACATGTCACGCGCGAAACCAGATAGCCCGCCCCGGACAACGTCCGCTGAAAGGACGAAAAGAGCGCCGTGTAATAATAGGTCAGGTAATCGTCCGAGTCGACGAACAGCACACGCCCCAGCCAATGGCGCTCGCCCTTGTCCGCCACAACGCACCCGAGGCACCGCCGCGTATAGACGATGCCCTCGGCCGCCAACCTCGCCACCGCCTCGCGCGGGATGCGTTCACGCACGCCCAGCGCATCCGCAAACTCCATGCGCGTCGGCAGAACCTCCCCCGGCTTGTACCAGCCCGACGCAATCGCCTGGCGAATGCCGCTCGCGACCTGATCGACCAACGACAATCCGACGACTCGGCTGATCCGAAATGGCAACTCCTTTTTCAGAACAACACTTCCCCTTTTTTTCATTATAACAAATACTAACCGATCGAGATTCCAAGTGATAGCGCTAAAAGTGCACGAAGGTTCGCCCACACTTCCGAAGGGACAAACAACCCGCTCCCCGCCGAGGCGGCCACCATCCCCGCCAACGCCCGCGGCGCATTTCACCTGCCGTGCGGAGCGGACATACCCACCGCTGTCACTTCCAGAGCGCGAGCGTCTGCCAGTCGGCGGGGAAGCCCGTGAAGCGAACGAAAGCCGGAAATCTCCGAGCAAAGCCCGTCATCACCTTCTCAAGCGATTTACGCCAGGCCTGTTGCGATACCGCCGCAATCGAGTCGTGCCCGAGCATCCAGTAAATCGCCGATGCCGCGGGAAACAGCGAATTGGCCGGGGACTTGCGAACATCATCCCACAGTTTCCCAGGCGGCAGCTGCGGCTTGATGGACAAGCTCTTATCCCACAGACGTGAATGATGTGCGCAGACATTCCGCAGGTACACGAACGCATGAAGGAACGACGCAAGGAAAGTCGGCTGGAGCCCGTACCGTTGCGCAATCCCCTTCATTTCGCTTTTGAGCATGTTGTCATAGAGCCGCGATACGGAGCCAAAGGAGGCGACCTCGCAAGCCATCCAGATCGGCAAATCGGGATATTCAAGGTACTGATCCTTGAAATGCGTGACGAAGAGTTCGCGTGATCGTCGCGTCTCGCCCTGCAACTTCGCCCGCCAGACCTCGTATGCCGTTGGATCGCCCGGCTTGGATCCTTTCGCCGGAGCGGTGAAGGACGCGGCGAAATGCGACCGATCCAAATGCCCAAGCGCATCATACGCACCGCCGAACACATCCGCCGTCGCCGCCTTGATGCTGATCTCGATCATTTCAAGCCCATCGGCAAAGACGTCGCGCAGGGCCTTGTCAATATCGCAGAGGTCACGCACATCCTCGAACGTCGTCCCCTGCGCAAAGAGACGGTTTCCACTTGCGTCAAACGCCGTCTGAAAACGCAAACAGTAGCCGGTGAAACGATAGTAGTTGATGTAGGAAAGGAACTCCGCCGCCGACTGAGAATCGCTGATGGCAAGCCCGCGCGACTCAAGCACACGGATCTGTGCGGGGACATCCACCCAGTGCTTCGGATAATGGATCTTCTGCCTTTGCATAAAGTAAAATACGCGCCCTTGATGGACATTGCCCTCAC
>JAZLJP010000188.1:0-25571 GCA_045617985.1 Kiritimatiellia bacterium
TGCCGTCGATCGCGATGTCCACGTAATCGTCGAAACACGCGCCAAACGTCCACGTGCCCTTCTGCTCGGGCGTCACAAACAGCCAGCCGTCGACGCGGCAGAGCGAACCCGCGAACCACTCCGCAGCGAACTCCTTATCGCCCGTCTGGTAGGTGTTGCCGAGGAACTTGAGTCCGTCACGCGGTAACACGCCGTTCACATAGGCGGATACCGGCAGATCCTTCGCGTTGGACTTCGTTCCGGGGAACGCATGATGGCGCGCGATGAGACAGACCTGCGGCACCGCGATGAGCGACTTGCCATCATCGGAAACGGAGAGCGTTGCGGACGTATCCCGCAATTCAACGAATTCGCCGATGTCCGCCAGGGTCTTCCCTTCCGGGAACACGAATCCGTTATCCGTCGTAAAGATCACGTCCTCGCCCGCATAGGCGGCCATGTTGATGGAGAGCTTCTTCCCGGGTCGGAACTCCAGCGTCCCCGCATGCTGATAGGCGGGTAGAGTGACGTCCTCTTCGATGAGCATCCGCCCCGCACAGGTGAGCTTGACGTATGAGGGAATCGGTACGGCCGCCGGCAGCGGAACGTAGGTGCCGCCCGGCAGGATGTCGATGAACTGATGGGCGTTCGTTCCCGCCGATCCGCCGGAGTTCGTCAACAGCGCCGGCGCAAAGATCCCGCCTTCCACGCGCACGCGATGGTTTTCGAAAACCTTATCCATTCCATCGCCCCAGGCGCGCAGGCCCGAGCGGAACTCGCCGCCGGTGATGACAATCTCGTTTTCCGTATAGGACCGCGAAAGGTAGACGAACGAACCGTTGAGCACGCCGCCCGTCATGAAGAAGCGCGAACCCCAGGCGGGCGCGAGAATCGGGATCGTTCCCGTCTCCGTGCCGATGTCCATCGTCCCCTGCATCGTCACCGTACCGCCGGAAATCGTGAGCGGCGACGACCAGTAGTTGATCAGGTGGGTCGAAGCTCCGATCGTGATGTTGCCGTTCAGCTCCACGGGGGAATTGCCGATGGCGTTGAACTTGATCGTCTGCGAACCCACGTACTTGACGAGGCCCGGCCCGTGCGGCGGCGTGGTCACGGTTTCATTTCCCGTGAGAATCATCGTGCCGAAATTGTAGACCTGCGCCGGCGTCGTCTCGAACGTCTTCGTCTCGCCCGGCGCGATGTACACGGCGTCGCTCACAAGCGGATCGTCCGAGGCAAGCAGAGGAGGAAACGCTTCGGCGTAGAGCCGCGCCTCGTCGGGCGAAAGCGCGCGATTGTAGAAGCGAAGGTCGTCGTAGGCGTCGCCGGAGCGTACCACATAGCCGTTCGGAGCGGCTCCGTAGCCGCCGCAGATCTGAAACCCGTTGCACATGAAGTGGCAACCATGGCCGTCGCCAACCTTGTAGTCGAGCTTCCCCACGAGCGCGCCGTCCAAGTAGACTTCATAGAGTTCGTAGGACGGCATGAGCGTGTTCAACGGCCGATGGGTGAGGACGATCGTATGGAAGCGATTGGTCATCTCGGGAATCGTGAGCGTCTTCAGGGAGGCCACCTCGAACTTATTCGCCGCCCCGAGGAAGTTGACGAGGCGGATATCCATCGTCGTCGCGCCCGTCTTGTAGAAAACGAGTTCCTGCCGATTGGTCGATGCGACGCCGCCCATGGTGAGCATGAGGCCATCCGCCACCCCCACGCGCACGCTCGCGGCAAGCGTCCACTCCTGATCGAGCGAATCGCGCAGGCGGCACCAGCCCTTCGTCGGCACGCCCGCCCCCACGCTCGGATTCGGTCCCGAAACCGGCGTCACCTCGAACGGCCACTGATAACTGTGGGGATTGCCGTTCGCCTCCGGCATGGTCTCGCCATTGTCAAAACTCCACTTCAGCCGATAGTCGGCAATCGTCGGCGACGGGGCTACCGTCATCCCCTCCCGCGCTTTCTCGAGCGCCACGTTCTCAAGCGACACGGCCATGTCCGTCGTAAGTCCATACGTGTCACCCCGCAGCTCGAGCGTATGCTCGCCTTCGGTCAATCCGGGAATGCGGAATTCGGCCAACTGCCACGAGGAATAGGCCGCCATCACATAGCCATAGTCCTTGCCATCGACCACCGCATGCACATGCTCGCCCGGGAAGGCGTTCCGCGCGGCGTAGAAGAAACTCAAGTGATAATCGCCGGCCGCACCTGCCGGCACAACAAAGGCCTGACTCAGCGAACTATCCTGCTGAAGGAACGCCGCATAGAGGCCGTTCTTGCTGCGGGGGACATTGAGCCATGTGGTTCCGTTACGCGAGAGCCCCACCGCACCGGTGGCCGTCCAATCCGCTGTCGCGGCTGTCACGGTACCGCCCACGAGATAGCCCCAACACCCATTGTTCGCATCGAGCGTCGTTCCCGTTTCAAAGCTCCCGTTGCGAATCAGATTCGTTCCCCCGAGCGGCCCCTTCGGGAGCGTTCGGTCTTCGCCGCGCTCGACGATCTGGATGGCGGCGATGCAGCCACGGCTTTTCACCGAGCTGTTCGGCGCGTTGCCATTGATCGTCAGGGAGGTGACATTGGAAATTTCGATGGGGAGCACATTCACGCCGATGGTCACCTGGTCATTGGAGTTGTCGCCCCACGTCGCCGTGCCAACCACCGTTTTCTGCAAGGTTCCATCGAAGGTATAGTTGACACCGTTGACAGTCTTGTGCGTCCAGCAGTTCGCACTATCCGATGCGCAGTAGATGAAAAGGTCGTACACCTTGCTCGCATCGAGCCCGCCCACGTTCACCTGCGCATGCGAACCGCCATCGTCGATATAGGCCTTCATCAGCGTGAACGTCTTGTTGGTGTAGCGCCAGGTATTGGGGCTCGACCACGACAGGCTCAAACCGTTCACGGTATCCGATCCCGTCTTCACCGTGTAGTTGAACCAATTCGTATCCGGCACGATGCCATTGGGGTCTGTCCCCGCAGCGGTCGTATACCCGGATTCCGCGAAGTTGATGCTCCACACTTTGTCGGGCTGGTCTTGGGCAAACGCAGCCGCGCAGAATAGGAATCCCAAAACAACAGATGACACGATTCGTTTCATGGCTGGACCTCTTTTCGTTTTCAAGTGAGCGGTCGATGATTACTTCGTCTTCTTAAACGGATTCGCCGTCGCAAGGTCGCGGGCGATACGCTTCATGAGCGCGGCCTTTTTCCCGGCGAGGCGCTTCGGCTCGTAGGGGCATGTGGTCACATCGGCGTTGAACAAAACGGCCGTCCACACGAGCGCCTGCAGGTAGTGGCCGTCGCCGTTGAGATGGAACACGTCGCCTTTCGGCTTGTAGGCGCCCGTCTTGTTCTTGATGAACTTCGCCGAGCCGCACACGTCGCCGCCGAAGGAGTTTTCCGTGTACTTGACCGGCAGATCGCGGCGCCAACGCTGGATGGCCGTGCCCATCGGAATCACCTCGAAGCCGTAGGGCGCAGCGAACGCCGCGTAGGCGGCATGCAGTTTCTCGTACATCGTCTCGGGCGTCAGCTTCCAGGCGGCGAATCGCTTGTCCCACGGCGTATAGCTCCACGTTTCCTGCACGACGATCTTCGCCTGGGGGGCAAGCGCGCGAATCGTCTTCACGAGATCATCGCCATACGGATGATACGAGGCCGGCTTCCAGCTCTCATGCGAGCACTGCTGGATGGTGACGACGTCCCACTTGGCCGCCTTCAGCATCTCGGGGATATTGCCTTTCGTTTTCGGCGAGGCGACTCCGTTCACCGACCGCGTCACCTCGTAGGGCTTGATCTCGGGCAGATCGGCCTTCGCGACATTCTGGCAATGCCGCTCAAGCGAACACCCGCCGATGTAGAGCGAACAGAGATCGAGCTCCAATCCCATCGCCTGCGCGACCTTGGGCATCTCTTTCATGCAACACACGGAAAAGCTGTTGCCGATCATGAGCACCTTCAAGCCCTTCACCGGCGCTCCCGCCGAAGAAGAAGATTCCGCCGCCCAAGCGGCAGAGACAACGCAACCAAAGCCGAGGGCGGCCAGGAGAATAATAAGATATTTTTTCATGCTAGAATTATATCAAACAACAGCCTTGCAAACAATGTAAAAAACGGCGTAAATGGGGGGACGCAATACGGCCGGTTCGTGCGCGGTGCGGTGAGCCCTACCCGTTCAAGGCCCCTATCATCCCTGCCCATGACAATAATCGGCTATCCATCTTGCTCTTCGCCAGCACCAGCTGTCAAGAGTCAGCGCCTACTATGACAGCGTTTTGCCACACAAGCAACTATTACGAGCAACTGCAACACAACAATGGCCCAAACATACTGCCACCAAGACAAAGTGACCGTGCCAAAGATAGTATGTACCATTATAAAGGTAGGCATCCGCGTCCAAAGGTTATCGTTTATAACGTCCTCGTCTGGGGCATTCAACATACCAAGGAATACCGTTATTAGAAGACGGACAACCTCCCATTCTATAAAAACAACAGATAATAAACAGAATATTTTTGCAATCATCCGGGCCCCCACAATCGTCCGATTGGTCGATTGTTCGATTCGCTCCCAGAGTGCCGGACGGTTCTCGCCGTCGTAGTCCCGCGTCATAGTCGAGCCGTCGGGCTGTTTTTCAAAGACCTTGCGACAACAATCCCCCGCCGTCGTCGTCACTTGTCCGGCGAGGTCCTCGGTGCGTCTACACTTGTCTGTCACGTTGTCTGTCATGAAGTTCTTGGAAAGAAGTATACCAAATCCCACCAAGGAATGCATCTGTTTTCCGCTCGCCGATTTCACCGCAAGTCGGAAGAAGTCAAATCCCCCTAGGGACAGTCCCCAAACCCACCCAGGGGACAGTCCCCCAAAAATCCCCCTGGGGACAGTCCCCAAATCCCCCTGGGGACAGTCCCCAAGACATCCACCCATTTTTCACCCCCCCCTGTGCATCGAGTGCCCCTGTACCATGTTGGTGGAGGCTCGTTTTCGGCAGAATCAATTGAATTCAAACATTTTCATTTTGAATTCTGGTAATTTTATTAATTCTACTTAATCACACGAATGAAAATCGTATGGGGACAGACCCCGTACCAGAGATGAAGATTTCGGCGCGGAACCATTCCGTACCGAAATCTTCGCATTGTCGGGTGGCTGAAAATCCATGGGGACTGTCCCCCCCTGTTCAGAATGACGATCGGTGTCAACCGACCTCCCATTCCCTCCGTGCCTCCGCACCCTCCGTGTTCCGCGCCGCAGGCCGGGGGATCTTCACCACGGAATGCACGGAAACCGGCTCCGCCGGACGCGGAAGGCGATTGGAAATTTTCGTTCCGCACATCCATCGCCCCTTCGTCCCAGGTCCCTGTCCTGCGGGAGGATTGCCAGTGCCAAGTCCGATGGGAATTTTTCAAACTGACTTCCGTGTCCCGCGAAGCGGGTTTCCGCGTGGTCCGTGGTAAATCTCGCGGGGACTGTCCCCGTCAACTCTCGCGGGGACTGTCCCCGTCAACTCCGCCGTACGGAGGCTATGAACCCCCCGGCCCGCAATGTCCCCCCATTTCTTACCATGTTCGAGCGAGTCGATGTACCACTTCTCCCTAAGCCGCTTGCCGTTCCAGTCGAGCGCGAGAAGTCCTGTACGCGTGTAGTAGCCACGGCACATGACCGCGTTTGGACGCTCCCCATCAAGGAAAGCCAATGTCGCCAGGAAGCGAAACGGCCGATTGCCGTCGAGATTGCCGTGGTCGCCCCACCTCCACTCGCGACAGGCGCGCCAACTAGGCATCGGTCGATATTATACCACATTTGAGTTTTTGAAGATTTGGATTTTTCCATTTCATGGGGACAGTCCCCACCAGATCTCCGCATCACTTCAACGGGCATCCATATTCTCTTTCTTCAAATCACACACAAGCCCGATTCTCTTGACACCGTCATACAACGCCTTGCCGCGAACGACACACCTACCACTTGACATCCTCAACTGTCTGAACACCTCACTGAATATTGCCTTGTAGATCTTCTCGTACCCTTCAAGCTGCCATCCAAATGGGCTATCATAATCAACACCAATCAGAAGCGAAGCATATAAACTACCATTTTCGTCATAAAAGTCAAATCCCCTTTTTGCAACGATCTCCACACGCGAAAAGACAGGTACCCTTCTCGCCCAGAATACGCGTTTCTCGACAATCGGCACCGTCTCGTCAATTCGAGCCGTTCGCAAATCAGGGAACGCCGCGAGGATTGCGCATGCCGTTATAGCTTCTTTTGCTTCTGCTTTAGCGAGATCCACAGACGTCTCACCTCGTCCAAAATAATCCCATTTCGTCGCTCCGATACCAGACCATTCACCAACGTGCTCCAGAAGATCAAAGCTTTGCAGCTCATCAGAATTTCGCCAGTGAAATTGCAATGTTATGTTATCGTCTATAGCCTTCAATGCATTAGAGCACGAAGTCGTATCTTGAATCACTTCAACGACATTTGAATGGCCCGGGAATGCCAATTTCGGCAATTCTCCAAAGAAAGACTTCCCGCCGCCACAAGGAACATACGCGACGGGACAATCTAATGCATCTCCAAAAAAAGTTCCCGCTTGGCTGCACATTTGGTCTGTGAGAATAAGAGATTCTACACCATTTTCACGCAACGCGTCATGATAGAGAAAATAACCATACGGCATATGATAGTCATGTCTATCCTGAACTTGGGAACGAATAACGGCATATTGATTCAAGTCTGGCGCTCTCGACAATATCTTAAGCTCAAATTCATATCGACGATCACGACAACAAGACCATATCATGCCAACAAGCAAATATGCCAACATACATGCCAATATACAGCAGCACCCTACTCTTTTCGACTTAATCACATCATATCACCTCCATCACATTAATATAATAGCATACCAACTTCCGAGGTTACCGGAAGAAGATGATCGTACTGTTGGAGATGCAGTAGAGGCCGTCATCGCGCACTTCAAGAAGTACGTCCGAACGCTTCTCGGCCGTAAAGACAGCCGTGACAGCCGTACCTTCCGGCCACGCGATGATCTTCTCTTCGTTGCGCACGCGGCGGCCGCCGAGGATGACGCCGATTTTGGCGCCCTCTGCGAAAAGAAGCGTATGCGGCACCGCCGTGCGCTTCGTCGTGCTCACCACGTCGAGTGCGCCCGCGAACTCGCTCAGGTCGATCTTCGCGCCGTCGACCAGCGTGCAGCCCGTGAAGCGCGTAGTCACCGGCTTGAACGTGCCGTACACAAAGAGCGGCGACTTGTAACCCGTTGTATTGGCCTCGCCATTATCCTCCTCATCCGTCGTACAGACGATATAGTCGCCGAAACGGACTTCAGAGACATTGGAATTGATGATGAAGTTGCCGTGCACTTCCACGGTCGACGCCGAGAGGTCAACCGGTCGGTTGTAGCATTCGCACCACCGGCCGCGGAAGACGATCTTACCCGGCGTCGACGTGAGATTCGAGAGATAGACGGCGTAAGGGGTGTTGATTTCGAGTTCATTCCCTCGAAGATCCAGCACCGTGGGGCCGTAGCCGCTGCCGATGAAACCGGTCACGGACGAACTGGTTATCACGGCATTCGAGGTCACGTTGACAGACGTGAGATGCGCCTTGCTCGCAGGCGAAGAGATCGATCCGATCGTCGAACGCAGTTCACCGCCATCGAGCGTGAACACGTAATCGTACAGATCGTAGTTCGACGCAAGTTCGACTGCCGCACCCGTACTCACCGTGATTTCGCTCCCCAACGCACCGAGGCGGTGTGTCGTGCCGGCTCCCGTCAACTGCAGCACGCCGGCACGCACCTCCGTGCCACCGGAATAGATGGCGTTGTCATACAGAGGATAGAACGTACCCTCGCCGGTCTTCACGAGTTTCACCGTGCCTTCGAGACGGAGGTCCTTCGCCTGCCAGAACAGCTGCGCGCCCGTCGGAACATCCACCACGACGGATCCGCCCACCTCGCCAGAGGCACGAGGATAGCCAGCCGTGAACACGCCGGTACCATTGTTCGGATAGAAGACGTTGTTGACCAGGTCAAGAAGTCCAAGTTCTCCCGTCGCCATCTTGCGTACCGGCACGAAGTCGCGTACGGTCCCGCGCACACCATCGACGAGGTCTGTCAGCTTGAGCGAGTAGATCGTCATCTGCGCATACTTCACCGCATTGTTGGCACCCAATCCCCCGAAGACGCCGATCGGCTGCGCGGAGACCGTTGCCGTCGCCGCGACTTCGTAGTTGGCGTAAGGCGTATCGCTACCCTTGGCATACACACGGTTGTAAACCGTATTGCCCTCACGGCCGAACTGCGCCACATAGCGCGTGTTGAGCGTGAGCGGCGTGGCCGCCGTGCTGCCGGCACGGTTGTTGCCGTAGTCGAACAAGACACCGCCGGAATAGTCGAAGAAGCGCCAGTCGACGTTGTCGTTGTTCAGATTGTTGACGCCAACCGTAATGTCGCCCGTATGGGCGTGCGAGGCGAAGTCCATTTCCGCCTGCAGCGTCGACGACGCCAACACCTCGGTGTTGATCCACTGCGTACCCGTGGAACGGAGGGAGTCGAGACGCTGGTAGACGCCGTCCGTGATCGTGCCCGCGCCGGCGAGCGAGGCCAGCTTGAGCGTATGGCCCGCCAGATTGACTCTGAAATCGATCGGCAGGTTGAGTCCGCGCCAATCGCAGTCCGCCGTCAACGTCACTTCGTTCCGCTCCAGCTGGATGTCGCGGAAATTCAGCGTCTGTCCCGCCGGGAAATTGAAGTCCGTCGTGGCCCCTAGGACAATCATC
This sequence comes from Kiritimatiellia bacterium, assembly GCA_045617985.1. Classification (GTDB taxonomy): domain Bacteria; phylum Verrucomicrobiota; class Kiritimatiellia; order RFP12; family UBA1067; genus RUG572. Next base: position 8,788 of record JAZLJP010000188.1, read on the forward strand.
GTCACGTTCGTCGGCAGCATGCCGTCGATCGGCCGGCCGGCCGCATTGAAGCAAACCCAGTTCGCCGGATCGTCGACACGCATCCGGTCGCCCGCGCCCGTCCACTGCGCCGTCAGCGGAATCGAGGGCGGCAGCGTCGCGACAAGCGTCCCGTTCTCCACACCGAGCGTCACCTCAAGGCCGTACACCACGAACTTCTCCGCATCCGCCGCCATCAAGTTGTTGGCGGAAAGGAGTTCGAGACGTCCCGACTCGCTGAACGTACCCCAACCCGAAGGCGTGAGATCGACGATCACGGGATTCTCCGCGCTCGCCTCGGCGAGGTTGATCGTTGTCGCGGACACGCGGTCGTAACCTCCCGGGGCCACGTCAAATGCAAGGCGCGCACCACCCGTCAACGAAAGCGTACCCGACACGCTGGTCGTGCGCGAGACGCCATCGTGCAGGGAGAAGCACCCTTCCGCGACATCAAGCATCGTGTAGGAGGTCACGAGGCCCATCTGGATCGTCCCGGGACCCTCCTTGCGCACATTCGCAACGGCGAAGGCGTCTTCGACCTCGACCACGCCGTCATACACGACGACGCCGTTTTCCGTGGGATTGAACGCATAGCCGTATCGAAGCGGTTCGCCGACATCCAACGCCGTTCCCGTGCTGGGATAGAACTTGCCCGACTTTTCGTCCAGCAGACCGACTTCGCCATTTGCCGAACGATACGGCACGAGCCGCGCATCCCAGGTCACCGGCCACGGACGCGCCCCCTCGCCGGCGGCCTTGCCGAGGTCGAGCGAGTAGAAGCGATAGCTCGAGGCCTTGCCGCCGCCAATGATATCAAACACCGCAAGCTGGTTGTTGGCCGCCGAACCGGTCACCGCCCGCGAGACCGAGAGCGACTGCATCATGTTGGAGCCGACTTTCTTGATCACCGCCAAGTCGTCGTCGCCGAGTTCGAACGTGTAGCGGGCGTTCGGGTCGGGCAGTCCAATCGAGTTGAACTGGTTGCCGGAACCATGGAAATAGAAGAGGTTGCTCTGCTGGTTCAAGAGGTAGCAGTTCCCCGTCCAGGCGAGTCCGAAGAACGCCGTGCCCGCCACATAGACCGGATGGCCGAAGTCGAACTTCACCACCGTGTTCGTATCCATCGGATAGTCCGTCAGCACCCGCTGCTTGCCGGTGGACTGCGCATAGTTGAGATACGCCCCGGTCGCGCCCGGACCCTGGAACTGACCTTCGCCCTCGTTGCCGAAGAAGCGGCCTTCCACGAAATCCCACAGGCCCAGCTCGCCCGCCGGATTGCGGCACGGCACGAAGTAGCGCTGCAGTTCGCCATCATGGGCGATGCGCATTTCGTGGAACGCATACTGGCAGGCATGGTTGATGTCGCCCTTGACCGAAAACAGGTTCAGCGAGCGGTCCGTGCCGTTGAACGTCATCTGCGTATGAAGGACTTGCGGCTCCTCGAGATCGCTGCGCGTGAGCCGGCCGTAGGTGTCCGCGCCCACGAGGAAACGGCATGTGGCCTCGGTCGGCGGGACGTCAAACCGCGGGGCCGCGGCAGGGCCGTGGAAGTAGAAGATGGGCACCTGTACATCCAGCATGCAGCGCGAATTCTCCCATTTGTCCTGGCCGAAGAGCGCCTTGTGGTCGGTCTGCGCCAGCCCGCTGAAGAGGAAATCGATGGACGACAACTCCAAGATTTTCGTGCCCGTGTTGAGGAACTGGCGTCCCGTGGAGCGGATGTACTCGAGCCGCTGGTAGCCGGCGGGCAACGATTGCGCGCCCACGACAAGTTGAAGTCCCGTCGCCGTCGCCTCCAGCGTGCGCATCGCGCCATCATTGCCGACCGCACACCCGTCCGCAAGCGCGAACGAACCGCCCTCAAGCGCAAGCGCCTGCGCCGAGATGAGCGAATAGGTCCCTTCCGCCAAGGCCGGCGGCAACGCCACCGTCACGGGCCCCGTCACCGTAGCCGCGCCCGCCACTTTGATTTCCGGCGTTCCTTCGCCGAGCGTGGCGAACGCGAGCGTCCCGCCCGCGAGCTGCAACGCGCCGCAGCGGATTTCCTGTACCGCCGTTTCCGCAACGGCGAGCGTACCCGCCGTCCAGGCGAGCGTACCGGTGAGTTCGACACCGTTCACCGTCGTACGGCCCGTCGTCTGCGCGTAGTCGGCGCCGGTAATCGCCGCCGGCAAGCCAGCCCCGAACGTGCCACCCGAATTCCGCCCGACGAACGTGCCGCTCACGCGCTCGTAGAAGCCGATTTCGCCGTCCGCTTCCCGCAGCACCGGCACGTAGTCGCGCTCAATGCGCAATTCCCCGTCGTCGATCTTCGTGGCGATCCGGCAACCGTGGATGCGCGAATTGCCCGCATATTGGGTTGAACCGTTTTGGTTCACAGCGAAGAGGTAGATCTGCCTCGCCGGTTCCGCACCCGCACCCACATCCAGGTACTGTCCGTCGACCAGACACGGACCGTTCTTCTCCAAATGGACCTGATAGGGCGTGTCGATCGCCACCGGGAAGGCCGAAGTCGATTCCGTCGCCCGAACGGCGGAATAGTGCCTTGTGGCGCCATCTTTCGTGCAGATCCACCCCCCGAACTGGTGCGTGTGGCCGCCGGCATAACGTGCGCCCATATAGGAATAAAAGGCGCCTTCGGCCGGCAACACGGGGAACGACACCGTCATGTCGACGACCGTCTGCGGACTCACGTAAACGCCCGTGTCGACAAACTGCGAGGTGGACGATTCCACAAACCCGAGACGACGATAGCCCGCCGGCAGCTCCGGTTCGGCCGGGGCGGCATCCGCGACGAACACGAGATTGCCGTCCGCCACCTCCAGGTGCGCGGGCATCTCCGACTTGAGCGTGAACTTCGCAAGATCCGCCGCCGTGAGCGCGCCGCCCGTGAGGAGCGTGTGCGAACCCGTGAGTGCGCGGCCGTAGGCGCGCGTTTCAATCAGGATCGGATGTTCGGCATCGGCATCGACGAGCGCGAGCGACGACGCCGCAAGCGCATCGTTCTGCGCATCGATCACATCGAGGACAAGGCGCGTACCCCCTTTGAGCGCCAGCGCACCCGCCACGGTCGTCGCGCGGGAGACGCCATCGGCGAACGACAACGTTCCTTCCGCCACCGTCAACGCCGGGAGGGTCGTCCGGGCGCCGGCATTGAGCGTATGGCGAGACACCTTCTCGACCGCCGTGTAGGCCGTCAAGTCATCCTCGTCGGTCAGGGCGCCGGAACGCGCGCGAAGTGTCGCTCCTTCGACCGTGTAGGCATAGCCGAAGACGAATCCGCCGTTCACGCCCGTGTTGGGCTTGAAGTCGCCCGTCACCGTATCAAAGAGGCCGTATTGGCCGTCAGCATCGCGAGACGGCACGAAGTCGTGCGTGGTCACGCGCTCGCCCGAACCGTTCTTATCCGTGAAGCGCAACGAATAGAGCGTCATCGCGAACGGTTTCGCGCCGCTCTTGTTACCGCCGAACACGCCGATCGTCCCCGCTGCGAATGGGTTGTTGCCCAACCCCGCCGTGTAGCGTTCGGACTTCGTTCCTGTCTTCAGGTTCGTGAACTGGGCAAAGGTGTTCGTGTCGTCGCAACCGAACTCCAGCAGACCGTGGATGCCGTTCAGCTTGTCCTTGGGGCCGATGCGGATCTGACTAGAGCTCGCACTCCCCGTGCCGCCGCAGTCGAAATAGAAACCGTTGGCATGGGTGAACAGTCGCCAGGAATAGGGGTCGCTCTGGCCCCACATGCCGACCGAAATGTCGCCCGTATCCGCGAGCGGCGTGAAGTCAAGCGCCACTTGCAGCGAGTAGGTCGGCGCCACGCCCGTGTCGATGAACGCACCCGCGAGGCCGCCATTCAGGAACCGCGTGGACGCGCTCAGATAGTTGAACTTCACCGCGCCTTCGTCGGACCCGACGAGTTCGTCCTCGCCGGTGCTCCCATAGAACGCGCCGTTCACCTTGTCCCACAGACCCGCCTCGCCGGCAGAATTCCGGCACGGCACGAAATCGCGCAACAGCACGCGCTGCGAACGGTCGTCGCCGGTAAAGTCCCAGCACTTGAGTCCATACACCGCCTGCTGACCAAACCCGTGGAACGCGCGGAAACGGCCCGGCATGATCCGCTCCGCCAAGGCCGCCTCATAGCGTACGACCGACGCCCCCGTGGCCTGGACCTCGGCAGCGGCGTAGGCCTTGCCGTCGTTCACGCCGAAACGAAGAACATAGCGCGTGCCCAGGGTGAGTCGTCCATCCGCCTTGTTTCCGAGACGCGTATTGCCGCAGTCGAAGATGAAGCCGGAGCCATAGTTCATGAGCCGCCAGTCAGCGGCATCAAGTCCGTCGGCGGCGCCGAAGCTGACCTCGCCATGGTAGTTGTGGAACACCACGTCGGCCTCGGCCTGCAGCGTTTCGGAAACCGGCACGCCCGTATCGAGTTCCTGGTAGCCGTCCGACGCCACCCACGCCAAGGGCGTGTAGTCGACCGGCAACGCCACCTCGGCAAACGCCGTCCCCCATCCGGCGAACACCGTCGCCACACACATCATCAGCAATGTCTTCATCTTCATCACTCGCTCCTTTCAGGTTCTCGCAGAACCCACGCGAGAAGTATAGCATATCCGCTTCTCGTGGACAAGGGGGGGAGAGAGAAATGACAGATTTTGCCAACCGACTTTTTCCAAAATGGTGGGCTATAGTGGATTCGAACCACTGACCTCTTCCATGTCAAGGAAGCGCTCTAACCAACTGAGCTAATAGCCCTCATGCCTTGAAGGGCAACACACGATATTGTATCAAAATTCACGACCAAGGTCAATGGGGTATTTCCGATTTTTCGCAGGCGCGGCCCCTAACGGAGGCGACGCAAGTCGCGTGCCTTAACGAAGGAGAACAATCGTTCTTTCTCTTGCGGCGCCAACTGAAAAGAGGAGCCCCTCCGTTGTCGCTTTGACCCGCAAATAGAGGCTGAGCGGCAGCTCGGGCGCGGGGCCCTCCACGCGGAAGCGCGGTTGATAGAACGGCGCCTCGGCAGACGATGCGCCCACCACGAGAAACGCGCCGCCCGGCTCGAGCGTCACCCGCCCTTGCGGGAATGATTTCGCCGTGGCCGAAAGAAGCCCTGCCCTGACACGCGTTCCGCCCCTCCAGTTCTTCCCCTCGCCCGTCAAGGAACAGCGCCCGGGGCCTTCCTTGATGAATGCGCCCGGGCCCTCCCACGTCTTCTGGAGGCGCAACGCGCCATACGCTGCCGTGCCCTCGGGGTTTTCAACGATCACGCGAAGGTCGCTCGCGAGGGAGGTCGGATAGTCGTTTTCGAAAATCGCCATGCCGCATCCCGTGCGATCGCACACGTCGAGAACGGCCGCCGTGCCTGCCACCCCCGAATCGAAGATGAGGCCGTACGCCGCCCCCTCTACTACGTCATCCTTATTGCAGAAGCGATTCTGGAATGCGCCGTTCTCCACCGTGAGCGCGCCCACCACGACGTCGTGGCTCTTGAGCCGCACGTTACGCCACCCCTTCCCCGCATCCACGCCCGATGCAGGCGGCGCACACACGCGCGCCTTCGCGCCGGGGAGATCGGGATAGACGGCCGTGGACCAATTGTCGTCATCATCCCAGTTCGCCTTGTCGGCGGGAAGGAACACGGCCTCTTCCGCCGGATCGGGATCCGTCCAGAGGCCTGCGCTTTTCAACTTCGCAACGAACTTTTCGTTCCGCGCGGGAAGATAGACGTCGCGTACGCGCACGCGCTCCGCCTGCCAAGTCGCAAGGTTGTAGGTCGAAGACGTGTTGCCCGCGTCTTTCCGATACGTGCCCCACCGCGCCGCCTCGGCAAAGACATTCGGCTCCACGGCCGCGCACATCCGCTCCCATCGCGCAATCGCATTCGTACTCGCAAGAGCGCCGTGGCGCGGGTGGAGATGGCGCCGCGCCCGCACCGCATAGAGCGCCTTGTAGGCGGCGCTCGCGAGGAGCCGGTTGTGGATGACGCCCGGATTCTGCGAACTCGTATCGACTGCGGAGAGACGGTTGTCATCCACCCCTTCCAGTGTCCGTTCGGCATCCCAGGCGCAAAACCGGAACCGTTCGCCCGAGACGCGCCGCCGTATCGCCACCCAGTTGTTGTGCGGCCAATCCTGATTGCCCGCCCAATGGTTGAGCAGCATGTAGTCGGCAAAATTCGCAACGTCGAGAAGGTTCGTGACGGCGGCATAGCCCGCCGCATTCGAGAGCGTGCCGCCCGTCGCCGTGTAGAGCGCCTTCCAGGCGGCGGCATCGCCGTCGCGCACTTCGGCGTTGGATTTCAGAACGTCCCACTCCTCCTTCTGGCCGCCATAGTACGTGACGGCGAATGCGGCATCCGGACGCTCCGTCACGTTGTAGAGGCCCCAGTAGTACCCGTTGAGAAAGAGATGCGCCTCCACGCCCGCCGCGCCCGGCTGGCCCATGGCGCGGAAGACGTCGCGCATGAACTGGTCGCGCACGAACGACCCGCGCGGACGCTGCGCGGCATCGCTATGCGTCCAGGAATTGTTATACTCGGCCCGCAGGACGAGCGTGTTGAATTCGCCCGTCTCGCACCCGCCCGCCGCGAAGACGGGCCGCTCAAGCGTCCCCGCGCCGTAACGCCCGCGAAACGCGAGGCGAAACGATTTCTTCGGCTGGCCGCCGAAGTTACGGCTCGCCGCCCCCTGCGCCCGAAGGCCGGCATCGAGCTGGAAGTGGTCCGTTCCGCCGGGCGCCAACCATTCAAGGGAAGCAGCGGCCTCCAGGCCGTCCGTCGTCGGGTGCGTGTAAATACCCGGCGCGGAACCGAAAAGCGCCTCGTCGGGCAAGACCACGGAAAGAATCGGCGCGCCTTGAAGCGCTCGCACAAGAGCGGCAATATCGGCCGACGACTTGACGACCGCCGAACTCACGCCGTAGACGGCTTTCGAAGAACCGTTCGCACTCCAGGTTGAAGGCAAGCCGCTCGGCACGCCCGGATTCACCGCCGCATCGGCGAGAAAGAGGTAGGAATGCGTCATCACATTGCGCGTGGGCAGCGCCTCCGCCTTCACGGCCGTCGCCCGGAGGAACGTACTTTTCGTCACGAGAAGCGGCGCGCCCATGTAACGATAGCCGTTCGCCGCACTCGGCTCGGAATGGTCGCGCGTATAATAGATCACCGCCTCAGGATCGGGATGCGAGAGCGACACGGTCAACGGCGCGGAATAGACGCCGCGCGGCGGATCGAACACAACCGGCGCAAGCGGCGCACCGTAAAGCGTACCGCCATTCGCGGCCGCCGGCGTTGGCGCGGCGAAGTATCCCCATGTTTCCGCGCCGTCGCGCGCACGCCCCCACGAGGATCCGCACGGGATTTTCCCGAAGGTCGCCGTGTCGGCCACTGTACCATCCGGCGCCGAGAGCACCAGCGTTTCACCCTCGCCACTCAAACTGAAATTCGTGTGGAGCGGCTTCTCCCCAAGGCGATACTTTTCGCTTAAATAGGCATTTACGCCGGCGCGCTCGTCGGCCGTGAGCGCGCGATTGAAAATCGCCACTTCGGCGATCTGCCCGTCAAAGGCGCGATGCGAACTCGTACCATCCGTGGGGAGCATGCAGGCATTGCCGATGTAGAGGCGATCCGCCTGCGCAAACGAGGTTTTACCGACGGACCCTTCCTGCTCAAGCAGTTTCACGCCGTTACGGTAGAGGGCGGCACGCGGCGTCTCGCGGTTCATCTCCGTCATCCCTTCAAGGATCGTCCAGGTATTCGCCGCAAGGCACCCCGAAGAACTCTTCAAATCGAGATCCGCCACCCGCCACCGCACCACGCCGCCGCTCTGCACTTCGAAGTGGCAGTTGGGGGTGGAACTCGAATTCTTCCATTGCCCGAATAGCCCCACCGATGTCGTCGTAGTCCCCGTCCACTTGCACACGACGAACACACTCGCGTTCGAGAGAGAGCTCATTCCATTAAAGGTCGTGGTGGGAAGGAAGAGCGTATGCCCGCTTGAATGGACGAATTTGACGGCCGCGTGGCCGTTCGCGGCATTCGCCTGAGCCGTTGGACGGTAGTTCGTGTTCGTCGCATTGTTTCCCCAGCCGCTCGTATCGAGCCACTTGGACACCTTTCCGCCGTCCCCCACGGCGGCAAGCGCGTCGTCCCCCTTGAGCCAAAGGCGTAGCCCTTCAACGCTCTCCGGCACGACAGGGCTCGCCGGCGCACGGTCCTTCCCGCTCGCGAACACGACAAGGCGCCCTTTCGCGGCGAGCGTCGTTCCCGCGGGGAATACCCATTTGAACGGTTTCGAGGTCTTATCGGAAAGCCCCCAGCCTGAGAGATCGGCAGGCGTTTCGGCATCGTTGTAGAGCTCAATCCAATCGCTCGACGCGCCATCCTCATCGAAACACGTCGCATCATTCACGCTCTGAACCTCATTCAAGCAAACACGCGCACAGGCCTGCTTCGAGAAAAGAAGCAGGCCAACAAGACTCAAGCCAACAAATATGAAGTGCAACACGCGCATCAGAGGCAGGGCGTCGTTGTTACGCGGATTCTACGGCGGATTTGAGGGTGGCCATCCAGGCGGTGAGGCATTCTGGGGTGTCGCACTCGGCGAGGAGGCGAAGGTAGGGTTCGGTGTTGGATTCTCGGATGGAAATCCAACCTTCCTTGTATTCGAGGCGGTAGCCGTCGATCATGCTGCGGGCGGTCTCTTCGCCAAGCGTTTTCGCGGCCGCGATCACGCGCCGGATCGCGGCCGGCTTATCGGCCACGCGGAAATTCGTCTCGCCCGAATTCGCGAGGCGCCGGCAGATCGGAGCGAGAAAAGCGGAAACCGCCTGAGCGCCGCGTTTCGCGCGCGCAAAGGCGCCAAGGAGGCGCATTGCCGCAAGAACGCCCGAATCGCAATTCGCAAATTCGGAGAAATAGTAATGCCCGGCAAGTTCGCCGCCGCAGAGCGCCTTCAACGCGCGCATCTTCGGCTTGGCGAAGGCATGGCCCACCGGCACCATCACGGGCTCGAAGCCGTCCTCGCGCAAGGCGTCGATCGCGCTCCGGCTCGTGCGCACATCGTGGAGGACGATGGCCGACGGCGCCGCCGCCCCGAGCGCCGCACGCGTTTCGTGCGCGACGACGGGAATCAGATAATCCGGCTGAATGAACGCACCCGTCTCATCCACGAACATCGCACGGTCGGCATCGCCGTCGAAGATCACGCCGCAATCGAGATGCTCTTCTCGAACGACACGCGCAAGATCCTCCCGCGCCGCGGCGAGAAGCGGATTCGGCGCATGCGCCGGGAAGGAACCATCCACCGTGTCGTTCAACAGAATCGCCTGCGGGAAGAGCTCCCGCGCAAGCAGCGCCCCCATTCCGTTCGAACAGTCGACGGCGAAGCGAAGGCCCGTCAGATCAGGAAGCCGCGCGCGCTGCCACGCGGCATAGCGCTGAAAAGCGTCCTTCACGCTCGCCGGCCTGCGCGCGGGCGGTGCCGCCTTCACGCGCGCGGCGTCTTTCCGCGTGAGCGCCTCGACCGCATTGAGGCCGTTAGCGTAGCCCACCGGCAGCGCGCCGCGCCGGGAGACCTTGAGCCCGTTATCTGCGGGCGGGTTATGGGAGGCCGTAATCATCACGCTTCCGTCAAACCCGTCCTCCGCCGTGAAGAAGTAGACCATCGGCGTCGAGGAAACGCCGAGATCGCTCACCTCGGCGCCCGCCTCGAAGAGCCCCTTCACAAGCGCGTCATGCACGGCCGGCGAGGTCGTGCGGCCGTCGCGGCCAACGAGCCACCGCCCGCCACCCACCACCGCCGGGAGCGCCTTGCCCACCCGGTAGACGAGATCGAGATCGAAATCGGCCCCGAACGTACCGCGCATATCGTATGCCTTGAAGAAGCTCATAGAGACCTCCGTTATTTATCCGCGTCCTTGCCCTGAAGCGTGATGCGGATGACGCGCGTCGTTTCAAGGCGCCTGAGCGAGAGCGAGAACTCGCGCTTGCCGCGCACGAGGTCGCCGAAACTCTTCAGATCCTTCACCGGCACGTTATCGACATGGGTGACGAGCTCAAGGGGCTTCAACCCCGCAACCGCCGCCGGATTGCCCGGCTGCACCTTGCACACGACGATCCCCGGCGCGTCGTCCGCAAGCTTGTAGTAGCCCCGCACTTCAAAAGTGAGCTCGGCGAAGACCGCCCCCATTTCCTTCGCCTTGAGCCGCTTCGCGCTTCGGAAATGGAGCGGCGCGCGGGCGAGAACGAGTTTCGCCTCCTTGAGTTCGCCCGCGCGCGCCCAGGCCACCACGACCTCGGCGCCGATGCCGAAGCGCGAGAAGATTTCGTTCACGCCCGATTCCACATCCGGCCACGGTGCGAAGCGATCCGCATCGACCATGCCGAGATGTTCGGCGCCCATCTTGTTCAGAATCTCCTCGAGCCCGAGCGGGATTCCATGATCGCCCTGGCTTTCCAACGCTTCACGCTTCGCCTCGCCCACGCGCTTCACATACAAAAGCACGTCCCCTTCGCGCAGCCCCGCCTGCGCGGCCGGCGTCTTCGCATGGACGCGCCCGACGAGCGCACCGCGCGTACGGAACGATTTCAAAAGCCCCGTCACCTTCTTCTCCCGCGCAAGTTCCGTGGTCATCGTTTGCGTCTCCACGCCGATCCACGCCACGCGGATACGGTCCTTGCCCTTCCGCAACGCAAATTCCGGATTGAACGCACGCTTTTTGAGGAGCGCGGAAAGATCGGCCGCCACCAGCCCTTCGTTGTCCGTAGACCACCGGTTCCGGCCCCGAAGCGGGAAGGCGCCCAACACGAACGCCCCCTCCATTGTCACCGCAAACGGCAGCTGGCCGTTCGAGCTGGACAGGCGCACATCCGGCGCGCACACGCCACCGCGCAGCACGTCGAATTCGACGACTTTTTCAGGCGTCAGCTGCAGCGAGAGGCGTCCGTCAAGATTCCGCGCACTCACCGTAAAGAGCGTCGAGAGATAGCATTCTTCCGGCTTACGCCCGTCAAACGCGAGCGGGCGAATCCCCGCCGGGAACGTTCCATCCGGGAAGCGCAGCACGGCGAGGGCCGGTCGATCGAACGCGCCCACGTACTCGAGCGCCTTGCGCGAACCATCCGGCAGGATCGCCTCCATCTTCTCGATTTCCGCCGTCTTCGAAGCATCGAGCGCGAGCGGCACAAGGAGTTCGCCGTTTTCAAGCGCGTAGCCAATGCCGTCGAAATCGGTCTTCGCCTCATCGTCGTCGTCGTCGCGGAAGGTGATCCGCCCCCGCCGTTCCGCAGAACGCTTTTCGATTTCCCGATGGATGAAAACCGGCACCACCGATTCTCTCAGGCGCTTCTCCAGCGCCGCGAGCCGCTCGTCGAACGCGAACGGCGCCTCGCCCTTCCACGTGGCAGGCGGCGAGAACACGAGCTCCGTGAGCGGCAGCTGCGACCGGAACGAGAGCGACACCGGCTCTCCCGCCTTGTCAAGCGCCACGGCATTGCCCGGCACCTTCACGACATCCTGCTTCAGCCCGGGGTAAAAGCGAAGCGGCAGCGCCCCCGCCGGCGTCACACCTGCAATGTTCTGACCTTTCTCGCACACGCTGAAGAAGAACTGGGTGACTTCATGTTGGCCCCCCGCCTTGAATTCAAGCGGCTGGGCGCCCACGATCGGCTGCGCCGTCTGAAGTTCAACGGCACCCTGGGCCGGATAGCGCTTCACAAGCATTGCGGCGTAAGAGCGCCCCCCCGCGTCTACCGTCACGGAAGCGACGAAGTTCGACCGCACGCAAAGATCCTGCATCAACACGCGATCGGGCGCAATCACATAACCCGCCGCACAGAGCGGGGTATCGTTTTCGGCCAGTTCCTTCACCGTATTGTAATGCGTGCGATTGCAATTGGGGCAAAGGTACGGCATTCGGTAAATGTCGCCCGAATCTTCGTCTGGCGCCGTGAAGCGCACCTTCACGGTCACGGCGCTCGGCGCGAGACGCGAAATGAGCGTGCGCGTTTTCGTTTGGCGCGCAATGAGCGATTCCTCGCCATCGGCGGCAAAGGTGCCGCCGCACACGGCCAACATGGCCAGAGTCAAAAACAGGTTTTTCATCACAGGTCGTCCTTTTCAGTGTCTTCGAGGTATTTGAGTACGTAGGTGAACGGACGTCCGTTCCGTTCCACTACCACATCCATCCGCGACTTGCGCGGCAATTCCTTGAGCGCCTTCGCGTAGAGCTGATTGAGCTCGTCGATGGTCCCAATCGCCTGACCATCCATCTTCTTGATGATGTCCTTCCGGCGAAGCCCCGCGCTCGAGGCGTTGCCTTCCCAGGTGATCGCGGCGATGTACACGCCGCCCGAGGGCGCAAAGAACGCGAGATCGGGTTCGTTGAAACGATTGATCTCCTTCGCCGTGAAGCCCCAGCGCGGGAAGAGCTTCTCTTCGCCTTCCACCTTGCCCTTCTCCACGGGCGCCACGGTCACATCCGCCGCCTTGCCCGCGCGCTCATATTCGAGGCGCACGCCCTTCCCGCAAGGGAGGAGACCGAAGAGACGCTCCAGCGCCGGAAGATCCTCGGCATTGAGGGCGGTCACGTTACGGCCATCGAGGGAGAGAATCCGGTCGCCGGGCTTGAAACCGGCCTTGCGCGCAGGCGAACCGGCATCCGTTCCCGCCACCATCACGCCGTTCGTGTAGGGGAAATACATGTTATGGTCGAAATCATGGAGCGGTTGGAACCGGAAACCGAACCAGCTCCAGGCGGCGTTGCCCTTCGTGCGCAGATTGGGCAGGATTTCGAGAATCGTCGTAGAGGGGATCGTGAAGGCCTGCGCGCCCGCCGTGTTGCCGCGGGCGTTGAGGCCCACCACGCGCCCGTGCGTATCGACGAGCGGGCCGCCCGAGTTGCCAGGCGAAATCGCCGCATCGGTTTGATACCAGAGCGTATACTGGCCGCATCGCTCGAGGTAGCGGTCGGTACACGAAACGATGCCCATCGTCACCGAGCGGGCGAGGCCCCACGGGGCGCCCATCGCGAGCACCACGTCGCCCACCGCGACGGCATCGGGAGAGAGGGTGGCGGCCGGGAGGTCGGGCGAGGCGGGCGGACGCTGCAGTTTGAGGAGCGCCACGTCCATATCCTTATCCGCCCCCACGACCTTCGCCGGGAATGCGGTGCCGTCCGAGAGCAGACAGCGGATTTCCACCGCCTTGTCGATGACATGGTAGTTGGTGAGCAGCTCGCCGTCAGGCGTGATGACAACGCCAGACCCCGAGGCGGACTGCTTTTCGTTTTTGCCGTCCGTCAGGTCCTTGCACACCACGCGCACGTAGACAAGCGAGGGGAACACCTTCGCCCGCGCCTCGCGCACGACATCGCGGAAGTCGGCGGCGGGCGCCGCAAAGCGACAACCGCCGAAACCGAGCGCCATAGCGAGCGCCCCCGCAATCAAACCCACCTTCTTCATGTTGGCACCCTCTCTCCGCTCGTTCTTGTCAGCAGCCGGCGGCGGCACGGCAGTAGCCGTTGCAACGCGCGACTTCCTTCACCGCGTTCGACCCCTTCGGAATCGCGTATTCGAGCTCGATATCGCAATAGTAGAACCAGCCCTTCTTCTGAAGGAACGGGAAGAGCTTCGCAAGCGGCGTATCACCCTTGCCGAACGGCAGGTTCTTGGACTTGTGCGCCTTCGTGGTGCGATCCTTGAGATGGAGAGAGTAGATCTTGTCGTGATACTTCTCGATGAACGCGAGGGGATCGATGAAGCGCGTCTTGTCGCCCGTCATCGCCGCCGTGTAGTGGCCGATATCGAAGTTGATGCGCAGAAGCGGCGAGTAGCCGAGAAGCGGCCCGTCGTAGGTGAGCGCATCGATCTGCGTGTGGTTGTGGAACGCGATGAAGATGCCATGCCGATCGGCGAGCTCGGCGCAGCGCCTGCCGATCGTCTCGTATTCATTCGGTTTCGGGATTTCGCGCGTGATGCAGGTGGCGCCAAGCGCCTTCGCCACGGCGATGCGGTATTCGTCTTCCTTCACGTTGTTGCCGCCGATGCCGCCGTACTTCACGATGTGAATCGAGACGCCCGCATCGTCGAACATCTTCTTGAGAACCGGCAGCTTTGCAAGGTCGCGCGCCCTCCCCTTCCCGAGGAACGCATCCACCACTTCGCCCTTGAGCTCAAGCGTGCCAAGGCCGCCCTCCACCGCATACTTCACGATGCTCGCCGCGTCGCACGGCATCGAACGGTAGCTGTAGGTGATGCAGCCGAGCTCCACGCCGTTATACCACGAGCGGCTCTTTTTGTTGATGACGATTTTCGGCGCCGGAAGCCCCGCGAGGCACACGCCCGCAAACGCCGTGAGGCCGAATCCGATGAAACTTCTCCGATTGAGATCCATGATTGACTCCGTTGGACTTTTGCCAGAAACGGACGGGAGCGCGTCGCCCCCGTCCGCCGTGAACCGTCTGCCGATTTCCTAGCAGCGGCCCTTCGCGCGCAGGAATTCGATCGAGGGCTTGACCGCCTGCGTGGGATCGTCGAAGTGGCGTTCGCACTCGACGACGTACCATTCCACATGGTCGGCGTCGGACGCGACGAAGAGACGGTCCCACGGCACCGGCACGGCGCCAGGCTTGCCCGGCTGGCCGAGGATGGCGTCGAACGTCTTCACCGTCTTCGCCATGCCGTTCTCCTTCGCGTGGAGCGTCGGGGAGCGGCCCGCGTACTTCGTGTACTGCGCGCAGCAGTCGACGCCGGCGCAGGTCGACCAGCCCACATCCTGCTCCATGCACACGTCCTTGCACGTGTTGGTGAAGAAGTAGTCCCAGAAGGACGTTCCGTTCTGCAGCTTCACCGTATGCTCCCACGTGTGGTTGTGGAGGCCGATCTTGCAGCCCATCGACTTCGCGACGACGGACGCCTTGTTGTAGAACTCGACGAGATTCTTCGCGAAGTCGTCGATCGCCTGCGAGGGCTTGCAGGGTTCGCCGCCCTGGCCCGTGGTCCATGTGCAGCCGGGCGGGAAGTTGCCGCCGCCGGGGCAGATCACGAGCGTGTTGCCGTAGGCGGTTTCGAATTCGCACGTCTTCTTGAGGACGTCCGGATTGAACGTCCACTTCTTCGTGTCGAAGCCGTACTGCGCGTTGTCCACATGCGTGCCGCACACGACCAGGCCGTTATCGGCGAGCATCTTCTTGAGCTGCGCGGGCGAAGCGCCGTAGTAGCCGGCGAATTCAACGCCTTCGAAGCCGAGCGCGCGCACATCGGCAAGCGCCTTCTCAAGGCCGACGTTCTTCTTGCCGCCGATGTAGTCCTTGATCGAATAGAGCTGAAGCGCCACCTTGCCGTAACGCTTGCCACGGCAGCACGGGCACGTGCAGCCCGGCGCCAACAGGGCGGAACCGGCCAGGGCCGCCGCCTCAACGAAATTCCGACGAGTCATATTCATTTAATCTCCTTTGCCTTTTCAAACGACAGCATGCGTATCAGACAACGACTTCCCAGCCGTTGCGGCAGTATTCGCGCTTGAGCGAGAGGCCCATTTCGCGGCACTTGCAGCCCTCGGGGAAGTCCATCTTCACCGGATCCCACCCAAAGCCCGTGTCATACACGTAGCTCATGTTGCAGAGCCCGCAGAGGATCGAACCGCGGCCGCCGACTTCCGCCGGCGAGATCGTGATCTTGCGCGAGAAGTAGCACTCCACAAAGTTCTGCACCTGGTTCGGGCTCTTGTAGAGCTGCACCGGGGCGGAGGCGAGGTTGTACTTCTTGTCCAGCGAATCGCAGGTGCCGGCGAGGCGGTTATCCTTCTTGACCATCGCATCCGTGCCGTAGTCCTTGCCCACCGAAGCGGCAACGAGCTTGAGGCCGTCGATCGGCTTCATGTCGGCGATCTTCTGGCGGATCTCGGGCGTGGGCTTGACCGCCGCGCCTTCCCACACCGCGATCTTGCCGCGGTTCACGGCAACGATGCCCTTGGTGCCGTAGAACACCGTGCCCCACGTGCCGAACGGGCCATGGTAGAGCTCGATGTCGCCGGCCGGGCCCTTGAAGATCATCTTCATGCCGAACTGACGGCGGCCGCCGTGGAAGAGGTCGGTCGAGTAGGGTTCGTCGGAACGGACGATCTTGTACGGGCCGCTCTTATCCATGTCCATGCCCCACTGGGCGATATCGAGGTGGTGCGCGCCCCAGTCGCCGTTGTAGCCGGTGCCGAAGTCGTCGTCGAACCGCCAGAACATCGGGTAGAATCCGTTCACGCCCTTGGGCGCGAGCTGGTTGGAATACGGCCGCCACTTCGCCGGGCCGAGCCACATATCCCAGCCCCAGGCGCCGAGCTGCTCGTAGCCTTCGCTCTCCTTCGCCGCGTTCTTGGGTTCGTCGAAGAAGCGGATCGGATGCGACGGGCCGCCGAGCTTGGAGCCGCCGCGGCCGTAGTTGGCGTCGACGTACTTGACGTCGCCGATGAAGCCATTGCGCACCACCATGCAGGCCATGCGGAATTCACGCCAGGAGCGCTGCATCGACCCCGTCTGGAACACGCGGTTGTACTTCGCCTGCGCGCCGATGACCTTGCGCGCTTCGTCGATGGAGAACGTGAGCGGCTTTTCGCAGTAGACGTCCTTACCCGCCTTCATGGCCTCAACGGAGATGTAGGCATGCCAGTGGTCGGGAGTTGCGATGCACACCATGTCGATCGTCGGATCCTTGAGGACGTCGCGGAAGTCGGCCACGCACTTGCAGGCGCTCGGGATCTTGCGCCGCTTGTAGA
>JAZLJP010000189.1:0-10117 GCA_045617985.1 Kiritimatiellia bacterium
GACGATTCGGGAACGAACGCACCACCAAACTTGCTGGGTCAACCTCTACTTGGTCTGCGCCTTGGAAATCCGCCGCCAGCGATTACTTTTGTTACAGACGAAGACATTTCGAACCACTGGCGCGTCGTTGCGGTTTCTTCAAACACGCTCAATGCTTCTGCATTCACCTATCCCGTCACCTCGGCATCATTCGAACATTCGAACATTGAAACATTCGAACATTCTCCCGCGATCTGGACCGAGGCTCTCGCCAACGGTGCGGGTTATGGCAGTTGGCGCATTCCCTTTGGTGGATGGCGTTTCACATTCGGTGAAGTGGTTTGGACAAATGCTTTCTTGTGGTGCGAGGGCTATTTTCGTTCCGCCTTCGCGAATCGGTCGAATGAAATTCAACTGCTCAACGAGCGCCTGACGCTTTGCCCGCAGGTGAATTGGTCTCGTTACAATCTCGTGGCGAGCCGTGCGTGGGCCGCGACGAACGACGTGGGTGGCCTCATCGCAACATTCGAAGGCGCGGCGATCAATGACGATCGCGCTTGGCCGATTTGTCTCTCTTTTGGCAAGACGGCGGTGATGTGCGATGGTTCGGAGGAAATCCTTTTCGCCATCGACTGCGGGGCACGATATTCGTTCTCGCTTTCGGACGGCGAATTGGCATTCGTGGAACTTCACGGCGGAAATGGCGAGCGGAGCTCTTGTGCGGCGTATAGCTATCCACACGAAATCTTTGCCGGCGATGTTGCCATCCATCTTGACTCTCCACGAACGGGCTGGATCGGTCGCACGGCGGAAGTCTCTGTTGATGGTTTGGAAGGTTCGCACTTCTTTTCGAATGACAGCAGGAACGTGACGGCGGTGGTCACGAACTGTCACGAGGATTGTTATATGGAAAGACGTGTTGATGAATCCAAGCCAACTGCCGGCCTTTTGACCGTTTCGGACTTCCAATTGGACGCATCGGCTTTTTATTCCCATCCGAGGGATTGGGGAGGGGAGACGGGGTGTGGCTTCTATCCTTTGACGGCTAATCGACATGTGGTTTATGGCGAGTTGTTGATGTATGGTATTAGACCGGCCAACGTTCAGTCTGGTGTTGATCTCCCTGACGGTGCGGTGTGGTGTGTTACAGGACATGCTTTTGGCGCGACTGGGGTTGGCTATAACCCCGTCGGAGTGTCAAACATGCATCAGGAAAACGGAAAGGTGTATACGAAATGATTGTTCAGCTGATGGCGTCAATTGCCGTCTTGACTGTGTTGTTCTCCAGCGCGAAGGTTTGGGGTGAACATTCGCCTGCGGAGAAGGAGCGTCTGGTTGCAGACTTGCTCAGTCGAACGATGGAACATCGGGATGTCATCGTGTTGGGGCGGTCGTTTGTTCGGCCCGACTATTCAAACCCCGATGTCTTTTATAACATTCGAACCGAAACGCCCTGGACGCGGGCCGAAAAGGAGGCGGCCTTTCAAGAATTTGTTGCAAACATGGGGCAGATTGACTTCACCGAGAGTCGTTGGGGGCGCCCGGATGTTTTGGCGGCAACGCTCCAATGCCTCCGTTTTAACTATACGAACGCCGTTCCGTCGATCCAACGCGTTATATTGAATCCGGCGATTGACAGTACGGCGAGAGGATTGATGCTTGAATACTGTATTGAGCTTTCGCCTGTGGACGACGGCATGACGTCGTTCATGGGTAATGTCGTGACGAATAGCTTATTCACGAAGTGGCAACGAAGGTATGTGGTGGACTATTATGCAAATAAGGTTTATGGAGCTATGGTGTCCAATTTGACCGCCCATGCAGTTTGTGACCGCGCGGCGTTGATGATTTACAACAAGTACCCGCGGGATGACTGGGCGTATGTGCAGGCGCTTGACCATTTTTTCTCCAATTACTTTGAGGGATATGCTGTGAGTTCGAATCGTCTGGCGTACCTTGAAGGGGTGCTTTCCAATACGAATGTGACTGAAAACGCCAATATGATATTCATAAAAAAACGATTCATTTCACTCACGAATCAACTTCATGAGGCAGAACAGCCGTTGCGCCAGATTACGATTGGAGAAGGAGGTTGTGAATGACGCTGGCCTTTATTGCCGCTGCGGTTTTGACGGTGACGAATCGACGTTCGCCATTTCCTACTCGAATCATTCACTCTCTCTTCGAGATGGGAAGGGCGAAGTCCTTGCTTCGTCCGAATATCTCCCAAGCGACATTCCTCTTTCGCTTGCGTTGAAGCCAGGTCGTCGAGGAGCCGCCGATTCGTGGAAAATTGGTGAAGAAGGATCTGAAGTGGTGGCTGAGGGTTTATTTGCTTCGGAGAGTACCGTGGTTTCCAATCTAACACACCTTCGCGTTCGCGTATCTGGACCAGATTTGGCATCGACAACCATCACCGCAAAGCGCGGCCGTGACGCATTGGTATTGACGATTCGTTGATGTTGTACATACGGAGGCCATGCAAATGTAAAATGGAGAATGTAAAGAGTGTGAAGGCGGAGGATTTATTTTACATTTTACAAAAACGTCCTCTTCCGTCCTTGATACGGCAGATGGCTTTTGCTATAATTTTGGCATGGATGAAGTTTCTAGATTTTACGGTTTAGTGGTGATCTTTCGGTCGAATGATCATCTGCCGCCGCATTTTCACGTTCAATATGCCGGGCGCGAAGCGAAGGTTGAAATCGGAACGGGGAATGTCATCAGTGGAAGTTTGCCCACACGGCAGCTGAAATTCGTAGAAGCTTGGGAAGAGCTCCATCGTGATGAATTGATGGAGCGTTGGGAAGCCGTGCGGGCCGGTCTTGCCTTGGAGCCGATTGCGCCTCTTCGTTAAGGAGAAAACGGATGAATGATCTCCTCTCAGACCTTCGTCAATACCGACAGGAATCGGGAACCGATGAGCAAATGGAGCTTTTCGCCATCCAGGCGGTGCCGATTTGCGAGGGCGGAGCTCGTACGATGCGGGTTTGGTTTAATGACGGCCGGATCCGTGATTTCGATTGTCGGCCTTTGATTCGAGGCGGTGAAAACCTGTTCAGGCGACTTGAAGATGAACGGACCTTTGTGGCTTTGATGTCAGTTTTCAACGGTGCACCGGGATTTGATTTCGGTGGAAACCATGATGCCCGTAAGTGTTTGGATTTGGATCCCTACCGCATTTGGACGCAGAGTCGCGATGTGACCGTGGACGTTCTCGCGCGTGAATGCCGTTGATTCCATCAGATTTGTTGTGCAAAGAAAAAAGAGGATTGAATAGATGTTGAAGTGTGCGTTGAATGCTCTTGTCCTTCTGGCGACATGTGCGGCGATGGGCAAGCCCCTCATCCCCACGGCGAAGGTGCCGTATGAAATTGGCGAAGATTTCGCCAAGGCCGAGGCGTGGCGGCAGAAGGGGGCGGCGTTTGTGGCGGCGCATCAGAAGAATTATTTCCGGTTTCTTGAAAAGGACAAGGAAGACGCCGCGAACGCCATCAAGGCCGGGAACGTGAAGTTCTACGGTCTTGACGTCTATGAAACGCGCATCTGGTTCAGCGATGCGGGCGTGGCGCGGCTCGAGCTTTCGCTCTACAACAAGGGCGATGCCGATAAGCCGCTTGAATCGGCCTCTCTCCTCTCGATGCTGAAGGCCGTGCGGGAGAAACTGACGCCCGAAGGCGTGCGTGCGCCTTCGCCCGAATCGACGAATCTCGGGGACGGCGTTCTCCAGAAGACGATCACCTGGAAGACGCGCGAACCGGCGGCTGCGCAGCTCACCTGGCGCTATAAGAAGGCGAAGGGCGGCGGGGCGGATGCCGACTTCGTGCGCGTGACGCTCGTCAACGCGGCGGGCGGCGCGGCGGCGGTGAAGAGCGCGCTCGGGGCGAAGAAGGAAGCGCAGGGACGCGGTACGATCAAGAAGAACGTCGTCAAGGTGACGGCAACGACGGAAGAGAAGCCTGCGAAGGCGGTGGCGGGCGACGTGTACATCTCGAACGTGCCGATGGTCGACCAGGGGCAGAAGGGCTATTGCGCGGTGGCGACGAGCGAGCGCGTGTTGCGGTATTTCGGCCAGATGGTGGACGAGCATGAAATCGGCGCGAGCGCGGGCTCGACGGCGGGCGGGGGTACCTCCATTGCCTCGATGTTCGAAACGATCAGCAAAATCGGGCGCAAGTACGGTCTCAATACAAACGTCGCCGTGGGGGCCTTCAACCGCGGCATGGACGACCAGGTGGCGCAGTTCGAGAAGGAAATCGAGAACTACAACAAGATGGCGAAGAAAATGAAGAAGGAGATCATCACGCGCCGCGTCTATGCGCGTGGCACGGCCATTGACGCGAACGCGGCGCGGGAGGCGATGGAGGCGGACGTGGTGAAGGCCGTCAAGGCGAAAAGCCCGAAGTACAAGACGTTCTTGAAAGTGCTCCACGAGCAGGTCAATGCGGGCGTGCCGCTTTTCTGGGGCGTGACGCTCGGCTTCATTCCGGAGCCGGATATTCCGCAGGCGAGCGGCGGGCACATGCGGCTCATCATCGGCTACAACGATGCGAAGAAGGAGATCGTCTACACGGACTCCTGGGGCGCCGGGCATGAATACAAGCGCATGGCGATGGACGATGCCTGGGCGATTGCCGATGCGCTCTTCTTTCTCAAACCCAGTCGGGAATAAACACGATGAATCTTTCGCTGCTTGTCAACAAATTCAACGTGAAGGGGCGGCTCGTGACGCTCGTCCCCTTTGGCAACGGGAACATCAACGATACGTTTCTCGCGGTCTTCCGCAATACGTTCACGGAAACGCAGGTCGTCCTCCAGCGGGTGAACCGTGCCGTGTTCACCCAGCCCGAGACGCTCATGCGGAACATGCACAACGTGACCCTGCATTGTCATGAGAAGCTTGAGGCGGATGCCAAGAGCGATCGCGATGATCGCGTGTGGCAGATGCCGCGCATCGTGAAGACGAAAGAGGGGGCGGATTTCGTGACGGACGACAACGGCGAAATGTGGCGCGTCATCACGCGCATCCTTTCCGCCCATGCCTTCGACACGGCGCAGAGCCCGGAGCATGCGCTCGAATGCGGTGCGGTGCTCGGGCACTTCCACTACCTCGTCTCCGACATGGATCCCGCGTCGATCGTCAATCCGCTTCCCGGTTTTCATGTGACGAGCGGCTACCTTGCGCAGTACGATGCCACGCTTGAAGATGCCGGCGCCCACGAGATTCTCGTTGCCTCGATGGAGGCGAAGCGCCTTGCGAAGTACATCGAGGAACGGCGGGTGTTCGCCGTGTCGCTTGAAAAGGCCGAGGCGAGGGGCGAGCTCCAGAAACGCATGTTCCATGGCGACCCCAAGGTGAACAACATCATGATCGACGACTTCACGGGGAAGGGCGTGGCGATGATCGATCTGGACACGGTCTCCTCGGGCTTGATGCACATCGACGTGGGCGATGCCGTGCGTTCGATCTGCAACCCCGCCGGCGAAGAGGAGCTCAACCTCGGCAAGGTCTCGTTCGACGAAAACCTCTTCCTCGCCTTCATGAAGGGGTACATGAAAGAGGCGGGCGCATTCCTGACGGCGGCCGACCGCGCCTACCTTTACGATGCGATTCGCCTGTTGCCGTTCGAGCTTGGGCTGCGCTTCTTCCAGGACTATCTGGCGGGCGATCGCTACTTCAAGGTGCGTCAGCCGGGGCAGAACCTCAACCGTGCGCGCGTGCAGTTCCGCCTGTGCGAGGCCATCGAAGCGCGCGAACGGACGATTCGCGAGCTGATCGCGAAGCTCTAGGAGCGGAGAGAATGGGCGGTGTGGTTGCCTTGGGCCGAGGCCCGCGTGGCGCAAGTCGCCGTGCCTTCATTGGCGTTTCCGCGCTTGCCGGCTTGGCGGCGGGTTATTTCGGGGCGCCGTTCATCGATCGGCTCGGTGCGATGCCGGATTCGCCCGGGCTCACGTTCTCGTTGGGTGAGGCGGCCGCTCTTGAGACGCTCGTGGAGGAGCTGCTTCCCGGCGCGCGTGCGGCGGGCGTCGTTGCCTTTCTCGACCGCCAGCTCGCGCCCGGCGCGGCGCCCGCCGCCTCGCGCGGCCTCTATCGCGCCCATCTCAGGCATCTTCGCGGCCGGCCGGCGGCGGAGGTGGAGAAAACCTATCCCGATTTCTTTAAAACGCTTTTAACCCATGTGAAACTAGGGTATTATGGCAATCCGCGCTACGGTGGCAACGCCCGCGCACGCGTTTGGCGCGACCTCGGGTTTTCCGTTTGTGCAAAACGAGATTGACCGAATCGTGTGATTTGTGGTAAGATACCAATGTCGGCGTGACGAATTTTCTACAACAACTGTCAAAGTAAGGACAATCAAATGGATCAGAGCAGAAGAAACTTTCTGAAGGGCACGGCCTGGATGGGTGCTGCGGCAATCGCCGCCGGGGCGATGGCGCAGGTCAAGCAGGGCTTCCCGGGCGCGGAAGGTGTGATGACGGCTTTTGCGGATAAGCCGTTTGCCAAGCTCCGTGTTGGCGTGGTTGGCCTCGGCCGCGGTGCCAATGCGCTGCACTTTGCCTCCATCCCCGGTTGCGAAGTCACGGCGGTGTGCGACATCACGAAGAACCGTCTCAACAACGCGCTCAACAACCTCAAGCGGCGTGGCGCTCCAACGCCGAAGGCCTATGGCTATCGTGACGGCCAGGAATTCCCCGAGGACTGGAAGCGGCTCTGCGAAGACCCGAACGTGGATCTCGTCTACAATGGCACCCCTTGGGAGCTGCACGTGCCGATCGCGCTCTACGCGATGGAGCACGGCAAGCACGTTGTCACCGAAGTGCCGAGCGCCTTCACGGTTGAAGAGTGCTGGCAGCTCGTCGAGACCTCGGAGCGCACCAGGCGCCACTGCATGCAGCTCGAGAACTGCTGCTACGGCGAGAGCGAGATGCTCTGCCTCAACCTCGTGCGTCTCGGGTTGATGGGCGACCTCGTTCATGGCGAGGGTGCGTACATCCACGATCTGCGTTCGTACAACTACGGCGTGTGGAACAAGGCTACCGGCGGCGGCGGCTACTGGAACGAGTGGCGCCTGCGGCACAACATCAAGCACGCCGGCAATGCGTACCCCACGCATGGCCTCGGGCCGATTGCGATGTGCATGGATATCAACCGCGGCGACCGTTTCGACTACGTCGTTTCCGTCGACTCCAAGCAGCGCGGCTTCGAGACCTTCGGCCGGAGGAACCGCAAGGGCATCTGGATGGAACACCAGAAGGTGGACATGGGCGACATGAACACCTCCATCATCAAGACCGCGCTCGGCCGTACCATCATGGTGCAGCACGACATTTCGAGCCCGCGTCCCTACAGCCGCATCAACACGCTCTCCGGCACGAAGGGCATCTTGATGGACTACCCGCTGCGCATCGCGCTTGCGAAGGACGATTGCACGAGCGCCCACGGTTTCAACGACAAGGAAACCGAGCGCATCCGCAACACGTACAAGCATCCGCTTTGGAAGCAGGCCGGCGAGATCGCCAAGAAGATCGGCGGGCATGGCGGCATGGACTACCTGATGGTGCTGCGCCTCGCCTACTGCCTGCAGAACGGCTTGCCGCTCGACATGAACGTGTATGACCTCGCCAGCTGGTGCTGCCTCTGCGAGCTTACCGAGACCTCTGCCCGCAACCGCGGCCGGTCGATGGACGTGCCGGACTTCACGCGCGGCGGCTGGAAGACGGCGAAGCCGAAACTCGATCTGAGCATCGACCTCTCGAAGATGAAGGTCTAAGCCGGTTGGGGCGACTTAAGCGGATGTTGGAGGCGTGTGGCGTCTCCAACATCTGCTTTGCAATCAACTTAATGGGGTGAATGGAGTATTTGATAGATGATCATTGTAATCCGCAAAGATGCTGGCCAGGAACGGCTCGAGAAACTTGAGGCGTGGCTGAAGGAACGTGGCGTAACGCCGCATGTCTCCGTGGGCGAGCGCCAGACGATCGTGGGTTGTATCGGCGACGTGTCGCGCATCGACGAAGGCATGCTTTCGGCGATGAGCGATACGGTGGCGTCCGTCAAGCGAATCCAGGAGCCCTATAAGGCCGTGAATCGTCAGTTCCACCCGGAGGATACGGTTGTGGAAGTGCCGGTGAAGGGGGGCTCGCCGCTGAAGTTCGGCGGCGGCAACTTCCAGGTCATCGCCGGCCCCTGCAGCGTGGAAAGCGAAGAGCAGGTCGTGGCGATCGCGAAGGCCGTGAAAGCCGCAGGCGCAACGCTTCTGCGCGGCGGCGCGTTCAAGCCGCGCACGTCGCCGTATGCGTTCCAGGGTCTCGGCAGGCAGGGCCTCGATTTCCTCAAGGTCGCGAAGCAGGAGACGGGGCTTCCGATCGTTTCCGAAATCATGGATCCGCGCGAGCTCGAGCTGTTCGAGGACGTGGATATCCTCCAGATCGGTGCGCGCAACATGCAGAACTACGAGCTGCTGAAGGAAGTGGGCGCGCATACGAAGAAGCCCGTCCTTCTCAAGCGCGCGTTTTCGGGCACGATCAAGGAGCTGCTCATGAGCGCGGAGTATGTGCTTGCGAGCGGCAATCCGAATGTGATTCTGTGCGAGCGCGGCATTCGTACCTACGAAACGGCCACGCGCAATACGATCGACCTCACGGTGGTGCCGCTCCTGCATCGGAAGAGCCATCTCCCGATCGTGGTGGATCCCTCGCACGCGACGGGCGTTGCCTCGCTCGTGCCGCCGCTTTCGATGGCGGCCACGGTGATCGGGGCGGACGGCCTCATCATCGAGGTCCACAACGATCCGCCGCACGCCCTTTGCGATGGCGCGCAGAGCCTCACGCCGCCGATGTTCGCGGAGATGATGAAGGGCATCAACAACGTGCGCCCGTACGCCTGCAAGTAAAAAGGCGCGGGAGGGGCGAACGAAGAGGGGAACGGGCGATAGAGTCCGTTCCCCTCTTTGATTTCATTCCCTGTCGATCGTCGTCAGAACGGCGAGGGCGGATCGGGCCTGCCTGAGGAACGGATCGTCGTTCCGCGGGCCGATGGCGGATTCCGGGGGGAGCGGATCGAGGAACTCAAGCGCGGCGAGCTGGGCGTCGCTCGGCTTCGCGCTGAAGCTCACGTTGCAGATGCAGCGCGCGGCGGGGGCAGAGCCGTGCACCGCCGTTTTCCCCACGACGATATTGCGCGTGAAGCGGTTCGGCGCGGGCGCGGTGGGGAGCGTCGCGAAGTTCGGGTAGCGCGCCGTGTAGGTGGCGTTCGTGAAGAAGGGCGAAATGTTGGGGCGGCTCACGAAGTTCTTCCAGCCGGCGGGATTCCAGGGCGTGTAGGAGATTGCGCGCGGGCAGCCGGTGAAGAGGTTGTTATCCACCGTATTGTTGTGGCCGCCGTGGATCTGCACGCCGCCGAACTGGCCGAAGCTGCAATTCTCGAAGCGGTTGCCGTAGATGAACGTGCTGGAGATCGCGTCGTCAAGGCGAATGCCCGCCTGGCCGCAAGGGGTCCATTTGCCGCCGCTACCGATGTTGCGCCAGATGTTGTGGACGAAGCGCAGCGCATAGGTGGGGTTGCCCCAGGATTCGCCGCCGCCCTGGTCGTCCGACTCCGTGACCACGCGTTCAACGAGGTTCGAGGCCACCACGAAGTCGTTGCCGTCGAGGCGCATGGCGGAGGAGAGAATGTCGTGGAAATGGTTGTGGCGAATCGTCATGCCGCATCCGAGGCCGTTGATGCCGGGCGCGTAGGTGCGCTTCCGGCGTCCGGAGCGGGAGAAGAGATTGTTCTCCACGATGTAGTCCGCCGGCGCGAGCGTCGCGCGGTCGCCGCCCGTGAAGAGAAGCGCGGCATTGCCGAACGTGTCGAACACGTTGCCGCGCAGCGTGACCCGATGCGAGTCGGAGAGGGTGAAGCCCGAGATGCCGAAGCGGCGCACCACGTTGCCGGCGAGCGTCACGCGCGCGAGGTTGCGGCCAATGATCGCGTTCCCGCGTCCGTGCTGGAAAACGAAGCCGCGGAGTTCGAAATCCGTCACGCCGTCGAGCGAGAGGAAGGGAACGTCGGTCCGGCCGAGCACGCACGTCGCGTGGGCGGGAAGGTCCGCAGGCGGCCACAGGTAGAGGCGGCCGGTCGTGCGGTCGATGTACC